>CAYFZX010000006.1:23500-39315 GCA_964347795.1 uncultured Methanomassiliicoccales archaeon
CCCCACTGGAAAGTCGAGAGCCTGTTGACCGACGCCGCCAGGCGCACCGAAGGCATCCTCGGCGAGCCCGAGCCTAAGGTCTACGCTCGGAAGCTCGAGGGGAACACCGTCAGTTATCAGCTCTGGGCTTACATCACGGATCCAGGGGAGATGAAGAGGATCAAGAGCGAGTTGATCGCCAAGGCCCAGGAACTCTTCCACGAGGAAGGCTTCAAGCTTCTCTTTCTTCAAGTTTAGGCCGCTCGGCCATCTTTCTGAGCATCAAGACGGGGCACGTGACGCCTTTGGCTATCCGATCCTCGAGGGGCCCGAAGGCGTACTTGGACAAGACCCACGTGGTGCTAGCCCCCATGACAAGGAGGTCCGACTTGGTTGACTCCTTGGCCACGGCCTCCACTATGGAGCCAGAGTACACGATCTTGTGCTCCCCCTTGACCTCCATATCCTCAAGCACCTTGAGCAGTCTATGACCGTCGGCAACGGTCGCCTCCTCCAGGGACTTGTAGGGGATCACGCTCAGAATGGTCACCTGGGCATCGTAATCCTTGGCGAGAACTCCAGCAAGCCTCAAGGCGTGCGTGACGTGCCACGCGTGGCCTGAGAGGACGGTGATCCGATCGAGTTCTTCCTTGATGTCCAGGGGCCTGAAGACGATGACGTCGCATTTGGCCCGCTGCACCAGGAAGTCGATATTGCTTCCAAGGATTCGACCCCCTCGAGCCGGGCGTTCTCCCCGCCAACCGAGTATCAAGGCCTCGACGCCCTCCTGGTCAGCCGTTTCCAGGATGGTGTCGTAGACTCGGTGAGAGATCTTCACGACGATGGACACCTCGACCCCCAGTTTGCGTGCCAACTCCCTTGGCTTCTGGAGGGCGGTGATACGGTCGTCTACGTAGCCAAACCTGATCGATTTCGGAGGTAAGGTGCGCGGGACCTCAATCACGTGGAGGAGGAGGAGTTCAGCTCCTCTCTCCTTGGCAATCTGAGCTCCCAGTTTCACAATCGGGAGGTTGTTTGGGTCCCTCAGGGGGACGAGAACCTGTCGGCCAACTTTTTCCGCCCTTCTCAGGGGAGAGGCAATGACCTCGAGGATTTCACGTCTTATCGGCGGCGCGGTTTCTATCGCCTCGCGCCCTCCCTTAAAGAAATGATATGTCAAACCGACGCTGAGCCAGAGTATGGCCACGTACCAAGCCACTTGTCCAGCACCTAGGACTGCCCCCGGTTCTGCCGGGAAATTCCAGATGAAGACCGCAAGGAAGAGGTTGGCACCGATTCCAACGAGGGTCACAAAAGGAAAAAGCGGGACCCAGAACCCTCTCTCAAGCTCGGGCCGCTTCTTCCTCAGCAATAGGAGGCTCAAGTTCGCCATGGTGAAGAGGAGGAGGAACATGACGCTGGCGGAAGCAGCGATCTGCTCGATGGGCAGTAGTACTGCAAAAATTGTGATTACGATTCCGCTGATGATCACGGCATTCCCCGGCGTCTTCCTCCTCGGATGGACCCTTCCAAGAGGACGGGGGAGGGTTCCGTCCCTTCCCATAGCAAAACTCACCCTGGAGGAGGAGTATATCGTGGCATTCAAGGCGGAGGTCGCCGCGAGGAGGCCTCCTGAGGCCATGAGGACCAGCCCCAACGGTCCGGCAAGGTCTATGGCGGACAGGATCATCGCGAGCTCCGGCTGCTCTCCGCCGAGACATCTCCACGCCGCTTCGCAATCAGGGGTTACGCGGACAACGCCCAGGGCCACGATGAACGTCAGGAGGTAGATAATCACCACCACGAAGATGGAGGCGAAGATTGCCCTGGGGATGTTTTTCTTGGGGTTCTTGGCCTCCTCCCCTGACTGGGTTATGATTTCGTAGCCTTCGAAGGCGATGAAGGTTAGGCCCATCGCCAGGAGGATCCCAGCCAAACCCGTCTCCACAGGGATGAACTCCGTGAAGAACCTCCGAGGCACGGTGGGGTCTTGAATCATGGCGTTGGCACCCAGAACGATGAAAATGCCCAAGGCCAGGATCTTCCCCATGGTAATCAGACTCTCCGCCCTGCCAGTGGTCTGAACTCCTGCGTAGTTCACAGATACGAAGAAGAGAATTATGGCGACGGTCACGAGTTTCTCAAAGACATTGATTCCCATCCCAGCGACGACAATCTCCCCCGACGCGACGGCGTCTGACAGGCCATAGAAACCCAGAATGAACATGATGAAGCTAGCGAAAAACGCCGCATAGAGACTACAGGCTATGATCGCCGCGATCCACGAGAGCCAACCGCTGACGAAGCCGGCAGGGGGAGGCAATCCCTCCCTTGCCCACAGGTAGACCCCGCCCGCCTCTGGATAGGCGGATCCCAGCTCTGCGTAGGTGAAGGCCGTCAGCAGGGTGACGATGCCATTGATGCCGAAGGCGAGGATAGCTGCCGGACCAGCCACCCGGGCGGCGCTTCCCGCCAGGACAAAGATGCCGGCTCCTATCATGGCCCCGATGCCAATCATCGTAATGTCAAAGAGCCGAAGGTCCCGGCTCAGTTCGATACGAACCGGTGCCCCAACGGGCCTTTCGGAGGCAGCAACCTCACTCGCCATGAGCTTGTCGGCACAAGAAGGGGTGTGGATAAAAGGTTTGCCAGGTGGTTATAAGGGACAGGACGACCTCGTGCGGGCGACCTGAGGGGCGTGCTGACTCAACCTTTTTAGCCGAGAGAGAAATCGAACCTTGTGTTTCTCTTCCTCGCGCGCCTCATTCTCGGGACAGGAATCCTCGCCTACGGTGCCTTCAGAGATTGGAGGACGCGGAGGGTGACAGACTGGGCGTGGGCCTTGATGGGTGGCATCGGCCTGCTCCTCTTCGGCGTCGAAATCGCGATGAGCACAGCAGATCTGAGGACATACCTGATCTTGGTGCCCATGGCCCTGATGCTCTTGGACCTGCTCTGGGACAGGGAGGCCGGCCAGCTGGAGAGGCTGTCGACGGCCCTCATTTACCTGGCCACCGCCCTCTCCGTCGTTCTCCTTCTGGTGCGGTTTTCCACTTTCGATGTGGCGGGGCAGGGCGTGCTGAGGCGTGGATTTGGCGTTCTCTTTGTTGTCCTCCTGACTTACCTCTTCTACTACCTAGGGCTCCTCAAGGGCGGGGCCGATGCCAAGGCCCTCATCGCCATTGCCTTCCTGGCACCAGGCTACCCCACGTCCGGGGGCCTGCCCTTGATCCTCATCGAGCCCCGGGTGCTGGGTGCCTTTGAGGTCTTCTTTCCCTTTGCCCTTTCGACCCTCATGAATGCTGCGTTGCTCCTGGTCTTCCTGCCGCTATACTTCCTGGTCATCAACGTGCGGAGGGGAGACTTCCGATGGCCTCAGGCCTTTCTGGGCTATAAGGCCCCAATCGACGACCTGCCACGCTTCGTCTGGGTCCTCCAAGAGGCGGTAGAAGGCAGGGTTAGGTACTACGCGTTTCCAAAGAAGAAGGACGATCGAGCCCACGTGGAGGTTCTAAGGGACATCGGCGTTCAACGTATCTGGGTGACCCCGCAGATCCCGTTCCTGGTCCCCATTGCCATTGCCTTCATCCTCACGTTCATCGTCGGGAACCTCCTCCTGGGCCTCCTGTGAGCGGTGGGGGTCCCAGGTCTTATAAGACCCACAACCTTCTGCAACCTGCGAGACCTTCCCGCTATGTCAATCCTCCAGTACCTTCCCATCATCAGTAGCGCCGGCGGCCTGGCCTTCGCGGCCATCCTCGTCATCTACATCCAGCGGAAGGAAGAGGGGAGCAAGAGGATGATCAAGATCGCCGGAGCCATCCGGCGGGGGGCCTCCGTCTTCCTCAAACGCGAGTTGACGGCCCTTCTACTCTTCTCCGGTTCCATGACCGTGGTCTTGGCCTTCTTCATCGCGCCCCAGGTCGCCTTGGCCTTTGCCATCGGTACGACGGCTTCCTTCGGAGCGGGGTACATCGGCATGTGGGTGGCTACACGAGCCAACGTGAGGACCGCCCACATCGTTCGGTCCAGCTTCGTGCAGGGAATGAGAACGGCCTTCTTCGGGGGCTCCGTCATGGGCACAGTCTCGGTGGCCTTGGGACTTCTGGGCCTGACGGCTCTCTTCCTGTTCTTCCAAGGTCCGGAGGACATCGAGGTCTGGCTCGGATACGCCTTCGGAGCCAGCTCGGTGGCGCTATTCCTGCGGGTGGGCGGCGGGATTTTCACCAAGAGTGCCGACGTAGGGGCCGATCTGGTGGGCAAGGTGGAGGCTGGGATTCCCGAGGACGACCCCAGGAATCCTGCGGTTATAGCGGACAACGTTGGGGACAACGTCGGAGATGTCGCGGGCATGGGCTCCGATCTCTATGAGTCCTACGTTTCCGCCCTGGCGGCCGCTATGGTCCTGGGAATCGTGACCTACTCCCTGACTCACGGTTCGGCGGGGGCCCTCCTGCCGCTTCTCCTTGGGGCGGGGGGACTGGCCGCGTCAGTCGTCGGAATCATAGTCGTTAGGCCGCGGGAGGTGCCAGAGAGCTACGAAGCCGAGGCCAAGGCCACGCGGGGAGCCCTCAACAGAGGTGTGTACGTCAGCACCGGGCTGATGATCGTCCTGGGTTACTTCACCATCCACGGCGTGATGGGACCGGAAGGTTTCGGCCCCTTCATCGCCATGGTAGGTGGCCTCGTGGGCGGCTTCGTCATCGGACTGTCAACCCAGTACTTCACCTCCGAGTACGCACCCGTCAGGGCGATCGCTGCCGCAAGTAGGCGTGGGGCCGCCATCAACATCATCGAAGGCCTCTCTTCTGGACTGATGAGTACTGTCGTTCCCATCGTGGTGGTGGCCGCGGCGACGTGGCTAGCGTACGTTTCCTCTGGAGGATTGGAGGATCCGGCCAAGGGCTTCTTTGGGATTGCCATCGCCGCCGTGGGCATGCTCCTGACCCTAGCCATGCTCCTGTCCACCGATGCCTATGGTCCCATCGCTGACAACGCTGCGGGCATCGCGGAGATGAGTCGCCTCGGGAAGGAAGCCCGCGAGAGGGCGGAAGCGTTGGACTCCGTGGGAAACACTACGGCCGCCATCGGCAAGGGCTTCGCCATCGCCTCCGCCGCGCTAGCCTCCCTGGCCTGGATCGTTACCTACCTAGAAGTAGCCGAGGTGACGGAATTCGTCGCCAGCGACGTCAGAGTGGTGGCGGGCCTTCTCATTGGGGCGATGCTCGCGGCTCTCTTTTCCGCCCTCACCCTCAAGGCGGTCAGCAACGGCGCTTTCGAGGTCGTCGGGGAGGTTCGGCGACAGTTCAGAGAGATCCCGGGTCTGAAGGAGGGGAGGGCGGAGGCAGACTACGAGAGATGCGTCGCCCTCGTGACCCGCAGGGCCATCCGGTCCATGTTCCTGCCAGGCATCGTGGTCATCGCGGCACCCCTGATTGTGGGCTTCGTCCTGGGTCGCGAGGCTTTGGCCGGGCTGCTGATGGGTGCCCTCTTCGCCGGGTTCCTTCTGGCCGTGGCCATGGCCAACGCCGGCGGCGCCTGGGACAATGCGAAGAAGCTGATCGAATCCGGTCTCCACGGGGGTAAGGGAGGGAAGGCCCACAAGGCGGCCGTTATTGGGGACACCGTGGGGGATCCGTTCAAGGACACCGCCGGACCTTCCCTGAACATCCTCATCAAGCTGGTGGGGAAGGTGGCGGTAATCTTCGCCCCGCTGTTCCTTCTCCTAGCTTGAGTTCGTCGGGTTGGAGCAGACATAAGGTTTAAGACCGCTCGCAAGCTGATACTCAAGGGAAGGGTTTGACGGCCAAAGCGGCGGGGATACACCCGGTCCCATCCCGAACCCGGAAGTTAAGCCCGCCTGCGTTCCCTCCGGTACTGCGGTGCGCGAGCCCGTGGGAAGGTTGGCCCCCTTGAGGGGTCGTGGACCTCTGGCCTAGGTACGGAGCCTGAGCGCCTTCGGGCACTTTGGTAAACCGTGCCGCTTTAACGGCCTCTCGGCCCGCGGAACGCTGTCAGCCCTTCCCTAACGTTTCTCGGCACTGGCCTGCAGCATCCTCTCCATGTCCGCGTCGTCAAGGCCCCGCATGTAGCGGCCGTCCGCGCGCGCGGCTACTTTCCCCTGGTGAAAGACTATGAGGGTTGGGACTACCTCGATCCTATAGACATCCCACAGCGGATCGTCATAGTCGCTGATGTCCACCTCCACGAACCTGACCCCCTCCGCTTGCGCGCGCCGGAAGGTGGGCAAGAAACGGAGGCAGAAGCCACACCACTGAGCGGTGAAAAGGGCTACCACTGGTTCCTCAGAACCGAGGACCTCTTTCTCGAAGTTTAGCTCGGGGGTCGTAGTCCTCACCCATGGAATTTAGCTCAGACCCTCACGTCAACGGGACCTCTCACGGTTGAATTGGGAGAGCCTTTATAGGCCATTCCCCATTGCCTTTCGGATTCTTGAGTGGTGGGATGGGGAACCTCAATTGCAGCAAGGAGATAGGCGACTACCTCGAGGGCCTGGACGCCCAGGCTCAGCGGTGCTACGATGTGGCCTCTGAGGCTCGAGCGAGGGGGCTGGATCCGGAACTCTATGTCGAGATTCCAAGGGCGGAGGACCTCCCCAGTCGGGTCGAGAGGCTCTTGAAGGAGTACGGGCTCGATGGCGTGGCCGAGAGAATCAGAGAACTGAGCAAAGACCACGACCGCGAAGAGACGTCCCTGATGATAGCCAAGGAAGTGGCCCTTAGGCCGGCGAGGAGCTTGGAGGAGAGCATCGAAAGGGCGGTGCGAGCCGGCCTGGCCCTGCTCACGGAAGGGGTCGTGGTGGCCCCCCTTGAGGGGCTGGCGGGCGTGAAGGTGAAGAAGAACCAGGATGGCAGCGCCTACTTGGATGTCTACTACGCGGGACCCATCCGCTCGGCGGGAGGCACCGCTCAGGCGCTGAGCGTCCTGATAGCAGACGTCGTCCGTCGTGAACTTGGGATCGGGGCCTATCGCGCCACCAAGCAAGAGGTAGAGCGGTTCAAGGAGGAGGTACCGGTCTACAAGCAGCTCCAGCATCTGCAGTACACACCCACCGGGGAGGAAATCGAGCTGGTCGTGAGCAACTGCCCTGTCGGGGTCAACGGGGAGGGGACGGAGGAACAGGAGATCAGCGGCTACAGGGACCTCTCCCGAGTGGAGACCAACCGGGTTCGCGGGGGGGCGTGTCTGGTCATCGCCGAGGGTCTCTGCCTGAAGGCACCCAAGATACTGAAGCATGTTCGGAAGCTGGGAATCGACGGCTGGGAATTCCTGCGGCGATACGTCAGGACGAAACGGGGAGAGGAGGAAGGACCCGTTGTGGAGCCCAGCTACAAGTTCATCCAGAACATCCTTGCAGGCAGACCTGTCCTCGCCCATCCAAGTCAGCGCGGGGGGTTCAGCCTTCGATACGGGAGGTCTCGCGCGACCGGACTTGCGGCGATCGGCCTCCACCCGGCCACGATGCACCTCCTGGACGACTTCATTGCGGTCGGTACTCAATTGAAGGTGGAGAGGCCCGGAAAGGCAGGGGCCGTCGCTCCATGTACCTCCATAAACGGGCCCTTGGTGCTACTGCGAGACGGAAGCCTGGAGGAAGTCACGGACTTAGAACAGGCCCGAGAGCTTCGGCCGAATGTGCGAAGTCTCGTCGACTTGGGTGAGATTCTCATCGCCTATGGGGAGTTCCTCGAAAACAACCACCCTCTGGTCCCTGGAGCCTACGGCCTTGACTGGTACAGGGCGGAGCTGGAGGCCGCTGCCGGCGGGCTCCCAGAGGCATGGGAGCGACCTAGCCCCGAGGAAGCCCTCCAGCTCTCCAAGGCATACAACGTCCCCCTCCATCCCCACTATAACCTCTTCTGGCACGACCTCAGCGTCGAGGAACTTAGACGCCTACGGGGCCTTGTCGCGGAAGCGGGCCGGCTGGAGAACGGTCGTCTCACACTTCCTGCCGACGAGGAACTGATTGGACTCATATCGAGCCTCGGTGCCCCCTTCCGGCGCGAGGGTGATGAGGTCAAGGTGGGTCGGCACTCCATCGTCCTCCTTCATTGCCTCGGGGTGGAGGTCGTTGAGGAAGGCCTCCGACCTCGGGAGGATGCGGAGGCCGCAGACTCACTGGAATATGTCTCCCAGCTCGGACGCATCGTCGTCAGGGCCCGGGCTCCTACCAGGATTGGCGCCCGAATGGGGCGACCGGAGAAGGCCAAGGAGAGGCTGATGAGGCCCCCTCCCCATGGCCTGTTCCCGATCAGCACAGCCGGGGGCCCTCAGAGGCTCCTGTCCAAGGCTCTGGGCAAAGAGCGCGTGGCGGTGGAGGTAGGCGTGCGGAAGTGTGAGGCGTGTGGGAAGACCTGGTTCCTGTCTCGATGCCCCTGTGGAGGGCACACTACCCACACTGGCCGAGTGCTTGAGGAGTCCATACCGTTGAGAGAACTCCATCAACAGGTCACCAGCCGATTGGCGGAGGGCAAGATCGAGGGAGTAAAGCTCGTCCAAGGAATGATCTCACGACCCAAGACACCTGAGGCGCTGGAGAAGGCTTTGTTGCGGGCCGAGTACGGAGTCTTCGTCTTCAAGGACGGAACCAGCCGCTTCGATATGACCAACCTGCCCCTCACGCACTTCAAGCCATCGGAGGTTGGCATGTCGGTGGAGGACGCCCACCGGCTGGGGTACGCCGTGGATGCAGAGGGCCAGCCCTTGGAAAGCGAGGGCCAGCTCCTTGAACTGAAGCCCCAAGACATCATCGTGCCCCAGGTGTGTGGTGAATATCTCTTCAAGGTTGCCCAGTTCGTAGACGCCCTCCTCGTCAAGGCCTACGACGCGGAGCCGTTCTACGGCCTCGACAGACCAGAGGGTCTTGTGGGGCACCTGGTCGTGGGCCTCGCTCCCCACACGTCCGTGGGCGTCCTCGCCCGAATTGTAGGCCTCTCACCAGCTCGTGTCTGCTTTGGCCACCCCTTCTATCATGCCGCCAAGAGGCGAGATGCCGATGGTGACGAAGACTCCGTCATCCTTCTCATGGACGGCCTCCTGAACTTCAGCCGCTCCTTCCTGCCGCAGAAACGGGGAGGCCTCATGGATGCCCCTCTGGTCCTCAGCACACGGATCGACCCTCGGGAGATCGACAAAGAGGCCCAGAACATGGAGGTGTGCCCCACCCTTCCGCTGGAATTCTACGACGCCGCAAGGCGCTTCACCCACCCCCGCGACGTCGAGGCGATGATGGACACCGTCCGGAAGCGAATCGGAACCCTGCTGCAGTTTGAGGGATTCGCCTACACACATCCTGTGGAGAGCATCACCGAGGCCCCACTCCGGTCCGCCTACAAGGAGGGGAATATGATCGCCAAGATGGAAGGTCAGCTAGCGTTGGCCAGGAAGATAAGGGCGGTTAACGAGGAGGACGTAGTGTCGCGCATCATCAACTTCCACTTCTTGCCTGACCTAGTGGGAAACCTCAAGGCCTTCACCAGCCAGCAGTTCCGCTGCACCAAGTGCAACTCCAAGTATCGGCGCATCCCCCTGAAGGGGAAGTGCCTGAACTGCGCAGGGAATCTGACCATGACTGTCCATCGGAGCAGCGTCGTCAAGTACCTGGATGTCTCCAAAAGAATCTCAGAGGAGTATGGCATTTCCACATACCTCAGACAGCGCCTGGGGCTCGTGGAGGAGGCCATCGAGTCGGTCTTTCAGGATGAGAGCAAGCAGGTCTCTCGGCTGGAGGATTTCCTCTAGGCCCTGCGGCTTCTTCCCATCATCCAGCCAGCGGCAACAAATGCCCCCATGCCCAGGACGATGGCCCCGATCCCCGCAGCCAAGGCCTCAATCCACATCTCTTGGGAGAAGATGGCGAAGAGGAGGACGAAAAAGCCAGCTACCATCAGGAACCCGCCCAACTTGCCAACAGCGGGTAGACGGAGGGAATAGCCGCAGCTTGGGCACGCCAAGGCCCTCGGGTTTTGCAGGCGGACTCGGCAGCGCGGGCACCTTTCTGCCATGCGAGACGAATTATCGACCCCACGTACAAAAAACTGTAGGGCTCACCCTGTCAAGCCCTGTCTCGATGGGTTAATGTTGGGAGGGGAATTCTGTGAAATATGTTCGCCGAGCGGGCGCGCGGTCTCAGGATGTCCGGGATCCGTAAGATGTTCGACCTGGCGGGCTCGGCCGCCATCAACCTCGGGCTGGGCGAGCCAGACTTTCAGCCACCCTCCGCGGTCCTGGAGGCGATGAAGAAGGCGCTGGAGGAGGGGTACAACAAGTACGGGCCTACAGGAGGCTTGTTGAAACTGCGTGAGGCCTTGGCGGAAGTTCACTCGGCGCAGGCGGATGTGAACGCGGGAAATGTGCTGATTACTGTGGGGGCTACCGAGGCTCTCGCGATGACCATGCAGGTCTTCATCAACCCGGGGGAAGAGGTCCTGACGCCCGACCCTGGATTCGTCCTCTTCGCCCCCCACATACGCCTCGCGGGGGGCGTTCCCGTGTTCTACTCAATATTGCAGAAGAACCGCTTCCTCCCGTCCCTCGACGAGCTGGAGTCCCTGATAACGCCGAATACGAAGGCCATGATCGTCAACACGCCCTCCAACCCCACTGGCTCCGTGATGGGTAGGAAGGAGATAGAGGCCGTAACGGCCCTTGCGGAAGATCATGGCATCCTCCTCATTTCAGACGAGGTTTACGACCGCATCGTGTACGAGGGGGATCATCATTCCTTCCTTGGGCACACGGAGAACCTGGTCTACGTGAACTCCTTCTCCAAAGCCTTCTCCATGACGGGTTGGCGACTGGGATACCTCATCGCCCCGGAGAAGTTCATCACGACTATGGCCAAGGTCCACTACTACATGGTGGCCTGTCCGCCAACCCCGGCACAGTACGCCGTCCTCAATGGACTCCTCGATTCCGGGGATTACCTGAAGGAGATGGTGGATGAATTCCGACGACGAAGAGATTTCATCGTGGAGAGGCTGAACTCCATCCGTGGCTTCCACTGCCTCTCACCGGGCGGCGCCTTCTACGCCTTCCCTTCCTTCAACTATCCCGTAAAGTCCGAGGAACTCGCGTTGAGACTCCTCAAGGCCGGAGTTGTATGCAGCCCCGGCTCCGCCTTCGGAAAGCAGGGCGAGAGCCACCTTCGGTTCTCATACGCAGCGTCGATCGAGATGATTGGTGAGGCCATGGACATCGTGGATGCGGTGACTCGGGAGATCACATCCGACGATTGAAGGCTTCGCGTCAGAGGCCTCTTCCCAGACGATCTAGATGCTCAGGAGGCTGCCGCATCCTCGAGGATGGATCGCATCTTGTCCACGAACAGGTCCTCGCTGAAGAGTTTGGCCCGAGACTCACATGCGGACCTCACGCCGGCAAGCGTGTCGTCATCCAGCGTCCTGATCTTCTCAGCAAAGACCTTCACATCTGGAGGCAGCAGCCAACCGGTTTCGCCTTCGATGACACTCTCCAAGTACCCTCCCTCGCGGGTCGCGAGGACCGCCTTCCCCGCGGCCATGGCTTCCACCGGAGTCAAACCGAAGTCTTCGTCAACCGCCGTGGCAATCAGGCCACGACACCGCCCGTAGAGGTCTGCGAGCTGCTCCTCCCCCAGTTCGCCGACGAATTCGACATTCGAAGGCGGGTTCAGGCTCCTCACATAGGGCCCGCTGTGGTCGCCCTCTGCCCATCCACCGACCACCACGAGCCGCTCCTCGGGCAGCTGGCGGAAGATGTCTAGCTGCAGGTCAATGCGCTTCTCGGGGTAGAGTCGATTGATGCTCAACCAGAAGTCTCCCACCTCGCGGAAGCGCAGGCCTCGCGTAACCACAGGAGGATGGACGACTGTGGCATCCCGCCCATAGTACCGCTCCACGCGTCGACGAACGTTCTCGCTGTTCGCCAGAACACGATCCGTCCGTCGAATGGAGTCCACATCAAATCGAGAGTGAATCCGGGTCCAGCCCCGGTAGAGCGGCCGTTGCCATGCGGGGAGCCGGCCAAGCATGGCCTCCCGCTGGTCATAGAAAGCGCGGACGGGAGTGTGACAATAGTAGACGCTTGGGCCGTGTCGGCGCGAAGCGTAGTGGGCCCAATTGCCCGAGAAGAGGTAGACGTCGTACCCGGGAACCCGGCATCTGTGGAACCGCCACGAGGCGTGCATCTGTTTGAGCGGAGCGAGGGGGAGGACACCGCCAAGGTCGTGAATGCGGGCGTCGGCTGAAGACATCCGCTCCACAACGATCGGCCTCCGGTTGGTGGTATACACGTCCCCATCAAGACGCCTCGCCACAGTGAGGGCGAGCTTCTCCCCTCCCCCGATCTTATCCAGGAAATCGTGAAAGACCGCGAGGCGCACGCAGGCAAGAGCGGGGGAGGCATCTTATACGTTTTCTGGTGCGACTCCAGCGTGCCTCCGGGCACCTTTATTAGTCATTTCTCTATGGAGCGACGTGCGGCGATCCACGATCTTCGCCCTACTCTCCGTCACGCTTCTGTCCATCTACCTGAGGCTGGTGCCCGTCATGCAGCACCTCTATTGGGGAGCGGACTTCGGCGAGTACTTCGGGGTCACGCAGACCCTAGCGCGGGGATTGGCCCTCCCGGATCCTTACCTGGGATGGGGTGTGACCTACTACGAGTTCCCCGGTATGAACGTCCTGGCCGCCGCCGCCTCCTGGGCCGGCCTGGACGTGGAGGCCGCCGCGATCCTCGTCGTCCCCGTGTTGGCTGCCCTGGTCGTCCTCCCCGTCTTCCTGATCACCAAAGAGGTGACGGGCCGAGATTGGCCCGCGCTGTTCGCAGCCGGGGTTCTGGCCGTGGCCATGCCCCATGTCTACACGACGTCGCATGCGATTCCGGGCGTCCTGGGCGATGTTCTCTTCGCCTCCTCCCTCCTATTGGTCCTTCGACTCCGGAAGGACGGCCGACTGTTCCTCCTTCTGATTCCCCTCTCCCTAGCCCTCGCGACCGTCCATCACCTTTCTAGCTTCTTCCTCATCGTGGCCACGTTTATGGTCGTCTTCTTGAGAATCCTCCTCCGAGGCCTTCCCTTTGCCGAGGTGAAGCGGGAGACGAGCTTCCTCGCCTTCCTCGTGGCCGCCAACCTCGCGTACTGGGGCCTCTTCACCCAGAGGTTCCGGGAGTTCTTGGGCTTTGAGCGGGTGCCCTGGTGGACCACGGCCATCCTTCTCCTATTCCTTCCGCTGGCCCTCTATCTTCTCGCCCTCCTCCGGAGACGCCTCTCCTGGACGTACCGGCCCTCTTTCCCGTCGCCTTCGAGAACCTTGTGGCTATATGGCGTCGCCGTCGTGCTCGCTTCCCTCATCCTGACGGCCCTCCTGTTCGTGTCCACCCCGGGAACCACGATATCGGTGACTCCGGAGTTCATCCCCTTCGCGGCACCCATCGTCGCGCTCTTCCTTCTGGCCGCCCCAGGGCGCAAGCAGTTTGACTTCCTTCCTGGAGGCGGGGTCCTCACGGCGACCCTGCTGGCGCTGCTGATTTCGTGGACCATCGGAGCCACCATTGCGCCTACGTTTCTCATTCCCTACCGGCACCTGGAATACGTCACGATCCTCCTCGCGGTCTTCGCGGGGGTAGGCGCGGTCTCCGTCTGGAGGGGGGTCCGACGAGGACGGAACGGCGTCATCATCCTGCTGGCGGCCCTGCTGATCTTGTCCGCCGTGACGACCTTTCCGACGAGGGAGGCCGTGGGCAACCACTTCGAGGGCATCCGGGCTCAGGGCGTAAGTGCCCTCCATTGGGCCAACGGACGGGTGGAAGGCATCACGGCCACGGACCATCGCGTGTCCTCGGTGCTGTTCGGATTCACGGGCGTGCGAGCCACCTGGGACACGGTCTCTCTACCACTCCACGCCCCAACCTTCGAGACGGCTCGGCCAGAGATGGAATGGGTGGAGGTCCTTCCCGGAGGTCCCGGACGAATCGACTACGTGCTCTTGGACGCCGACCTTATGAAGGGGGTGACCCTCCTGCCCTGGGATCCTGCCTTCCCACTGTCCAAGGAAGCCCAAGAAAAGTTCCTGGGAGCGCACTATTTGAAATTGTACGACGACGGTTACTCACAAGTCTTCTGGGTCAACTGGGGTACCGTCTAGGGCGCGGTGCGCCTGTCCGCGTTCTAAGTAGAAGACCTTTCGTCGGGCATCCCTCAGGCTCCGGCGCTCCGTCAGAATTTGGGCCTCCCGCAGTCGCGCGATGGCGAAACGCAACGTCCTTCCGGGCAGACCGGTTCTTGACCGGACCTCCTCACTCGTCAGGGGTCCGAATTGAAGCGCTCTCGCTACAACCCTTGCGGACTTGGGCAAGGCAAAGACGGTTCCTAGCTTCGGCTGTCACGAAGATCCCTCCGGGAACCCGCACGGCCAATGCCTCTAGGCGGCGGGTTCGTAACAAACGTTACAGTTCTCCAGGTCGGCGATTTTCCTGTGGTAGTCGCAGAACCTTTGAGTGTACATCAGCTGCCAGCAGATGTTGTTGAGGCGGGCTACCTGCTGCTCCCGGGGCATACCGTCAACGATGTCTCTCGCCAGGTCTTGGACAAAATCCTCAATCTCGGGGAACATCTCAAGAACGGCCATATCTGCCCCCCGTGTGTGGGTGTGGTAGTGGCTGACCGCGGCCTGGGTGATGCCCAGCCTCTCGGCGACCTCCACCTGCTTAAGACTGTAGTCCTCCAGCAGGGACTGGGCCAGCCTGGCCCGAAGCGTGGGGAGGATTTTTCTTACCACAAGTTCGTAGGGCTGCAGCATCGAGCCCGTTGACATTCACCGTATGAATTGGCCCGAATCTATATAAGGGCTCTCAAATCGGCAACAGGACCCGGAGGGGCAGGGAGGAGTCCCTTGACGCCAGGAGCCGGCGAGCGCCGTCCTACTCCACCTCGACCTGACATCTTCCCACGGCTTGTCGGTATCGTCCCAAGAGGGTATACCTCCCGGGCATCACAGAGGCTGGCAGGGATAGTGTGAGCGCGAATCGCCCTCGAGTGTCGGTCTTGGCCGCGGCACGGGTCACCTCCTTACCCGTGGGATCGAGGAGGGTCACACGTACGGTCTTGTGTTCTCGCACGCCAGCAGTGAGCTCGCCGACGACGCCCAGCGGCCGATTCCGATCCATGGGCCTGTAGGTGCCCGCCAACGCTACCGAGGCCTTTCGGCGGATCCTCGCGCCCAGGCGACGTGCTCCCTTGTGGAGCACCAAAGGCCTCTTCGAGGGATCCACCGAGAATGCCACCACCTCTCCAACGAAGGCGGTGTGATCCCCCATGGGCACCTGCTGGACGAGTCGACACTCGGCATTGAGCAGGCAACCACGGATCATGGGAGCCCTAATCTCCTTGGCCTCATAGGTCTCAAAGAGATCGCTGGAAAGCTTCTCGACGTCGTGTCGGGAGAAATGTCCCGCGAAGGCCATCGCCGTCACCTGGTCTTCAGGCACGAGGTTCACGCCGAACTCCCCCGTCTCGACGATCGCATCGTGGGTGGCCTTTCGGGGGCCCAGGTGTACGGAGATCAGGAAGGGATCGTAGGAGACGTTATAGGTCCACTCGGCCGACATGACGTTGGGGCCTCTGCTCCCGTGGGTCGTGATGTAGGCGACCCCGGTCGTGAATTGTCGAGATGCCTCGGCGCGGTCCGTTGTTGCCATGAAGACAATAGCGTGCACGTCTCGAAAAACGTAACGCAAGATCGACAGCCAGTCTCCACTTCGAGCCTGGCAACCCTTTTAACTGACGCTCTGTTCTTTCGACCAAGCCGCCGTAGCTCAGCCGGTTAGAGCGACGGTCT
>CAYFZX010000007.1:0-36018 GCA_964347795.1 uncultured Methanomassiliicoccales archaeon
TCTGAGGTCTCGAGCTAGACACCATGTAGACGACCGTGTTGCCAACATTCACCGTATGATCCGCGATGCGGCCGCCGGGATTCGAACCCGGGCTAGAGGCTTGGGGGGCCTCTGTCCTACCGCTAGACTACGGCCGCGGTGGGTTCCGAGTGGCGGCGTTGTCTAAAAAGCCTGTGACGGTGCAGGGAAGACTCATTCTCACCCTGGAGCCAGAGGACGCCGACTGTATGGGTTGGCACCTCACAGCTCTGAAGACTGGGACGCCATCGTGAGAATTGAGAGGATTTTCGCTCGATCACCCAAGGGCCTCCTGGCATGCTTGACATCGTTGTAGGTAGCCGGCTGCATCCCATTCAGGGAATACCCTCCATCTCGGACTCATTGTGTCGGGGGCCCTGTATAGGCCTACTGTTCATGGTACACAAGTATCTGGCCATTTGGGGGAAGCGGTAAAGCTCGCCTGAGAGGAGTCCCCTATTTGATTGTCTCTAACTGGCTGATGATGTTCCAGATAAGAGTCCGGCCATGAAGCGGGATGTTCGGATCGTTGGCCAGCTCGTCCAGTATGAAGATTGCACTCGCTGCACGGACGTCGAGGGCGTCCTCCTTTTTCAGGAGAAGTTCCTTGGCGTTTAGAGCACCCCTCCTGATGTTTCTGGGAACAGAGGTATCCTCCGCCAGCTGGCCAAGAACCTCCAGAACCTGTTTGAGCCTCTCTTCAGTCTCCGTGGTATCCTCCCCTCTTCAAGCGTCAGCATCTCGAGGAACTTCACTTCGTCGCTCCGCCTTCCTTGTACGTGGTGACCACCATAAGCGTTTTGGTATCCTTGATTCCGGAAATGGACGCTAGGGACTCCAAGAGGAACTCCTTGAGCGCGCCATAGTCTCGGAAGCGAGCCTTGGCGATTATGTCGGTATCCCCCGTCACCAAGAAGAGATCTTCAATGAACTCAAACTTTGATATCTCGCTGGCTATTTTGTCTGCCTCCTTCGTGTCGACCTTCATGGTTATGATGGCCGAGACTGCCTCGCCGCTGTAGTAGGACGACATGACTTCCTCGATGTCCTGGCTCATGGGACCACGAGGGTGAATTTTACTCAGCGGTCTTAATCTTTGTTACACCTTGGGCGGGGGGAGGCAGAGGAGTCAAGACGCTCGGAGTTTCTTATCCCTTCTCGCCTTCAAGCCGACGCCGCACCTGCGGCAGAAGCGATCGCCTTCTCCCACTTCGCTCCCGCACTCTGGACACTCACTCCTCACCAGACGATACCCGCATTTCCCACAGAAAGCGTCGTCGGGCGAGATGATGGACCCGCACTCTGGACAAAGGTGGTCGCCTTCGATGACCTCTGGAGGGAGAGCCTTCTCGGGGATTTCCTCACCACGCAACAGCCTCTTGGAGTTCACTGCCAAGCTGAGAGCATCATTATACCGCTCCTCCTCAAAGGCCTCCTCGGCTTCCTTGAACACCTCCCGAGCTCTCTTCACTTCGCCAGACCTCTTCCTCGTTTTCTTGAGAGAGTCCTTCGCAACCCCCAGGAAGAACTTCGCCTGGAGGAAGTTCCTCGGATACTCCTTTCCGAGAATCGGCTTGGATTCAGGTATCTCATCCCCGTCCACGAAGGGTGTTGGCTCAGGGGGTGTGTCCACAACCCGCATCTCATTCAAGAGGTTGCGGGCCTCCATGGAAAACTCCTCCGCTTCCCTCAGCCTTCCTTCGAGGTAAGATTGACGCGCAGTGCGCAACAGATTCTCCGCTTTGACGTTCTCGAATCCCTTGCCCACCATCTCCCTGGAGATAGCCTCCGTCGTGACCAAGACGTTGTAGGCCCTATCAGAGACGGGCTCAGAATCCTCGCCAAGGTCCCCCGAAGGACGCTTGATCTTCGACCTAGCGCGGTGCAGTGCGAGCATGAGGACGATAAGAGCAACGAGGAAGGTTACGAACAGGACACCGGCCGTGAACAGAACGTCTGCTTCGGCCATGGCCAGTCATCTTCCCAGGCGTTCATAAAACCATATCGGCCTCAGAATCGCTGCTAAGAATGAGGAGGGGGTAACCGGGCTTCTTCAGAGTCCCTAGGTCAGCACCTTCAGGAGTTGACCTCTCTCCTGAGCGGTTCGGATCTCGCGGGCAACGCGACGACCTGTGGACATCCCGGGCTCCAACAGCTCCGAGTAGGGGCTCCCCGAGATGTAGAGATTCGTCCCCGCGACAATTCTCGTGGACACCTCGAAGACCTTGAATTCGAGTTGGTCCGTGACTATGGTCTCCAAGCAGAAGGGGCCAATCATTCCTCCGAAAAGCTCGATGGACTTCTCCACGACTCGCTCTCCCATCTCGAAGGCCTTTGGGAGGAGGGATTCTCGCAGGACGGTGGGGATGTTTCCAGTCACAATGAAGGTGGGGTAGATCCCAAGCTTCTTGAGGGACTCCTGAGCCCCGAGTTTGTACATCTCGTCGATGTTGCTTTCGTCTCTCCTGTCAATGCCAAGGAGCTCCAGGTGACCCCGGCTGAGCGAGTATCCATCGGCACCGAGAGGCGAGTAGAAGTAGTGGACATAGTACCTAGTTCCGATGACGTACTCCTGGATGGTGTAGGGCAGGCTCTTGTCGACGTGTTCGAGAAACTCATCGTAGTTCTTGGCGATGAAGGATCCCCGTCCCCCCTTCGCACCGTGGTACTTCACGAAAACGGGACGGTCGATGTGGTCCGGCCTCTCAATCTTCGCGGGCATGTCCACTCCCGCGCTCAGAATCCATATCCGCTGTTTCTCCCGATCCGCCTCCCACTCGATGACGCGGCGATTACCGAAGGTCGGCACCTCGAACTTGGAGAACGCCTCCGCCCCCATGTACTCCACGAAGGATCCGTGGGGGACCGTTACAGCATTTATATCAACGAGCTCAGACGCCCTCCCTGTGAGTTCCTCGTAGCTGTCCACCACCAGGAAGGAGTCTGGCCGCGCCGCGGGAAAGGCGTCGTAGAACCGAGGCTGCTGCTTGATTGCGATGCCCAGCGTGTTGAAGCCTTCCACCTTGGCCCCGTGAAAAATCTGGAGAGATGAATGAGAACAGACGGTGGCTATCACAAGGTCGTCATAGCCTTCGAGAATCTCAGCGATCCTCCCCTCTGCTACCATTAGAATACAATGATGAGAGTCACCTTTAAAGGTTTTCGAGCGGGGGATTGGGCGATGTGGCTTCCCGGATGGCTTAGGGTCTAGTCCGTGAGGTCCGAGAGTGGAGACGGTTCGGCTGGCCTCTTCAGACCGTTGATTTCCCTCTGCATCTCGAGGAGAATGGAGAGCAGAGCAGTCTCGAAGGGATCGAGGTGCGCACAGAAACTCGCCGCCGAGGAATGCTGACGAGCCTTGACCATCACCTCGTCGAAGAGGTCGCGGTCCTTGCCCCGGAGAGCCCTCCTGTAGTCCGTCCAGGAACTGACTATGGATTCCAGATGCATGCGATAGGTGGGCACGGTTCTTCCCATGGTTTCCGGAAGTCTGCAAAATCCCTTTAAGGGGACCCAGGGAGGTCGATGAAAGTGGAGATCTCAATCTGCCTTCCTCGTAGCTTCGTTCTCCTGGACTCTTCTGAAATCCGTGTCGTGACCTGGCCATGAGGGAACTTCTCGGGAACGTAGTCTTCCAAGATGGACTGGGTGGGAGGGATGGGTGTAAAGGTCGTGCTCCTCCCCTCTTTTGGAAGGGATATGAGGAGGCCGCCCTTGATCGGGCTTATCTTGATCATCTGATCAGACATCTGATGAAGGAGGTGTCCAATCCCCCTCCTCTTGGCGAGCTGGGAGAGGCCGTGATTGGTTACCACGCCAAATATCTCCTCCTCCTTCACGCACTGTCTCACTTTCTTCAACCCCCGACGAAGGAGATGGTAGGCCTCCTGATACTCCACGTCCTCATCCAAGAAGAGATCGGGCAGACACGACAGTATCAGAAGACCGGGGCCCGCCCTCACCTCATCCTCCAAGGATTCCAGAAGGATTGTGGTCATTTGGTAGGCAGTGAAGGCTCGGGCAACCCTTATGCGTCCCAACACGTCCTGACGACGTTTTCCGTACCTCTTGGCGATGGCGGCGATAGAGTAGGGATTGATGGAATTCCCTCCATCCACGTAAACCACGTCCCGATCGAAGTCAAGGATGTGACGGACGCCTAGAAGAAAGACCATGTTATGTACGAAGCGGCTCCCGCTGTTCAGAAAGGTGAGCTTCGCGGGTTCGAGACCCCCCAGGAGATCGTCCAGCACCCTATTAGACGTGTAGAGCCTCCGGGGACTCACCAGGACCTCTTTCGCTACCTCCATCTTCCTCCCCGCGAGAACAAGAGACTACGACTGCTCTTTTAAAGGGGAAGAGGGGGGAGGTTGGCGAAAGTGGCTAACGGCATCCATAGTTGGGCCGAGGACCCCACTCCGCGAGGATTCCGAAGGAGAGGCTGTCGAAGGACGACGCTAGCGCTTCCTGACCAGGGCCCTCTTCCTCATGGCCTTTCGGATTCTCTCCTCATGCTTCTTGACCACGAACTCCTGGACGACGGTGCCGAAGACGGCGACACCAGCGGCGGCTAGGAAGCTAATCTGTAGGTCGCTAGTTAGGATGAAAAGGCCGACGCCTGTCAGGACGCCCCCGACTAGGGCGGTAACGAAGCTCATAACTCGGTGCATGTAGTAGAACGTAAAGGAGAAGATTATCAACATCACCAGAACGCCCGCAATGATCGCCTGGTCGATGCCCAAGACGTCCAGCAGGCTTCGATAGGTCACGTAGAGGCCCAAGACTCCCGCCATTCCAGCAATGGCGACCTCCACCAACCAGGTGAAGACCATCCCGCCAACCACGGCCCCGAGGAGCGCGATGGCCAGGGCGGTGAAACCCGGCAGTATCGGTGCCCCAATTCCGTATCCGACGGAGGCCCCCAAGAGGACTCCCAAGAGGGTCATCAATCGTCCCCAAATGGCTCTGCCGAAGAATCCGAGAGAGACGCCGACTGCAACGTAGATGTATGATGCAAGGGCAATGGCGAGGAGAGGAATCTCCGGCAGGGTGATTTCTACCACAGTCTAGCGCCCCAACTCTGCGCACGTTCCAGGGGATTAAGACTTTTCTCTCCCTAATCTCACCCTGGCCGCTGTCAGAGGACCTCGTCTGCCTTGGCAGCGATGCGTTCCAAAGCCTCCTGCGTGACCCCGCCCTTCAAGACGTGTTCTCTGACGTTCAGGTCCTCATAGTGCATGACATCGATGACCGTAGGTATGCGGATAGCATCTCCCAGGACGGCGACGCACCGAGCTGGGATGGTGGAGACGATCTTCTCCCACATGCCCCGGTCAGGAACTCCCGCCAGGGCCGACGTGACGTCGCTGGGCTCCTTCAGGGACATTACCAGGCGGTTGGCCAACTGGCTACGCACCTCGTCGTCGATCTTCGAGGGCCTCTGGTCTACCAAGGCCAGGATAAGATTGAACTTCCGGGTCTCACGGGCCAGCTTGCTGAAAATTGTGTAGGAGGCGATTCCCGGGTCCAAGAACTTGTGAGCCTCCTCAAGGAAGAGAACGAGGCGGGGGAACTCCTCGTTCTTCTCCGTATACAGGTCAAACAGTCGGCGGGCCAGCACGTTGGCCACGAAGAGGTAGACCATCTGGTCGGTACCGAAGTCGCCGAAGTCTAAGACCAGTGATTTATTGCTCCGGATGAGGCCGACGATGGTGGAAAACACGTCCTTGCCCGTGGGCCGGATGAAGGGCAGCCGCTGCAGCCGAGCCATCCGCCTCTTCAGTGCGTTCAGGACCGTGGGATGAACCTTGCTTTCGTCGTACTCCTCGGGTAGGGCCGCGCGGATGGCCGTGACAAGATCTGTGCTCCGTCGCCGGTCCACCTCATAGATCGCATCGATCATATTCTGGTTGAGATCTTGGAGGGCGATGATGAGGTCCTCTGGACGAATCTCGTCGGGGTCTATCAAGAAGGGTCTCGCCTCCCTGTTCTTCACGTCCAGGGAGAGTACCTCCACGCGATCAGGGAAGAAGAACTTGAGGCCCTCAGTGTTATCGGTCTGGGAGTATACGCCGTACTCTCCGTGCATGTCGAAGACCAAGACGGAGCCCCCGCTCCGAGCGAGGACACCGCAGCAGACAAGCTTGTTGAGGATGCTCTTCCCCATCCCGGTCCTGCCAAAGATGGCGAAGGGCTTCTCGGTCAACCTCTCGAAGTCCAGGTGGACGTAGAACTCTGACACTCCCCGTATGGTTCCCAGAGGCGCGGATCCAGTGGTCCGTTGGTAGATAAGCTCCACATCCTTCTCTAACGCGTGCCTCGTCTCCGAGAAGTAGGGCGGAATGGTCTCTGGCTCGGAGAGTTGGGCGGTTTCCCTGTCGATTAGCTGGATGGGCCTCAGGAGGGCCTTGGAGAAGAATATCGGGCCCCCGTAGCCTTCCTGCATACCTGCTGGCATGACGGAGTCCCTTAGCCGGGATCCGGCCAACCTCTCGGCGATATTCGAAGTCTCATTGATGATGTCCTCAACTATGCAATAGAAGTCATATCGCCGCCCTTCCACGATGACAGGATATCCTATCCTCAGGTCCTCTGGGTTCTCTAGCTCCAGTTTCGTCGTCAGTCCGGCCAGGACAGAGGCTGAGACGATCTCTCCGATCTTCACTTGAGTTCCCTCGTGACCTTGTCCAGATACTGGTGGAAGGCACTACGGCGCTCCCCCTCCATGCTGGTGAGTCCAGCCAGCAAGAGGTTGGCCGGAAGTCCCATATGCAGGCCTTCCTTGACTATGGCATCTTCGTACATTTCGCGCATCTGCCTCACCGTAACGGCGAACCGGTGGGCCTCAAACAGGGGATAGGGGTAACCGACGCAAAGTGGGGATGCGCAGAAGGCCGCCACCTGTGAGAAGGCTGTGTCTGGGGCCTCCTTGTAGGTCCCCACGTCAACTCTGAACCACTTGGGAGAGTCCTTGTGAAGGCGCGCGAAGTAGACGTCGCCATGGAGAAGGCCTTTTTGTCTCTTGCTGAACTCCTCCGGGACGGCCACGAAACTCATGCCTCCTTCCCGGCGAAGGAGTTCCTCGTCAGTCAGCCGGTGACCGAAGGCGTGGGTGGCGGAGTCCTTGGAGACACCAACGAGAATGTGGTCGTTCCGCTCGCAGGCGCTCACAACCTCACCAAGGCGGTCCGTCTCCTTGGGGAACGATGCCAAGCTACCGTCAAGGGCTAGGACGAGTCCCTCGTTGGACCTAGCCACCTGCAGAGCAATCTCACTCTCAAAGTACTTCCTGTACTCGTTCACCATCTCCCGATGTTGCTCGTTGGATCGCTTGGTAAGACGGAAGATGGATTGGTACAGCTCATCCTCTTGAGGAAACTCCCCAGATGTCGAGATGAGGATTGGCTTCTCGAACTTCTCCAGGGAGTCGACGTGATAGCCATTTGCAGTGCGCTTGAAGCGCAGGGCACCAACTTTCAGGACGGCCAGCCATGTAGACGAGACGTTCCATAGAAAAGTGTAGGAGCCGTCGACCGCCACCATTTCCCTTGGCTCGTCCGTCGCCTTGAACTCCACCAAGGTCAAGGGCGGATCCTCGCCATCGCCGTCGTGATACTCCAGGATGCGATGCAACTCGAGCCTTAGCTCCTCAAGGACACTCAGGCCACCACCTCGACGGTGGACTCACCGTGAGGGGTCATGACCACTCGTATTCTCCCGGGGAACTTCTCGGCAACCTCTGCCAAGTGCGTTATGAGGATCACTTTCTCGAAGGAATCGCCCATCTTGAAGAGTTTGGAGACGAAGAGTTCCCTGGAACTCTCAGTGTCTAGGGAGCCGAGGTCACCTTCGTCGATGAAGAGAGTCTTCATCCTCCCATACGTCCTGCCGACCTGAGGCATGCTCGCCAACTCCTTGGCGATGGCAAACCGCAGCGCGGCGTTAATCTGGGTCCTTTCTCCACCGCTGAAGATCCCGACGTCGTGCCACTCCCCGTCGACTCCTTCAACGAGGATTCGTATGCCGTATCCCCTGGCCTCCTCGTGGGTCTCTAGCTTCACCCTCCGTAGCCGCCCGTTCGTCAAGTCGCTCAAGTTCCTGGAGGTCTCAATCTCCAGCTCCGGCAGCAGGCGATTTATGGCGTACATGACCACGCCCTTCTTGTGAAAGACTCCCTCTTTCAGGACGGTATGAATCTCGGCCCGGGCCCGCATCGCCCCCAGCCGCGACTCCACCTCCTTGGTCTTGGACTCGAGCTGCTGGATATCGCTCAGTCGATCCTCTGCCGCCTTCAGGCTTGCCTTCACCTCGTACAGGACCTGGGCAGCCTCGTCCCGTTTCTCTCGGAGAGACTCTACTTCTTTCCGCACCATTTGATAGGTTTCCTCGCTCTCTTGGGCGCGCGCGAGGACGCTTGACTCCTCCCCGAGCCGGCCCTCCTTCTCCCGACGTTGACCCTCCATCTCCTCGATTAGCTGCTCCAGGTCTTCCAGTCTTTGCAGCTCCTCCCTCGCCCGTTGCAGGAGGTCCTTCTTCTCATCTAGATTCTCTAGCGCTTCCCTGAGAGTTGTAAGCCGCTTGCGCTCTTCAGGTCCAAAACTCGCCGCCTCTGCCTTACGTTCTAGCTCGCGGCGCTCCCGTTCGAGCGCAGCTCCCTTGGATTTCCACTCTGAGAGATGTTCCTCCAATTCCCTCTGGATGACCCTGACACGGTCCCTGATCTCGCTGACCAGGAAGACCTCCTTGTTGATTCCTTGGGTCTTCTTGACGGTTTTGGCGAGGGCTTCACGACTCTCCTCCCGCTCCTTCTCGAGTCTCTCCACCAACTCGGGCCGTTGCGCAAGCCACTCAAGTTCTTTGCCGATTCGAGAGACTCTCTCCTGAAGAGTGCCCTCGTCGCGAAGCGCCTCGAAGGCCTCCTCGGCCCCAATGTCTGTGGATAGACCCGCCAACCGCTTCTCCTCCTCCACCACCTTCTTCTCCAGGTCAGAGATGATGGTTTTGTAGCTGGTTTCGGCGTCTCTTATCCTTGCATCGACGGAGTCGAGCTCCTTCCTCAGGAGGGTCCTTCTCTGCTGTCGGTCCATCAGATCCCGGGACTCCTCCTGGAGGGATTCCAGCTGTGTGACCTCACGGGCAAGCCCCTTCATTCTCTCCTTCAACTGAGGCACCTGAGTGAGGACCTCACGCTTCTCCTTCAGTCTCCTCTCCAGGTCCTCGATGGATCTCTGCAGCCCTTCGAGACTGGTCCGAGCCTTGATGTATGCCTCGTGTCCTTTCTCCGACTCCTTGAGTTGCTCCTGTTTTCCCGATAACCTCCCCTCAATCTCCTCCAGAGACTTTCTGGACTGGGCCACTCGCTTCTCCAGGGTCTGCTTCTCCTCCTGCAGGCCAGCGGTCTGAGACAGTTGCTCCCGGAGGATGAGAAGTTCCCCTTCCGCTCCCTGCATCTCGCCCCTGACGACGTCGAGCCTTTCCTTGGCTACCTCCGCCGCCTTCTCGAAGGTCTCCAAGCGGAACAGCTTCTGAAAGACCTCCAGACGCTCTGAGGGACGGTCCGCGCCCAGCTGCTTCATTTCCTCCTGCCGGACAAACGTGGAATTCCGGAAGCCATCGTAGTCAAGACCAATGATGTCCTGAATGACGGCTTCGATCTCTGGGATGGTCCCTCTGATGGGCTTCCCGTTCTTCTCCAACTCCAGGTAAGGGGAACCACTGGCGGAGAACCCCCTTCTCACCGAATAGGTGGACCCTGCCTGGTGGAACGCCAAGCGCACGTGCCCCCCCTTGCCGCAGATTTCCGAAATCTTGATGCCCTGAATGTCGGTTCTCGTGGACCGTTTGTAGAGGGCGAAGGTTATCGCGTCCAGTATCGTGGTCTTGCCCGCACCCGTCGGCCCCGTGATGGCGGTGAACTTCCCAGGGAAGCTGATCGGAGGGCTCGTCCGGCGGAGATACCGCATGAAGCCCTTCATCTCCAATTCGTGGACAACGAACCCCTCACGAGGACCGGGGAGGGACTCTTCGGCCACCTCCTCTGGGATCGAGGCCTCCCTGAAGAACGACTCGAGGGTCTTCACCTGAGGACCTCCCTCAGGATCTCCTCTCCCTCCCTCAGGATGTCCTCCAGACGTGAGTGATCAGCGTAGTTGAACGTGACGTACTCCTCGAAGAGCCTCAACGGGTCCAGCGTGAACTCGTCCAAGGAGGGCGTCTCTCGATCGACGTAGGTGTGAGAGACCTCGTAATGGAAGGCCTCAGCCAGGCTCTTGGCGATGGCTGCCTCGTCCAGTAGTTCTCGCTGACCCTCCTCCAGTTTTATCTCCAGCCGCACCAGGGCATCACGCAGGTCCTGACCAAGGGCCCGGAGGACCCGCTCCATGGGGTTGCCGCCGGTAGCATCAACCTCCACCTTGATCATGGGCCGGGTCGGCAAGGGATGGAAATCCCAGCCCTCTTCCGGATGGTAGGTGATGAAGCCTTTCTCGTCGTCCCTCTCTCCCCAGTCGACCCTCTCGGGGGTACCAACGTAGACTAGCTTGTCCCCAAGGGCCTGGTGGAGGTGGATGTGCCCAAAGATGGCCAACTCCACCGACGGTGGAATCATGTCCATCGTGAAGGAGAACTCACCAGGCAGTACCTCCGGGTAGGCGGTGGCCCTGACTTTTGCCCCTTCGACATAGTAGTGTCCTAGCATAAGGACGAGGTCCCCCGTAGCCTCCTTCGCTCGATTGCTGATCCATTCCTTCAACATCCGACGGCCGAGTTCGAAAGTCTGTTCCCGGGGTACCTCTTCGCCAAGCCGCTCCCTCACCCTGTCTGCGATGTGTTCCGGGTGGAGGTAGGGCAGAATCAGGAAGGTCACCCTCCTCCCGTCGATGGAGGCCTCCTTGGCGGCAGGTTCTCGGAAGACCTCCACGTGCGAGTAACCGCGGAAATCCTCCAAGGAGGTACCGCGAGTCCACTGTCGCGGCTGGTCATGGTTCCCCGCCACGATCCAGGTCTCAATACCGGCCTGCCCGAGGGGCTCAATGACGTCCTTTCTGACCAGCTCTCGAAAGGCGGGGCTAACATGGGTCCTGTCGAAGAGGTCTCCCCCTATGACGAAGAGGTCCATTTCGTGCTCAATGGCGTACTCTGCCGCCTTTGCGAAATTCTTGTGGAGGTCCAATGACCTCTCCGAAACCCCCGTCTCCGGATCGACTCGGAACCCGAAGCTAATGCCTTCGTGGATGTCAGAAACCGCCAGGAGACCTCCCATCAGGTCGGTAACGGGACCTCGACTTATATGCATGCGGGAGAGGTGAATGAAAGTGGTGCTTTCCCTCCAACTGGCTTGAGGCCCGGCGCTGA
Organism: uncultured Methanomassiliicoccales archaeon; assembly: GCA_964347795.1. Lineage (GTDB taxonomy): Archaea > Thermoplasmatota > Thermoplasmata > RBG-16-68-12 > JAJISG01 > JAJISG01. Next base: position 11,371 of record CAYFZX010000007.1, read on the forward strand.
TGCTTTATCGTCTCGTGGGAATGTGGTCTGCCGTGCGCGCAACTGCTTACCCTGGAGTCCTCACGGACGGAGAGACGCTGTACACGGAGAACCTAGTGCCGAATGTCTCCGTATATGGTGAGAGACTCGTGCGACTGGGAGGCAAGGAATTCCGGGGCTGGAATCCTCGCCGCAGCAAGTTAGCGGCTCTCCTCCTCCAGGGCCTCGAACACTACCCGCTGGTTGACTCATCGAGAGTTCTCTACCTGGGAGCGGCACAGGGCACTACTGCAAGCCACGTCTCCGACATTGCGTCGTCTGGTGTCGTCTACTGTGTGGAGATCGCCCCGAAGGCCTTCCAAAAGCTCCTCCGCCTGGCCGAACAACGAGCGAATCTCATACCGATTCTCGCGGACGCGAGGAGTCCCGAGACGTATCGGGACATGGTGGGAGAGGTGGATGTGTTGTACCAGGACGTGGCCCAGAGAGACCAGGCAAGCATATTCTTGCGTAATGCCCCCCTCCTCAAGGCGGGCGGCGGCGGCATTCTTATGGTGAAGGCCCGCAGCGTCGACGTCGCCGCATCGCCGAGTCGTGTTTACAGCGGTGAGGTCAACTCCTTGGCTAGCGGGGGGCTGCGAGTACTGTCAGTGACCACACTCGGGTCGTATCAGAAGGACCACGCAGCCATCATTGTCCAGAGGTAGTCTCGGGTCCTGATGGTTGCGGTTCAAAGATTATATAGCGGTATCACGTAGAAGGTGCTCCTGAGGTCAACCAATGGCTCGGATGCACAGGCGAAGAAGGGGGAAGTCATCCTCGAAGAGACCCCATCTGGAGAAGGCTCCAGCCTGGGTTAGCCTGAAGTCGGAAGAGATTGAGAAGCTGATTCTCAAATTCAACCAGGATGACCTAAGCACCGCCGAGATAGGCATCCGCCTCAGGGATCAGTACGGTGTCCCGAGCGTCAAGTTGGTGACTGGCAAGACGATCACCCAAATCCTCCGGGAGAAAGGAGTGGAAATGGAGCTTCCGGAGGATCTACGCAACCTCATGATGAAGGCTGTCCGGCTCGACAGTCACCTGAAGGAGCATCACAAGGACCTCCATAATCGCCGCAGCCTGGAGCTCATCGAGGCAAAGATTCGTCGCTTGGCCAACTACTACAAGCGGGAAGGAGTCCTACCCCCAGAATGGCAATACTCTCGGGAGGCGGCGGAAATCCAGGTAAGGTGAGCTCTGCCACTATGTCACTTCTGGAAGGCTTGCCTCAAGGCCTTGAGGAGAGGCTAGAGGGGGCTGCTCGGGTCGTCGATGGTGCAGAGCGTGTCCGAATCCTGTGCCACTATGACGGCGACGGGACAGCTGCGGCGGCCCTGTTGGCCCTCTCCCTGTTGAGACAAGGGGCCGACGTTCACGTCACGTTGTCCCGCCAGCTTAACGAGGAGAGGTTGAGAGCCATGACCCTCGAGGGCACGGATGTTCTCCTGGTGAGCGATATGGGGAGCGCCCATGTGGACCTGCTGGAGACCCTGAAGCTGCCTGTGGTGGTGCTGGACCATCATCAGCCTCTGCGAGACTCTGAGACCGTCGTCCAAGTCAACCCTCACCTTTTCGGGCTCAGTGGGACGCAGGACGCCTGCGGTGCCACAACTTCGCTGCTATTCTCGCTGACATTGAACGAGGGCAATCTCGACTTGGCGGGCGTGGCCCTCATAGGCTGCATTGCTGACAGGCAACACTTGGGGGGCTTCAAAGGCATAAACGAGATCCTCTTCGACCGGGCCCTCAAGGAGGGCGAGCTGAAGGTTGAGAAAGGACTTGCCCTGGCTGACCTCCCCCTTGGGGACGCGCTCTATTACTCCGTCGGTCCATATTTCAGAGGTCTGTCTGGCCGCAAGAAGGCGGTTGCGAGCTTCCTGTCCGAACAGGGGTTAGATCCTGGGAGGAGATACAGGGACCTAGGGGGCGAGGACAGGGAGAGCTTGGTGTCCACCCTGAGCCTCCTCCTCCTGAGGCAGGGAATCCGGCCCGAGACCCTCGAGCACCTCGTAGAGCGACGGTATTGGTATCCGGCCTTCGAGGTCTATGTGGACGACCTGGAATCCTACGTCAACGCTTGCTCCCGCCAAGGAGAGGAGTCGCTCGGTCTGTCCCTCTGCACGGGAGATTTCGAGGGTAAGGAGAGAGCGGAGGAGATCCGGAGGAAACATTGGGGAGACGTCTTGAGGGGGCTCAAGAAGGTGGAGGACGACGGTGTCTTCGCCAAGGACCACGTTCAGTTCTTCTACGCGGAAGGACCCGCCTTGGCCGGTTCCGTGGCGGGAGTGAGCATGAGATACCTCCTGGATCAGGAGAAGCCTACCCTGGCCCTGGCGGTGACGGACGGGATGACAAAGATCTCAGCCCGAGGGACCGATTACCTGACAGAGAGGGGACTGGACCTGGCGGAGGCCCTCCGGCTGGGCGCGGAGGCCAGTGGGGGTTCGGGAGGCGGCCATAACATAGCCTCTGGGGCTAGCATCCCCAAGGGGGGGGAGGAGAAATTTCTGGATCTGGTGGACGCAATTGTTGGGCGGCAGCTCGGGGGCGACCTCTCGACCTCTGAGCGGAATGAGCCAGCCACCTAGTAAGTGTCCATGAGCTTGAGGACCTTTTCGCGTTCAATCTCCTTCGTAAGCGCCTCTCCGTCGATGGCCTCCAGATTCCGTTCTAGGAGGGCTAGTTGCTTTGAGTCGAGCGCGCTGGGGTTGAGAGGGATCAACACAACGCCGGGATTCTGCATGACAAACTCGTTGACGTGCTCCACGAAGAGGAGAGTCTGGACGAAGTCATTGTAGAGGGTGAGGTATTCGAGGCCATCGAGGAGCACCGCGGCCCGCTCGTTGTCCTGAATGAACCTGCATATCAGTTTGTTCAGGCTGCCCAAGGCGCTAGGATTGTGGAAGTCCTCACCGGGTGTGTGGGACAACCACACCAGTCGGACGTCCTCGAGGCCACTTTCACTCCTCAGCCTCGAAGGGTGGCGGCGGGAGATGACGAGGCCCTGACTGCCCTCGCTCACGAAGAGCTTGAGAAGCTGATAGCTCAGCTGCGGCCTCTCCTCCTTGATCAGATAGCAGCCGTCCCCCAGTCCGAGCGAGGCTGGCCTAGAAGGGAATTGCCTCTCCTCCTCTCCCATGTCTCCTCCGTGGGAGCCATCCAGTTTGTGCCATATCAACTTTGCGGGGCCAGATTGGCCAACGCCTCCAACGGACCATTTCACCCGGCCAGGCGAGTCTTCAGCCTCTCGATGAGGGCCCTAGCCGGTACCTCCTGCATGGAGATGATGGTGGTCTTTCCCGTGACGCCCTCTCCCGACGGTTTGGCCTCGATGAAGCCCAGGGAATCGAGGTCCTGCAGATACTTCCAGAACTGCGTGTGCCCCCTCTGCTTCTCGCCTAACTCTTCGCAGACGAGGGCGTAGGCCTCCTCCGCTTCTCCCGTGGTAACGTAGGCCTTTTTCTCCAACTTCCTGGCGATGGCCAGAAGGGCAGCCATCTTGGGCCGATCCAGGGCCTGCAAGGCCTCCTCACTCAGCAGGGCGTGGGTCGTTGCTCGGGCCTCCCGAACGTGCTCGGGCAGGACCTCTCTCATATTCTCGTCCAGGGACAGCTCCCCGGACTTCAGGAGAATCTCGATGGCGTACCGCGCGTCCCCGTACCCTGAGGCGATATCGGCGATCAGCTCGATGCACTCGTCCCGGACAACGTCTGGGAAGAAGGCTAGCTCCACACGGTCCCGGAGGATGTCCGCGAGCTCAGCCTGGGTGTACTTGCCGAACTCTACAATATTGCTTCGCCGGAAGGTGCTCAAGGTCGCCCCGTCCAGATAGCTCAGGGCGTTCTTCTGGGATATCAGGATGACGCTGACGCTCCCCCGCGGCGCTTGGTACTCTTCATCAAATCGGGTGAAGCTGTAGATGAGGTCTGAACTCCTTCGCACGAGGACGTCCGCCTCATCGAGGACTACAAGCAGATGCGCCTTCTCCCTCTCTAGATGTTTCCTCAAGACGCTGAGCTTCTCAGGGATTGAGAAGCCTCGGTCGGGGAACCTCTCGTCCCACTTCTTCAGGATGGCCAAGAGGACGGCGTCCTCCGTGGTCCGTTGTCTGCAGTTCACGAGTGCCCACTTGACATTCCTGTCCCTCTCTTGGGCGTACCTGGTGAAGTCCATGCAGAACCGCTTCGTGAGGTGGGTCTTCCCCGTTCCCACGTTGCCCGTGAGGAAGGCGTGTTGTGAAAGATTGGCCTCCAGGAGGGGATAATACAAGCTCTGGAGGGCCTGCAACTGCTTCTCCCGGTGGGGCATGTCCACCGGGACGTAGTCGTAGGACAGCTTGGCTACGTCTTTGAAGATCGGCGTGCCGCCTGGCCGGGGCATTTCACTGCATTAGCCTGGGTGCTCGATAAAAACGTTGCCCTGTGGGCGGAGTGAAGGTGGTCGGGGCGAGGCGTCGAGAAAGCTTTTAAGGGCCCCATCGGATGGAAGGGCATGACCGACGAGGAGGCCATCGGGTCCCTCTTGAAGAGCACGCTAGGGATCACTCACACCGAAGATATCCTGCTGGAGGCGGTGAGGGACCTGGTCAAGGAGGAGGTCAAGGGCTACATCCGCCAGAAGCTGGAAGGGCATCCCGACCTTAGGGAAGAGCTCAAGGCTGGGATCAAGGCCCTGATGGAAGCGAAGGTGAAGGAGGCTTCGGCCTTGGTGCTAATCGCCAAGAGCGCAGCGAAACTAGGCGTGGAGCTCGTCCCGCCAGACCTGCGGGAGGAGATGGCCAAAGAGCTCGTGGGTGCTGTCGAGAAGGAGATTGCCACCCTCTTGGAGGGGCGGTAGCCCATCGCTAACTTCTGTCAGAAGTAACCATGTCGAAAGATTTAAGCCTCTTCGGAGGCGACGTTTCCGACGACTAAGGATGGCCAGAAAGCCCTCTATCGACGCTCCCGATGAGGAGGCCTCCGAGGATTTTGAGTCCTCCGACCTGGGAGAGGCTCCAGTTGCGGCTGAGCGGAAGTCTCGAGAGGTTGTGAGCCTGCGTACCAAGTTGGAGTCCTACACGGTGAAGGCCCTCAAACAGAAGGCCAGGCAGTGGGACGTAGATTTGAAAGGCAGGACTCGAAAGGCGGAGATCATCGAAGCGATCGTAGAGACCCTAACGCGTCGAAGAGAGGAGCCCGTGCCTCCTCCGCCCTTGGCCGAATACTCGCCCGAGGACGTCGATGACGATTTGCACTTCGGGAAGCTTGAAGACCTCTGGATCGAGGCCACCAATGCCCTCGCCGGCGAGGACTACAAGGCAGCTTTGGCTCTCTCGAGAGACTCCCTTAAGCTCCTTGAGGAGTGGTCCACCCGATACAAGCGAGGTATGTGTTCCAGAGCCCTCCAGGCAGCAGAACTCTTCACGACTCGGTTCAACACCGTTGGGTCCGCCCAGAAGCTGAAGCGGACCGTCGAGGACGCTCGAAGGGCCTACCTGTCAGGGGACCTAGACTACTGTGTCCGCCTTATTGACGAGATCCAGGGAAGCGTGGCGACGGTCTACGTCGAGGAGATGGGCAGGGTACGAGAAATCCTGGTCGAGAAAGAGAACATTCTTGAGGAGTTGGGCGTCATCAACGCCGATCTAGCCCGGGGCCGAGAGATGCTCATCCGAGCTGAAGAGGCTCTCCGGCTAGGAAACCACTCCAGAACCCTGGAGCTCATCTACAGCTTTGAGGAGGTCGTCGAGGAGGCTCGACAGAAACGGCGTGGAGAACTGGCGGAGTATCTCGTCTCCGTCGAGGCGATGATCAAGGAAACGGAGGATTTGGGAAATCCACTCAAGGACGCCAGGAAGCTCGCCCAGCAGGCGAGGACGGCCTTCGATCGCGGGGATCTCGTCCTGGCCAGTGAGATCGCTCAGCGCAGCGAGCGGGTGGCAATGGAGGCCCAGAAGAAACAGATAGAGGCGGCCATGCAGTTGCGCCGGAAGCACTACAAAGACGTACGGGACCTCGTCGCCTATCTCAAGCCGCTGCTGAGGGAGGCCCAGAACTACGGCGTCGAGATCGACGAGGTTAAGCAACTGGTCAGAGACACCGTCGACCTCCTTCGCAAGGAGGACTACTTCCTGGCAATGGAGAGGGGGCAGGAGGCCCGGAGGCTCCTCGAGTCGCTCCAACCGGCCATCACAGAGGAGAGAGAGAAACGGGGAATCACGAAGCCCCTCGGCGGGGCCTGCGAGGAGTGCAGGTCAGAGGATCTGGAGTTCTGGGACGACGGGTGGAGCGTGTGCAATTCCTGCGGTCACCGCTTCTTGTGGCCGAATAGGGAGGGGGGCCGGTCAGTCACCTTCTTCCGGCGGAAGAGATTGATTCGGTAACCTCCTTTTACCGGCGGCTTCTCCCCCACGGGATCGAGTCGGTGCAAGCCTTTTCTACTCACTGAACCTAGGGCGGTCCATGAAGGTCACCCTAGACAGAGAGGTTGAGGATTACCACTTCGTCAAGGCCACGAGCTGCCGGGAGCTTCTGACACAAATGAGCAGGGCAGGGGGCTTCACGGCGACGAAGTTGTCCTTAGCCCTCGATATCGCCGAGGAGATGATCAGGAGGGAGGATTGCACAACGTTCCTCTCCTTCCCCGCGGCGCTCGTCGCCACAGGTTGCAGAGGCGTCCTAAAGGAGATGGTGCGCAGGAGGATGGTGGACGTCGTCGTTACCACCTGTGGCACGGTGGACCACGACATCGCCCGGACCCGCTCCCCCTATTACCACGGTGGCTTCCACATGGACGACACTGCGCTGCATGAAGCCGGGGTCTACCGCCTTGGGAACGTCTTGGTTCCCTCCGACTCCTACGGGAAGGGTCTCGAGAAGGTCGTACACCCCTTCCTCGAGGGGATCTGGAAGGAGGGGAGGAGACAATTGAGCACGGCGGAACTCTTACGGCTTGCGGGTGAGAGGCTCGGCAACGAGTCCTCCATTCTCTACTGGTGCGCGAAGCGGGACATCCCAGTAGTCGTCCCCGCCATTACAGATGGCGCCTTCGGCTACCACCTCTGGAGCTTCTGGCAGGAACATCGCGACCTTATGGTGGACAGCTTCCGTGATGAGTCCCTCCTGTCTGACCGTGTGCATGACTCCAAGTGTACCGGGGCCCTGATTCTTGGCGGCGGTGTATCCAAGCACCATGTCCTTTGGTGGAACCAGTTCAAGGGTGGGCTCGACTACGCCGTGTACATCACCACCGCCGTCGAATATGATGGGAGCCTCTCGGGGGCCCGGGTTAGAGAGGCCATATCGTGGGGAAAGGTGAAGGGGGAGGCTCGGAGGGTGACTGTCGAGGGGGATGCCAGCGTTCTCATGCCACTATTGCACGCAGCCTTGGTTGAATCGTTCCCGTGAGGGGGGGTGGCCCTGGAACTGCCAGAAGGGCTTCTCGCCGCCGCGCAGAAATACGGGGATGTTCCCATCCTGCGTAGGACCATATTCTCGACGCCGAATCGGTTGCGCGCTCTCCAACAGCTCACGGGGGGGCTCTTGGGTGCGGCTGGGCTCGTCTGGAATCGTCAGGGACAGGTCCTCTTGGTGCGAGAACACACGCCTGCAGAGGGTCGGGAGGTATGGATCACCCCTGGGGGCATGGCTCGATTGGGAGAGGACCCGGAGGAGACCTTCCGACGGGAGATCAGGGAAGAGGCCGGCGTAGAAGCCGACATCCTCAACCTCACCTACGTCTTCGAGCTTACCGTCACCGACGGTGACGAGCAGGCTCGCGGTTTCTTCTTCCAGTACGAGGGGATGGCTCGGGAGACGACGACGCGGCCGGGAAGGAGAGTCTCGGAGGCAAGATGGTTCGATGAGCTCCCCCAGGACATGGCCTTCAGGGAGGATTATGCACCCATCGTCGACAGGAGGAGAGAAGACTTCAGCCCGACAGATGCATCAGTCTGAGCTGTGAGACTCACGGCCTCATCTATATAAGGTACATCCCATCTCGTGCTCGAGAGGACGTGGGGCATGCCAGAGCTCCGCAAAGACTACATCACGGACACCTGGGTAGTCTTCTCCGCATCAAGATCCCAGCGCCCAATCCAGACCAGAGAGCCGGCGACGGAGAGAGCGGAGACGCCCGATTGTCCCTTTTGTCCTGGCAACGAGCACATGACCCCTCCGGAGATCCTGGCATACAGGGAGAACGGGGAAACCGATGGTCCGGGATGGTGGGTCCGCTGCGTTCCCAACAAGTATCCGGCCCTGACGATCGAAGGAGAGGTGAAGAGGAAGGTGTCTCAGACCTTTCACTCCGTCAACGGGGTCGGCGCGCACGAGGTGATCATTGAGACGCCTGACCACTCCGGCAACATCCCCTCCCTGGACGAGAAACAGATCAACGAGTTCGTGTGCGCCTACAAGGACAGGTATGTGGATTTGACCAACGACAGGCGGTTCAAGTACATCCTCATCTTCAAGAATCACGGCGCCAGGGCTGGCGCGACCATTGCCCACCCTCACAGCCAGCTCATCGCCACTCCCATCATCCCGCGGCGCATCATGGACGAGCTCAGAGCCTCGAGAACCTTCTACGAGGAGACTGGGGGCTCCTGCCTCTACGACGAGGTGGTGGAGAACGAGCTGGAGGCTTCGGAGAGGATCATCACCGAAAATGACTCCTTCTTGGCCCTCAGCGCCTACGCCGCCAGGTACCCCTTTGAGGTCTGGATAGTACCCAAGGCCCATGAGGACCACTTCGAGGATATGAGCGACCGGGAGCGACGCATTCTCGCCGCTTTTCTGAAGGACGTTTTCTCCCGAATGGACACGCTCTTGAACGACCCGCCCTTCAACTACTACATCCATACGGCCCCCTGTGATAGGAAGGACCATCGCTATTATCACTGGCACGTGGAGATAACGCCCAGGCTGTCCAGCACTGCCGGTTTCGAGCGGGGAACCGGCTTCTACATAAACTCGGTTCTCCCGGAGGACGCCGCCCGACTACTGAGGGAAGTGCGTTCCGGTCAGTGAGGATAGTCTCTCGTACAGGTGTAGGTACTCTTTCGCTGACTGCTTCCAGGAGTAGTCGCGGGAAGAGGCGTTCTGCTTCAGACGAGCCCAAGCAGCAGGGTCCCCGTAAACCTTTAGGGCCCTGTCAACACATATCAAAAGGGCGGACTTGCTAAACTCGTCGAAGACAAGGCCCGTCGCCTTCTCGGAGTCCTCCGCGGGATCTAGAACAGTATCGGCCAGTCCTCCCGTCCTCCGGGCGACCGGTATCGTCCCGTATCTCATGCTGATCAACTGGCCCAGACCGCAGGGCTCGAAGAGAGAGGGCATGAGGAATAGGTCCGATCCCGCGTAGATCCGGTGGGCCAAACCCTCATCGTAACGAAGGTTGATAGAGATGGTAGGGTCCTTTTCGGCCCAGGACCGGAACAACTTCTCGACTTTCTCCTTCCCAGTGCCAAGAATCGCAAGCTGGAGCCTTCGGGACGCGAGTTCGGGGAGGGCCTCCGCGAGGAGGTCGACACCCTTCTGCTCGACCAGACGTCCCACGAAGCCGATCAAAGGCCTGTTCGAATCCGGAAGGCCGAGTTCCCGCTGCAACGCCTTCTTGTTCACGGCCTTCCCCTCGGCGTCGAGGGGGTCGTAGCCGCGGGCGAGGAAGGGATCCTCTGAAGGATTCCACACCTCATGGTCGATACCATTCAACACCCCCCATAGGGAGTCAGAGCGCCGTTTCAGCACCCTGTGGAGCCCGCAGCCATGCTTGGGTTCCTGGATCTCACGAGCGTAGGTCCGGCTAACGGTCGATACGGCATCCGAGAGGAGGATTCCCCCCTTCATGAGGTTTACCTTCCCTTTGTGAAGGACTGCTTTGGCAGGCTTCCTCGGCAGCCGAAGGAAGTTCAAGAACTCCTTGCGAAGAAGCCCCTGATGATGCAGGTTGTGAATCGTGAACAGGACCTTCGTCCCGGCGAAGATCTCGTCTTCGGCGTAGAATGTCTTGAGGAAGAGGGGGACAAGGGCCGTATGCCAATCATTGCAATGGATAACATCGGGCCGGATGTCCACATGGCGGCAGGCCTCCAATACGGCCCGGCAGAAGAAGGCAAACCTCCTTCCGTCATCCTTGTAGCTGTATATCTTGTCCCTGCTGAAGTATCCCGGGTGGTCCACCATGAGGACCGGGACCACCTCTGAGAGGTTGCCTTCCTTGAGAGCGGCGACCTCTTGACGGTCTCCCATGGGAACGTTGAAGGGGCCTAGGTCCACCCTCCACTGATTCATGGCACGATGCCTTGGCATTATCAGATGTACTTCGACCTTCGACACTGCAAGGGCCTTCGGTAGGGAGCCGGCCACGTCGCCCAGTCCACCAGCCTTGGCGAAGGGGTAGGCCTCAGCCGCGACAAACAGCACCTTCAAGGAATCCCGAGGTCCTAGAACGGGAGTCGGCTTAACCTTGAGGGTGGCCCTGCCTCTCAGCAAAAAGGGAGGCTCCCGAAATGACGTCACCCAGGCCAACGGTGTGGACGGGGTTCTTCACGACCTTTGTAGGGACGGCTACGAGATTCTCCTCCTCCTCGCACGATCCTTCCTGCAGAAAGGATTGGCGGTCCCGTCCTTTGAGGTTCAGATGACTGCTCAGGCGCCCCAGCTGCTTCAGGCCCCGCGCTGAGAGGGGGACCTGGGACGCCTGCGGCAACTCCTGGGGCAAGGGCCTGCCACCATTGGCCCGTGCGGCCCCGATCAAGGCGGCAAACAGGAGGGCGTTCCGGACAGTCGAGGCGGGGTTGGGGCTCAAGGTCATGTAGTACCCCAGCGTGTGCATGTTCACTCGTTTCACCCCTAGAGCTCTCAACAGGTGGAGAGCCTCAAGTTGACGGGCAGCGCTCCTTCGGACCTCCTCCCAACGGGGAACGCCCAGTAGGAAGGCGAAGTCGGCAAGCTCGGCCTCGTTTACTCCAATGCTGTCCGCCAGTGGTAGGATGCGGTCCACGATGGCCTCCCTCTTCCTCAGATCCGGTACGGACGTTATCTCCAGGTGGACGATGATGTCCGGATTCGCCGCCTTGACCGCATGGATGTGCTCCCGCACCTTGTCGAAGCTCCCTTCGTAGTCCTCGCCCATGTGGTTCAATCCAGCGATGAAGAAGACATCGACTTCTCGGCCGACGAAGGGGAGGGATCCCTCCCACTCTCCGTGGAAAAGGATTTTCGTCTGGGGAGCCGCAATAACCCGGTTTGCTCGCGGGGAGAGGCTGCCTCCAAAGGAGAGGCCAGCGGAGTACTCCAGAATGTAGTGGACTTCGGGGGTGCACTCCCAGTGGAACTCCTCGGCCTGCACGTACTCTGTCTTGTCCTCGATTTGCAGGCTGACCTCCGCCCGACTGCCCTGATACAGTGAGGCCACCTCCCAGCTGAACCTGTCCGGATGGACCAGAACTCGAGCGGCGTCGAAGTCCGACAGGAGGCGGGCAACGGTGACGACTTGTCCTCCCGGCCTGTCCTCAAAGCCACCCAACTCGTCAAGGAAATGGATCACGCTGGGGGAGCAGATGACTTCGAGGGCCAGTCCATTCGAAATCGAATAGCACAGTCCCTCCGCCAAGTCTTGAAGGTCCTCAGCTGTCTTAGCAAAGATCGGCGGAGCCTCCTCAGGGGGTCTCAACCTCTTTAGCAACCTATCGTCCACAGCCCTGACCTTGTCGATCACGGAGTTGTAGGCAAGGAGCGCTCTGACCCCGCCCAGGGGGTTGGCACGCAACGCAGCCTCGTATTCTTTCTCCCAAGCCCTCATTACGTCGGACACAGGAACTGCTCCTTCCTTGCGAGAGGCCCTGAATTGGAAATGGTCTCTTTAAGGCTTTTTTTGCTGCTGAGTCACGACCTCCCGAGGCTTCCTCCTGGCACGCCTAACGTCCCACCAGGCTGCAAGGAGGATTGCCCCCAGACCCCCGTACACCTCCCACCTGAGGAGATCGATAACGGATGGTTGCCACCGACCGATGGTGATCGCCAACGTCAGGACGACGACTGTGAACACTGCCCATCCAATGACTCGTGTCTTCCACTCTCGCATTCCCCTTCGCAGCAACAGCTCTGGAATCAGGAAGAGAGGGACCACCAGGCTGGCCGCGAAGGCCAAAAAGGTCAGTAGCTGATCGATGAACCAGGATAGGGAAACCACGGCCAAGTTAAGTCGATTCGAGGCAAAGCCTTTGCGTCTTTTGAGCTCCAGAATAAGTTTAAGGCTCCCTCTGGATTGAAGAGCGCGTGAAAGTCTGCCTTCTCACCTACGAGTTTCCACCTCGAGTCTATGGCGGGGCAGGAGTGCATGTCACTCACCTGGCCAGGGAGTTGAGGAGACTTGTGGACCTGGAGGTGAGAACCCTTCATCCGGCCGAGGAGATGGACGATGTCAAGGTGCGCAGATACTACCCGTCCCTCCCCAAGGGTCCAGAGGATCGGGAGGGGAGAGCGCTCGAGGTGCTTTCGCTCAACGTCAACCTGCTCTCAGATCCCATCGATGCCGACCTGGTACACACGCACACCTGGTACACCGGCTTCGCAGGACTGCTCGCCAAGGAGCTGTACGGGCCCAAGTTGGTCGCGACCGTTCACTCTTTGGAGCCCATGAGGCCCTGGAAGGAAGAGCAACTGGGTGGAGGGTACAGGCTGAGCTCATGGATCGAGGAGACGGAGCTGCGGAGATGTGACAGTGTCATAGCTGTGTCGAGGGACATGGCGACGGACCTTCGGAAGCACTACAAGATTCCAGCCAAGAGGATACACATCATCCCCAATGGAGTGGATGCCTCCGCCTTCCAAAGGAGAGAGGACCCTGCGGTCCTGGAGAGACTGGGCGTCAGGACCCCCTACATCCTATTCCTCGGCCGGCTGAGTAGACAGAAAGGCGTGTTCGACCTCCTCAAGGCGTTCAAATCTCTCCGATCCAAGGTGAACCTGGTCCTCGTCACAGGACCTGCCGACACGGAGTCGCTCGTGGAGGAACTCTCCCAAGCACTCCGCGGGGTGGAAAGAGTTCACTGGATAAACAAGATGTTGACTCACAACGAGACGGTGGCCCTGTACTCCTCATGCGAAGCCTTCGTCTGCCCATCGCGTTATGAACCTTTTGGGATAATCAATCTGGAAGCTATGGCGTGCGAGAAACCCGTAGCCGCCACCGAAGTCGGGGGCATCGTCGAGGTCGTTGAGGATGGAGTGACGGGCATCTTGGTTCCGCCTGAGGATCCAGGTTCCCTGGCGGAAGCTATCGACACCCTCATGGAGGATCCGGAACTCCGCCATGAGATGGGCAGGAGAGGCAGAGAGAGGGTCGAAGAAAGGTTCACGTGGACGAAAGTGGCTCGTCGCACGGTCGACATGTACAGAGAACTGATATGATCCCCACGACTTCAAGAGGCCTGCTAGAGGCCTTCATGGAATGGGCGACATCAAACGCCTTCTGTCATTAGATCTCCAAGAGACGGTGGTTGTTGGGGAAGGGAAAGAGAAGGCCGGGGAGAAAAGGGCTAATAGCCTCCTTGTCTCCCTGTGGTGGATACTATGGAACTGCTCAAGGGAGTCCACGTCATCGAAACCATGGCCAACTGCGCCCTCCTGACCGACGACCGGTTGGTCCTCGTCGACACGAGCGCCGACGATAACGCTGCCGACATCCTGTCCTACCTGGGGCGGATCGGCTACAAGGCCTCCGACATTTCGAGTATCATCATCACCCACACCCATCCCGACCACGTCGGGGGCCTAGCGACCATGAAGGATAGAACGGCGGCGGAAGTAGCGGCCCATCGAATCGAAGCCGACTACATTTCCCGAAAGGTGCAATACCCCGGCCCTCCAGGACCTCAGCGTCACACTCCCTGTCCAGTGGACGTGTTGCTAGAGGATGGCGACCGGTACGAGGAGCTGCTGGTGATACACACGCCGGGTCATACCCCGGGAAACATAGCCCTTCTCGATGAGGCCCGAGACCTCCTCATCGCGGGAGACACGGTGAGGACCGAGACGGGGGAGGTAGGTCCCATGAGTGACGTGTACAACATCGACCCTGCGGAGCACAGGCACTCCATCAAGAAGGTGGCCGCCTATGAGTTCAAGGCCCTCATCGTCGGCCACGGCGGCCCTCTCCGGGAGGGCGCATCGGATAGAGTGAAGAAAACGGCCGCCTCGCTCTGAGCCAGGGCGTCTCACGTTCAGCGTTAATCTGACACGAGGGGCAGCTCTAGGACGCTCGGGTGATCTTCGTCGTGGTGGAGCGTGATGTGCGCCGTCCGCGCATCCTTGCCAGATTCCTCCGCAACGATGCCACCGCTGTTGTAGTTCTTCTGCAGGAAGATGGAGTTGGGCGAGCGGACGAGGAGACGAAGACGACTCCCCTTGGACACCTTCCTCGAGAAGAACGTGAAGCCATCGAACTCATACATGCTGACCTCGCCCGGCACAACGAGGTCCTCCTGCCTCAAGGAACTTCTGTACCGGGCTCGGAGGATGTCCCTCGTGAGGTGAAGGTGAGAGCCGTCGGCCATCACCTCGGAGAGGGTGGCCATGAAGTCCGTATCTGGGACGTCCATGGAAATCCACAGCGCCAAGCGCCCGTACCCGGTGATCTCAACGTCCTCTGTGAAGGGAGCGCTGTGATAGACCACGCCGTTTCCAAAAAGGTTCAGGGCATACCGCTGGTCGGTCAGATATTTCTCCACGTGCTCGCGTTCTAACTCTGCCGGTCGGACCTCCAACGGATCGTACACATAGGTGTCTGGCTGAGAATCCTTGGGAGGCTCCTCCTCCAGCCCACCGGACCGGAAGACGTCGTTGGCTCGACCATTTTCAGAGTCTAGGTAGAGGAGCAGGGTGTCTTCTGAGATGGCGTCGAGACTGCCTGCGTACTTCCACTCCTCCGCACCGGTGACGTAGTATGCCACCCGCTCCTTGAGAAACTCCGGCCTGTCCCCCTCCTGTGTGGTCCAGTCGTACCACTCCTTGTGCAGCTTGTTAAGGTCGACGATGCTTGCCTCGCCGAACTTCATACCCCCGAACTCTCGATTGGGAGTCCTGGTTCCCGCGTGATCCCAAGGGCCCATGACTAGGTAGTGGCGTTTTCGAGCCTTGGCAGACCCATGCTCCATGTGCATCCGATAGTAGTGCATCGCGCCTGGCTGGCCTCCATCGTAATGGCCGGTGATGGTCAGGATTGGGATGTTGATTCTCCGGTACTCCTCCGGCGAAAAGGACATCGAGTCCCAATACTCATCAGGCGTGGGGTGCTCCATCCAGGTCTGGAAAACCGTCGAGGTGTTACCCACGACCCTGCCGAGCTCTCGGAAGGGCAGGTGGTCGAGGTAGAGTTCACGAAACTTGTCGATCCAGAAGCCTTCCTCCTCGAAGAGGTTCACGTTCGGCGTGAGGCCGCTGGTGAGTGTGAGCCAGCGAATCTCGTAGGGCATGAGGATGTTCTCTCGGAAAGGGAAGTCCACCGCGGCGTGAGCCGAGGCGGCGGGTGCAATGGTCCTCAAATGAGGAGGAAACTCCTTCAGTGTCATCCACTGATCGAAGCCGGCATAGGAGCCGCCCCACATTGTCACCGACCCGTTACACCACGGTTGCTCGGCCAGCCACTCCACGATGTCGTGGCCGTCCCGACCCTCGTTCACAAAGGGCTCGAACTCGCCCTGAGAGTTCCCTCGGCCTCGACAGTCTATTAAGAGGAAGGCGTAGCCGTGCTGGGCGAAGTAGAATCCCCGCTCGTGGTAGGTATCGGCAATGTATGGCGTCAGTGTGAACACCGCAGGAGTGGGCTTCTCCTCACGAGGCTTGTACAGCGTGGCATTCAGGAGAGTTCCATCGCGCAAGGGGATCCTCATGCCCCAGGAGAGGCTGATCTCCTCGCGCTCCCCCTCCTTCGACTCCTTCCCCGCGTCAACCTTCGTCATGGGATAACCCCGGTTGCCTCTCAACCGTCCTCCGCGGTGAGAACGAGGTCGTTGTCAATCGCTTCGGGATTGATTCCCACTAGGTGCCATTCAATCAGGGTCGGTTCGTAGACTCCCACCTGGACTAGTGGGTCTCGATTGACAACAGCCCGGGCCTCCTCCAAGGACTCGCAGTAAAGGAGGTAAGCGGCTCCAAAGGGGCCCGCTGTCTCACTCCAATCCCCGCCGAGGAGGACGCGGTTCTGACGGATCAGGTCATCGATGAAGGGTTCGTGTCGCTCATCCGCCTTCGGTGGCCCAGGATGCTCGGAAGAGCGCTTCAGCAAGACGAGTACGTAGATCAGGTCTCATCCCACCGTCCCGAGGATATCATAGGGCCCCTTAATGCTGCCTCATCTGGGAAACTCACTCGCTAGACGCCTCGGATGGATGATCGATGTGGGTGTCTCGACTTCGTTGCCTTCTTCTCTCTGGAACGACGTAGGTTGACCATTCCACCTCCTCGAACCCCACCTTCTTCGCGACTCCTAGAGAGGCCAAGTTCGTCTCCCCAGTGCTCCAGATTGGCGTCAGACCTCTCTGTTGCACCTTCTCCGCTACCATGGAGAGTCCCGTGGCCGCGTACCCGCGACGGCGACACGGCTCGAGCGTGTGACCACCAACATCCCCGAATCGCCGCGTTAGGGCACTCATCTGGATGACCGACACGAGCTCGCTATCAATGACTGCTCCGGCGGCGAACCCCTCACGCAATAGGGTTTCTGTGTCTTCAAAACCCGCGGCTCTCAACGCTTCGTCTGACCTGTCCCACATGGGCGCGTCCTCCACCGACAGGAGACGAACGTCCGGGTGACGGAACCGAATCGCCGGGCGGTTCAGCTGCAGGTCGACCGCTCGGGGATATCGCACAGGCCGACCGGTCTCGTGCTCCACCAGGGGGCCGAGGGTGGACGCACAAGAGTTGGAAACGCACACGCAATCCCAACCCCTCACCGTCTGAAGGAGTCTCCACATCGCCTCGGCGTCCTCGCCGAATCCTGTTAGTTCCGTAGGCATGAAGTCATATTGCATCACCACCGCCTCAAACTGGTCAGGGCGGCCAGCCAAGAAGGCCTTGCATAGCCCGCGCCTCAGCTGGTGAACGGCGACCGTCGTCCCCGGGGATTCCCCCAGGGCGTCGGCGAGACGAGGGTAGTCTTCCTTTTCAACCTGGTAGCGGCTCAAGGTTGGTCTCACCCACCTCCACCCTTCACGTCACGATCCCGTCACATCGCTTCTCGATACTCAGGTTCATGTCGACTATACAAGGGTTGCGAATGACTCGGTCGCGCCCTTGGCTTGCGAGATCCTGGGGTTCGCCGTGCGGGGAGGAGAGAGCACAACGCAGGCATGGGTCTAATCTGACCCATATCGCGCGCCACCCTGCCGGCTGTGGTTTCGTAGAGCAAGGTCTCTCGGGAAAGCTTAAATAGACCAGAGTTCATCAGACAATTGTCAGACAAAACCTGCAGAACCGTCGGACACAAGTGAACCCAGTATGGCACCGGAGACAGACAGAGTCACTGTGAGGTTGCCCATTCGAAGCCTAGAGCAATTGCAGACCCTCGTCAGCCGGGGCGAATACGACACCATCTCCGGTGCCATCAGAACCGCCATCGAAAGCTTCCTCCACGAGAAGTTTCCTCCGGAGTATGTCGAGAGAGTCAGTGTAGACCTACCCCGGGGCAAGGTGGTAGAACTCCAACAACTCATCCGGGAGGGAGACTCCGTCTCCATCGAGGACGCCATCAGAAACGCGGTGCGCGAGTACGTCAGGACGGCCATCAATAGGACCGAAGGCACTGAGACTGGCTGAACGCCTCCCTGCTCACGATGACTCCTCCCCCTTTTTTTCTTTTCCTAGCAAGAAGTCAAAAGTCCGGTCGCTGGGTCACCATCTGGGGGTAGTACATGGGTCGGTATGGCATAGCGGCGGTCCTCTCATCGATCTCCTCAGCCAGTTCTTCAAGGGGCATCTCTCGATCCTCGTCCCTTTCCCTGTCGTAGACCTTCAGCGTCGAAGCCTCCTTCTCCCGCTCGCCGATGACAATCACGTACCCCACCCAATCCTGCTTCGCCTCCCTGACCTTTCGGGCCACCGTTTCGCTGCGATCATCGATTCCGACCCGGATTCTGCCCCTCAGTCGTTCGGCAATTTCCCTCGCCTTCTCGACGTGAATATCCGCCACGGGGAGGAGCCTCACTTGCTCCGGGTTCAGCCAGAGTGGCAGGGTACCGACGTGGCCGTCCTTCTCCGCCAAGACCGCCGAGTCGAGGACCATGTAGAGGTAGCGCTCCACGCTCCCGAGGATCGCGGTGTGTAGGATAATGGGGAATCGCCTCTTCCCCTTCTCGTCGGCGTAGGTGATGTCGAAACGCTCCGCGTTGCCGATGTCAATCTGGACCGTGGCGATCTCCCGGGCGCGCTTCTCCGCATCGGCGATGAGGTACTCCACGTTGACGGTCCAGTAGAAGTTCTGGCCCTCGGGGTAGATGTTGATCAGGCCCTCCTTCTTCTCCCGCTTCAGCATCTCCAGGATGAGGTCCCTGTTCTCCTCGTACGCCTTACGGGTGGAGCAATTGATCAGCAGTTCGTAGTCCCGGCCGACCTTGGCCGCTTCCTCCGAGACGCGGTGGTGGAGCTTCATGAACCAGTCGGAGGCCTCGTCCAGATCTCGACAGAGCACGTGGAGATCGGGCATATTGAGCCTCCGTAGACGGAACAGGAGGCTCGTCTCGCCAGACTGCTCGAGCCTGTAGGCGTCCGCCACCTCGAAGGCGCCGAAGGGGAGCTGCTTGTAGCTGATGGTCCAGTCGCTCAGGTTGCTGAACTGCTGGTGACAGGCGGCGTACCGCAGGACGAAGCTTCGCTTCCCCGTCTCCACGGTGTACAGGCGGTCGCCGTAGAGGTCCGCGTGCTCCGCCACGGCCCTCTCCGAGAGGTTGAACATGTTGGTCCCTCGGAGGGGATAGACCTGCAGGCCCAGGTCGCGGACTACGTGATGGGAGTAGTCTGACACCAGGTCGAACATCAAGCTGCCCTTGGGGTCGTATCGCATGTGGCCCGCGTCGCTCCGGGACTCCCACTTGAATCCGAACTTCCTGCACAGGCGATGGTAGGCGGGTTCTCCCAGGGACGGGTACTCCTGCTTCAGGGCCTCCTTCTGGACCATGACATTGAAGGACTCCCGCTTACCCTGGTACTCCT
This sequence comes from uncultured Methanomassiliicoccales archaeon, assembly GCA_964347795.1. Lineage (GTDB taxonomy): Archaea > Thermoplasmatota > Thermoplasmata > RBG-16-68-12 > JAJISG01 > JAJISG01. The sequence continues at coordinate 30,582 of CAYFZX010000007.1, forward strand.
CCGGGCGGTGTTCGTTTCCTTCGACGGTTAGAATGAGAAACTCGTGCTCCTTCTCCACCTCGGGAACGGCCTCGACTTCCAGGGTCACCTCACGGGAGAGTTCCGACAGGGGATGGCCCTTGCATGCAATGTCGAAGGCCTTGTACCAGCCGAAGGGGGAGCGGTGGACCTCGAGCCCCCGCTTCTTCACCTCCCTCTCCAAGGCGAGAATGATTTCCTGAGCCTTGGTCGGGTGGGCGAGGGAAGGGCTGAGGTGGGCGTAGGGATAGAGGAGTATCCTCTTCTCCTTCACCTGGGTTGCCACGTCCTGAACCTCATCGGCGGCCCTTGACGCGATGCGGGAGACGTCGGCCTCGTCAGCTTCCTCAGCGCACACGAAGCATACCAAGACGTCCTTGAACTCGGCCCTCAGTTGCTCTTCGGACGCCTCTTCGGCGAACTTCGTCTTCTCCCGGGCCTCGTACTCCATTCGATCGGCATGAATGAAGAGGATCCGCATCTGGCTGCCGAAGGTCCCGAATCGTATTAATAATTCCTTGGTCAGGAAGTCAACAAGTGTTATACTCCCTGGTCGGGTTGGGAATCCCATGATTACGCGGATTGGGGACGTCGCTGTAGTGGTCTCCGACGCCAGAAAGTCGGCGGACTGGTACCGAGAGAAGATGGGACTCGAGGTCGGTGGAGAGGCGGAGGGTCACTGGGTCGTTGTCCACCCACCGGGTGAGGGAGGGGGGACGCACCTGCACCTCTGTGCAGACATCTACCCGCTGGAGCCAGGAAACACAGGCATCGGTCTCATGGTGGACAACCTGGACGAAACCTACGCGGAACTGAAGGAGAGGGGAGTGGAGTTTGCGGTTGAACCCCGCCAGGAGGAGTGGGGCACCTACGCCATGCTCAAAGACCCCGATGGAAACGAGTTCTGGCTCTTCGAGGAGTGAGGCATCGACCCCTCTGCCTTTTTATTCCTCCGTCGAGTTCGAAGGACGGTGCCTAAGGAGAAGCTCTTCACGACGCATGCCTCAAAGGCAGGGGATACCTTCGTTGAGGCAGAGGGAGGCTACCAATGCGAGTCGTGTGAGCATCTCGAGGTGGGAGAGGCTGAGATGAGGGCTCATGTGTACGAGAAGCACGGCCATGGGCCCGGTGCCCTCGTGGTGGATGAGTACATCCGGGATGAAGCGAACCCGCGGAACAGGCTTCGGTTCCGGTGTAAGCTCTGTTGGCATCCGACGCCGAGCTATTCTCAGATGCTCTTTCACCTAAGGAGAGCCCACGACATTCGGCCCGCCCCGTGGGAGACCTCTTCGTCCTTGTCCTGCAGGTTCTACGACCTTCTGGGGGAGTAGGCACGATTGAGCTTGCACTGGTTCGGCATGTCTCGGCTTGCCAGGAGTCGGCAGTTCGTAGACCCGCAGGCGGCAGGGCTGGCCAGAGGATTTAAGCAAGCACTCGCATGGCCTAGTCGTGTTCAACGCCCATGTCGTGGAGATCGGTGACCGAGTGGACATCCGAGAGGCCGTCGAGGAAGTGGGCGTGCAGACGCGAGGCGTCCCGATTCTCACCCGCAAGGGCACCTTCCGGGCCGTCAAGCTTCACAGTATCGGCTACAGGGAGGCCCTGATAGCGAAGCAGGAGATGCTGGGAGCCGGTGGCGATGTCGCCACCCCGAAGGGTCTCGTGGACTTCTCCAAGGATGCAGTGGATGTCCTCCTCCTAGGGACCGCCCTTCATTTCCGAAGGTTCGTTGCCAAGATGAAATCTCAGCCCCTCCAGTGTGGGACCATTGCCTCTGAAGTGGAGGAGGTGTTATCGAACTACGCGCGACGATCCTTCGCGCTCCAGTTTCCGAAGGTGGAGCTACGGCTACACAGGACCCTGGTCATGGGCGTCGTCAACGTCACGCCGGACTCCTTCTCCGACGCGGGTCAATTCTTCGAGCCTGAGTCAGCCATACGGCGAGGTGAGGAAATTGTGAGGGAGGGCGCCGATCTGCTGGATATCGGCGCGGAGTCAACCAGACCACAAAGCGAACCCATCACCACGGAGGAGGAGTGGAAACGCCTGGCGCCGGTCCTCAGGGCCCTGGTGGACCGCCTAAAGGTTCCCATTTCCGTGGATACGTACAAACCGGAGACCGCGGAGAAGGCCCTCGACCTGGGCGCGTCAATGGTCAACGACGTCACGGGTCTCAGGGATCCTGAGATGGTAAAAGTCGTAGCCAGGTACGATGTTCCAGCCGTCATCATGCACATGAAGGGGACGCCCAAGACGATGCAGGTGAACCCGGAGTATGATGACGTGGTCGCTGACATCATTCGATATCTCAGGGAGCAGATGTCTACTGCAATCCAGGGTGGGGTCGATAAGGACAAAATCGTCATCGACCCGGGAATTGGCTTCGGAAAGACCGTTGAACACAACCTAACCCTCCTTCGGCGGTTGGGGGAGTTCAGGAGCCTAGGTCGACCCATCCTAATCGGAACTTCGAGGAAGTCTTTCATCGGAAAGATTCTCGGCTCAGACGTCGAAGAGCGCTTGGAGGGCAGCTTGGCCACTGCCGTCCTTGCCGCCTGGGGAGGAGCCCGGATTGTCAGGGCCCACGACGTAAGGGAAACGGTGCGAGCCGTCCGGCTGGTGGACGAGATTCGGGGCGGCACGCGGTCGGACTAGGAGGTAGAGGCATGGGAGAGGGGCGACGACACATCCTAACTGCGGGCAACGCCTTCTGCATGATGGACCCCTCCGGAAACTTGCCACCTGGAGGCGGGTTCGGGGTCTATCTAGAGGACACGCGCCACCTGGCCCATTACGTTCTACGCCTGAACGGGGCCGCTCCTCGCCTCGGTCGCTTCGAGAGGTCGACGACGTACTCATGTCGCGTTGACCTGCTCGAGATCCGAGAGGAACACGGGGATCCACCTGCTCTTGTACGCAGAGAAATCGTCCTCGATTCTCTGCTGCGCGAGCGCATCCAGCTGTTCAACCTCACCGGGAAGGAGAGAACCTTCCGCCTTTCGTTGGCGTTTGCGGTCGACTTCCGAGACATGTTCGAGGTTAGGGGAATAGTGCCCCGCCGAAAGCGCGCTCCGAGAGTGGACTGGGACAAGAACACCATTCAGTGGCGGCGCAGGGGGCGCGACCGAGTACCCCGGTGGACTAGGCTTCGATTCGAGCCCGAGCCGACAGAGCTCACCCGGAGGGCAGCGGAGTGGCTCATCTCTGTGCGGCCTAAGGCGTCCGTTGACCTCACCATAGACGTCAGTTTCGGCACTGGTGAGCTCCCTTCCCTTTCCCCTGTGGGCTCCATTGACACGTTGCGTGAGAGGGCGGGAGGGCGCCATGCCGCCGCGCTGAAGCAATGGCCAGGGTTCGAGGTCGATAGTGAAGAGGTCGCTGGCTGGATGGGGCGCTCGCTGCACGACGCCATCGCCCTCCTCATGGACGTACACGGCCATCAGGTACCGGCCGCGGGGTTGCCGTGGTACGGCACGCTCTTCGGGAGGGATAGTCTCATCTTTGGGTTGGAGACCGTTGCCTTCCACCCCCGCCTGGGCCAGGAGATCCTTCGAGTCCTGGCGAGACTTCAGGGGCGGAAGGAGGACCCCCGGCGTGCTGAGGAGCCCGGAAAAATACCTCACGAACTGCAACGCGGGGAACTTGCCCGCAGCGGAGAGATTCCCTTCAATCCCTACTACGGGACCATTGACGCAACCCCACTCTTCTTGTGTCTGTTCGAGGAGGTCTACCGATGGACCAACGACCTAGAGTTCTGCCGTGAACTCTACCCTTCCGCAGCGGCAGCAGTGGAGTTCATCCGGCGGCAGATAGAGCGGGATCCCAATGGATTCCTTAGCTACACGGGGAACGAACCCCCACGACTCCGCCATCACGGCTGGAAGGATAGCGAGGCCGCAGTGCTTCACTCCGACGGCCGTCAGCCGTCGCCTCCCATTAGCCTACCCGAAGTCCAGGGATATGTCTTCAGGGGGCTCCATGGCCATGCCAGTGTCGCTGAGGCTTTGGGGAAGGGAGAGGAGGCCCGCCGTCTTCGGCAATGGGCCGACGGACTTCAGGCGCGGTTCGACGAGGCGTTCTGGATGCCTTCCAGAGGGACCTACGCCATGGCCGTCGACGGGAGTGGCGAGCAGGTGACCCTCGAGACAACGAATCCGGGGCACCTCCTTGCCTTTGATCTCCTTCCCCCACACCGGGCCGCCCGTGTCGTGCGACGGCTCATGCAAGATGACTTCATGACGGGATGGGGCCTCCGGACACTGGCGCAATCCCAGCCCTTCTACCACCCCCTGAGCTACCACAACGGCTCTGTATGGCCCCATGACACGGCACTCGTCGCGTGGGGAATGGCCAGGAGTGGCTTCCGAGACGAGGCTTCCAAACTCTACCATGCCCTCCTGGAGGCGGCTCGCGCCTTCGATTACCGCTTGCCTGAACTCTATGGGGGCTTCGCTCGACATCGAGCCGGAGCTCCCGTCCCGATCCCGAAGGCCTGCGACTTTCAGGCCTGGGTCGCCGGTGCTCCCTTCCTCCTCCTGCGCGCCTTCCTCGGACTGGAGGCAGAGGCTTCGGTGGGGAGGCTCCGTCTACAGCCCTACTTGCCCGCTCCGATTCGCCACCTGCACATTCAATCCCTTCCCGTGGGCGAGAGCCTAGCCGATCTGTGGGTCGAAGGCCAGGGCCCTGAGGCGGAGGCAAGTGTCGAGTGGACTGAAGGTCCCTCCCTGGAGGTCCACGAGATTTGATCCTGGCATCCTCTTCGCCACTTTCACCCATCCCCCACCTGTCCGCCCTTTTATGATCAGCCCTCAAGAACTCAATAAGATCGGGGGCAGGAATTGCAGGGCTGGATCATCGACGCCTATGCGGACTACAGGAGGGACTCCATAGTCCTATGGCTCTGGACCCACCAGGGCGTACGCCGCATCGAGGACCCCGGCTTCCGACCCCGCTTCTACGTCCACAGCGAGCACCAGGGCCTGGGGGAGATGAGGAGGCGGTTGGAGAGCCTCGATCGGGTCGAGCGGGTGGAGAGGGCCCACAGGAAGATCGACATCCAGTCCGAGGAAGTCGCGGAGGTCCTCGAGGTCTGGCCAGAACGATACCGAGACCTGCAGCACCTGGCCGAGCTCGTCAGTCGTGAGGGAGGGTACAACGACTACCGGTTGTATGACGTGGACCTGCGCTATGGCTACCGGTACTTCCTGAAGCACGACCTCCTCCCCTTGGGGCTGGTGGAGTACAACGGACGCTGGAGGAGGCTGGAGGACCCCTTCGCCCTAGAGTACGACTTGCCTCCTCTGAAGAGTGCAGGGTTGACCATCCGCGTGGAGGCACCCCTCGGTCTTCCCCGATATGAGGATAGGCTGCTAGAGGCCCGGCTGGGTGAGACCGTTCTTGAGGGCGGGGAGGAGGAGAT
>CAYFZX010000008.1:0-24900 GCA_964347795.1 uncultured Methanomassiliicoccales archaeon
AGGGCCTACTGGATTGGCCTCATTGGCATCTTTGCCATGGTGGGAGTCATCGGCGTTGCCTACTTCGTTATCAAAGTCGAGAGCCGCCATCACTCCGACCATCGGGAGCACAAGAGGCGCGGATTGCCATGAGTGAGCTTGTTCGGTCCGAACCGCCGACGGAGGCCCTAAGCGCCTTGGTCGCGATATATGTGCTCACGTTCATCCTCTTGTTCTTTGGGGCTCTTGTCGTCCTGGGACTACTCTTCGCGTGGAACGTCACCTGGATTTCGCTGTGGATTGGGGCCATGTTCATCGCAACGGCGGTGATCACAGACATCTACCGGAGGAACTTCCTGCCTGATGAGATGGTGGTCAAGACAAGGATTCCGAAGATCACTCCACGCAGGGAGTTGAGGGAATAGCATGCGGAAACGGGACATCCCACCCGAGGGCATCACCCGTCGGAGCTTCCTCAAGGGAGCTGCCGCGGCGGGAACAGTTGGCTTCCTGGGCGTTGGCTTGTATGGCACGATACGGTCTCTCCAATCCCCGCCCCTCACCGTCCAAGGAGAGGTCCTGGACACGTTCGTATATGTCAAGCCAGAGGGGGCCCTACTTCCAACGTGGTATGAAGACTTCTTTGGAGAGGAGGCACGCCTGAGCCACTTCGATGTCGAGCGGGGGGCCAACGTCCTCTGGAAGGTAGTGGTCGATTCCAATGGCCAGATTGTCCCGTTCACAGGGTTCCCGGGACTGCTTCTCCGCATGGACGATGATGGCCTGGAGTTCCCTGAGGGCCTTCCACGTGACGACTTCGTGATCAACGGACTTTACGCCGCCTTCAATTGCTGCCCTCACGCTTGCTGTCGCCCCGGGTTTCAGCTAATCCCACGGTCCAGCTACAAGGTGGACCCCGGTTATGAGACGATATACTGCCCCTGTCACGACTCTCAGTACAATCCTCGGCGGTTGGTGAAGTCGACGCATCCACCGCCTCCCGACGCAAGTGGGGCCGAGTACGTCGGAGTCTATAAGGAACCAGGCTTGGGCCCCGCGGATCGGGGAATGCCTCTTATCCCACTGGAGTTGGAGGGAGACAAGCTCGTGGGCGTGGCGAAAGATCAGGAATGGTACCGCTACCTTGACTTCAAGCGGAGCATCGTGCCGGAGTGAGGGGAGTGGCGAGGAAGCCTTTTGGAGGACTCAGGAAGTACATATTCGACTGGTTCGCACAGCGGTTTCCAGTTACCCCCTGGGCCGAGGCGACCCGCAAGGCCTTCTTGTCCATCCATCGGCAGATGCCGCGAAGCCACGCGGAGAAATACGAATTAAAGACCATCTGGTACTGGTACCCCCTCTACTGTCTCGGCGGACTCGCCTTCATCAGCTTCATCCTCTTGACCATCACCGGGATTGTCCTCGGCTTCTACTACGTCCCGGATGGTAACATCAGGATCCTTTCCGACGGCAGCACGACGTCAGGGGCCTACCAAAGCCTCCAGTTCATCATGGACGCCGTACCCTTGGGGTACATCTGGCGGGGTGTCCACCACTGGGCGGCCCACGTTTTCATCGCGGCCGTCTTCCTCCACATGGCTCGCGTGTACTTCACAGGTGCGTACAAGAAGCCTCGGGAACTCAACTGGATCTTCGGAATCCTTCTGCTGCTCATCTCTTTGGGGTTCGGGTACACAGGATACCTCCTGCCGTGGAACAGTCTGGCCTTCGCGGCGGCTACAATCGGCATCAACATGACGAAGTCCATTCCACTACTGGGAGATCTCTTGGCCGAGATTATGTTCGGTGGCCTGGCCTTGGGGGCAAACACCGTCCTCAGGATGTATTGGCTCCACATCTTCATCCTGCCCCTCGTTGGCATCGGCCTCATGCTCCTTCACATGACCATCGTCTGGATCCAGGGCATCGCAGAGCCCCACTGAGGTGGCGAGGTGCAGCGACGTACCGTAGGCAGCGTGGTGACCGAGACACGAGTGGGATTTCCCACTCAGTACGGGCCGAGACGAACCGACAAGAAGGCGGGACACGTCCTAGTGCCCCACGAGGCGTACCGAGATCTCGTGATCATCCTGGTCATGACGGGGGTTACCTTCCTCCTCACGGCGATCGCCACCCCTGCTCTCGGGAAGTCCGCAAACCCCAACGTCGTGGCGGAGGTTGAACTCCCCGACTGGTATCTCCTGTGGTCTTGGGGTCTCCTGAAGATCGCGGAGCTCTTCCCCCAGTTCTCCCTCCTCGGATTCACCATCACAACCCTGACCTACGGGGCCGTCCTTTCCGGCGTCCCCTTCATCATCCTCTTGTTGCTGCCCTTCATCGATAAGGGGTTCGAGAGTCGGCCAGCGAAGGCCAACATCCGGGCGGCCTTCGGCGTGGCCGGCATTGTCTGGGTCATCGCGGCCTCCGTCTATTCGGTTAACGTACTCATCCTCCCTCAGTTTCGAACGACGCAGGGGATCTCGATCGTGACGGATGACACCCTGAAGTGGATGTTCATTGTTCAGCCCGTGCTGGCCGGAATGGCGACCTACGTCGCCACGAGACGCCTGGCCTTCAAACCCATGCGGCGGGTCAATACCAGCTTTAACGCCTTCGCCCTGCTCTTCGTCCTCCTGCTGACGGCCACCCTATTCACGATCGGTGTGACGGCGGGGGGCGACTTCGCGTCACAGCTGACGATCCAGAACCTCTATCTGACCGTCTACGTCGGGGTGGCCGTCCTCACCGCGTTGATCGCCCTCCTCATCGTGTTCTTCCAGGATGAACAAAGGGGCCGACGGACCCTGTTTCTGTGGATCGGGGTCGTTCTCCTGCTCCTGGTCCCCCTCTCGTGGTACTTGGTGGCCTTCGATCAGGCGTCGTTCGACTATGTCCAGGTCTTCATCATGACCAACGCCCACGCCTTTATCGCGTTCCCAATCTTTGCCATCATGGTCACGTACTTCGGACAGCGGACGCCGTACAGCGACTATGAGTACAAGCTCAACGAGTGCTATCAGTGCGGCCGTTGCCACTTGGTCTGCCCCATCACCAAGGTGGAGGCCGATGCCCTGGGTGGCCTGAACCTGGTCTACAACGTCTACAAGCACCAACACGACGGCGTTCCCATGTGGTCCTGCTTGACCTGCGACGCGTGCAGTGCCGTGTGCCCGCTGGACATCAACTACTCGGCCTACGTGCTGACAGAGCGGGCAAAAGTCATGAAAGCCAAGCAGCGAATCTCGACGAGACGACCGGCCATGGCCGCCCGACCCACGACGGCCGACGGAGGCACGGGGGTGAGGCCGTGAGGCCCGAGGAGATGGGCTTCCCCATGCGGGACCTAACGGCCGGGGAGCGCACGGTCCCCCATCCCATCATGTTTGCCGCCCTAGACAAGGAGGCGGAGTGGGAAGATATCCCCGAGATCAAGGTTGCTCAGAAGAGTGAATACGCTTACTATCCTGGCTGCGTGGATTACTACGACTACGAGATGCAGTTCAGTCGAGACAACTTCGGGGAGACGGACCACGGCATCATCTTCGACTCCTCCATCAAGCTCCTGAAAGCCATCGGGATCACGCCCGTGGTGTTGGACCGCTCCTTCATGAAGTGCTGTGGCCACGACCAGCTCTGGCAGGGTAAGGTCGATGTCTGGAACAAGCTACGGGAGTACAACGAGACCCTCATGAAGAGAATCTTCGAACAGGCGGGGGTCAAAACTCTGCTCGTGAGTTGCGCCGAGGGATATCGGACCTTCAAGCTCGACTACGATCTGGGCGAGGTGGAGGTGAAGCACATCACCCAGGTGCTCTACGACGAGGGCATCGAGTTCCGCACGCGGAAGAAGGTGGACGTGACCTATCAGGATCCCTGCCGAATGTGTCGTCAGATGCCCATCGACCCTGTTTACGAAGAACCACGGGAGCTCATCCGCCAGACTGGGGCTGAACTCACCGAGATGGAGCACTTCCGGGCGGACGCCACGTGCTGTGGCGTGGCGGGAATGATGTACTGCAACGAGAAGACCAAGGGGATCACCAACGACCGCATGATGGAGGCCAAGGACGGGGGCGTCGACTACCTCCTCACGGCGTGTCCCAAATGCCTGACGCACTTCGGATGTCAGCAACACGAGAACCTGTACCGAGAGGACGGGGAGAGCTTTCGATTCAAGGTCATTGACATCACCCAGTATCTCGCGGAGTGCTTGGATGAGCAGACTGCGGAAGTCCTCGCCGAAGAGCGAGACTCTGTGGACAGCCCTTTCCCGGCTTCCGCACCGGCCGAGTCTGAACCCAAGGAAGTCTCGTCGTGACCGCACTGGAGTCCCTCGCAGATGTACGGCAGGCGCGTCACCGCTCTCGGCAGTCCGCGAAGAGGTACTTCGACCAGATGCGGCGCAACTTCGTCATCAAATATCCACGCGGCAAGGGCGTTGTGGCCTACGTCTACGAAGACATCTGCATGGGCTGCATCCACTGCGCGGACAACTGCCCCGAGAACGTCCGACCCGATCACGAGGATGCCATCGTATTCACGGAGAAGACCTCGTATCTGCCTGACCTCAGCTTCGAAACGAGGAAATCCTTCATCGTGGACGAGAACTGCATCGGCTGTGCGAAATGTGCGGTGATATGCCCCGTCGAGGCCATCGTCATGATCCCCAGACCAGGCTGGGAGGTCGTGGACGGTCAGCCCGTGCAGGCGACGTCGGAGGGGTGACTATGGCCGAGACCGAGGATGTTCGCCAGCGGGAAAGGCCCCGGTGGCCCCGGAGGATGTCCCGCAAGGCCGAGATGAAGCTCATCAAGCAGCTCCCCCGCCTGCAGAAAGCTATCCTCATAACGAAGGTCTCGGCCGTCGTCCTCTTCGCCATCGGTCTCGAGGGGCTCTTCATCGGGAACTGGTGGATGGCAGGTGTTTTCCTCGTCCTGGGAGTCCTTTTCACCATCTGGCCGATCAGAATTGGCGTCCCCAACGTATGCCCCAAGTGTGGTCACCACGCGGAGAAGGGTCAGACGGTCTGCGCCAACTGCGGTGTGGCTCTGATGTAGTGGGCTAGGTCACTTTGGTGCCCAGAGGAGCCCGGAGGGATTGACGACCAGGGGAAGGTCCAGTCGAGCCTTGATGCGACGGACCAGGTTGAACCGATTCTCGAGACGGTCCTCAGGAGTGAGAAGCTGGACGAGTTGGTTGCTTCGAACCTGACCTCTGTGTTTCCGAACGAGCTCCACCAACTCCACGAGGCGATCGAATCGCTCCCCACGGCCTGCCTTCTTGGCCAGAAAGGGCACGAGGCTCACGGTCTCGCCCTCGTACAAGGATCCTGCCAGGCCGACGAGAGAGGCCTGGGCTTCCTGCCACGTCGAGAGGTCTTCGAGTAGGGGCGCGAGGTCCGACGTGGCAAGACGCAGCTCAGCGAGGGGGGAGAGCGTCCGATTTCCTGCAATCGCATACGTGGGTTCGAAGGGGCCCTCCTCCACTTCGACGCCCTCGCCCAATGCGTCGTCAAGGGCCTTGGACTGACTGGGGAGGGTCTCCTCTGTCCCGTGCAAGAGCACGTTCACGGTGACTCCCTTCTTTCCGGCGATTACCTCGGTGGCAGTCTCATCCTGGAAGGCAACCCTCAGGGGCAATATCCCCACTCGCGACACTTTGGGCAGAGAAGTCACCAGCTCCTCGAGTGTCTTCATGGAGTAGGTCCGGCGCGTCAAATTCTCGGCCGAAGGCATGAGGGAGAGCGTGACGGACAGCGGTATGGTTAGATGCCCCTTCGCCGCCACGAGCAGTGAATTGAGGTCATAGCCCGCGGCGCTATTCGGGACGTTGTCGAAGCCGCTCTCCCCGTAGGTTGCATCAGCCGATATGAAGTCGACGTTTCTCACACACGTCTCGGGCCCGCCACGGAAGGAGTCAAGGATTGTTTCGCCCCTGACGATGTCGCCAACGTACGTATCCATCGGGAGGGCAGGGAATACGGGAGGGAACCACCCCGTCGACATGCAGGCCTCGTGGACCGCGCTCCAGAGGGCGCCTACTCCGGCCGTCACGAGGCCGTTCTCCCTGTCGACCCCAATCCGATTGAATGCTGAGAGATCGAGGAGGAAGCCGTCCAGCTGGGGCAGGACGTCGCCGTCGAAGACATTTGACCGTGGAATCCAGTCCACGGTCACCTCTCGGTCCCTCATCATCTCCAGGCTCCGCCGGACGTAATGAAGGGTGTCGCCTCTCAGACCGAGACTAACCGATGCCACCTCGCCCGTGGCCACACTGATGGCATGAGCGACATCGTCCGCTTCTTCCATAGGAAGTCTCACCACGCTGACACCGTCAAAGAGCCGTTTGAGGTCCTCTGGAAGCGTCCGCTTGTCTCGGAGGTAGACCGCCTTGGCCTGCTCCGCCCTGTGCAAGGCTCTTAGTCCTGGGAAGCTCGCTATCATCTCCCTGAAGTCGGTGTGGGCGAGGGGCAAGCTAACGCCTCCTGCGGGTCTTGGTGACGAACTTGTCCGAGGGCAAGAGTCGCCGAAGTCCTCCGAGAAACCTCGCGCCACTCCGCATCAGACCGGGAGGGAGCTCAGGGGGGACCAAGGGGGGCTTCCTACCCATGCTTCCCAGGAGCTTTCCCCTGTTGACAATGGAATCTGGATCGACAGCCTCCTTGACGGCTCTCATCAACCTGGTAACGTTCCCATACATCGCTGGCAGGTTGTATGTTGTGAGGAGTCCCAGGCCAAGGGGGTGGCCGTTCATGTCCGTGAAGATCCTGTGGACCTTCTCGACGAAGGAGGTGCCAAACTGCCCACGCAGCAGCCGCTCACTGGTCAGTACGTATGGAGCCAGGTAGGCCGAACCTCTGTCGACGAGGAATCCATGAAAGGCCGCCTCGCTCTTCGCCTTCTTCGCCGCCTTGGACATCGCCACCAGGGCAGCACCCAAAGCCCGTAAGGGGACAAGCCCTTCTCCCACCACCAAACCTCCAGAGATGCGTCTCGCATCGTAGGGCTCGTGCCTGTCCTCCCACAGTATGTTGGCCACATCGTCCTCCTCCTTGACTCCACCAGCTGACGTCAGGACGGAGTCGGCCACCTTCGCCTCAGCCCCGATGCATCCCTTGTCGCCCTGGAAGCTCAGGAGGATGATGCCAGCCCGTTCAGGGAGGGGCTTCCCGACACCGTGCTGAAGGGTCAGATGTGCACCATCCACAAAGCCAACGTGATAGGGAGTGATGCAGACCTTTGACAGCCGCTGCAAGGCGGATGCCATCTCCTCCAATGAATTGAAACCGTATCCTGAGACGCTCGAAGCTTGGGGTTGCGAAATGAGTTGCAGGGTCGCCTTGGTGATGATGCCTAACGTCCCCTCAGCCCCCATGAACAGGTTCGTCAGGTTGTAGTTGTGAGATCCCAGGCTGTAGCCCCGTTCCCCTGTCTCGAGAACCTCCCCTCCGGGAAGGACGACCTCTAGGCTTCGAACCCAGCGGGAGGGCGGCCCGTACATGTAGGATCCAATGCCCACGCCGCCGTTGCTGAGGAATCCGCCCACGGTGGAAGATCGGTGGAAGATGGGTACCACGGGGAGGGTAAGCCCCTTATCCCCTGCGGCCTCGACCACGTCGTGCCACGTGGCTCCGGCTTGGAGGGTAACGTCTAGGCGATCCTCATCGGGGTCCTCGACTCTCTTCATTAAGTTGGTGACCAGGAGGATCCCGCCGACGTTGGGAATGGAACCGCCATGAAGGGAGGTTCCGCCACCTCTGGGCACGACGGGGATCTCGAGTTCCTCCCCCAGCCTGAGAATCCTCACAACCTCCTGTGTGGACCGAGGCAGCGTTATGATGTCCGGTTTCAGGTTGAATTGGAGGCCGGCCCGTTTCGGCAACGGTGCAAAGTCATGGCCGTACACAACCCTCTCCACATCTGATGTGGAGACCCGCTCCTCTCCAAGGGTGTCCCTAAGCCGTTTTGTGGCATAGCTAAGGTCACCGTAAACCATGGCCTAGACCACCGGGCGGCTCAAGGAATTCGCAAGTATTAATCTTAAGGATGACCTAGATGCCCAGGGCCTCGGAGATGCTGTCCTTCAGCTGGTCGGCGTCCAGCCCCTCCACACGGATGTCCAGAGCGCGAGCGACCGCCTCCAACTTGGACTTTGCCACTTTGTCCAGGGTGGCGATGATGGCCCGTTTGAGATCCCGCTCCTTCCGGCCGAGGACCTCGATCTTCAACTCCCTGGCGGCTTCGAGGACACGCGGACTGATTTCAATGACTGTCTGGGGCACAGGCTCGGGTGGCTTTTCAGCCAGCTCTCGCTGGATCTCCTTCTCTACCTGCGCTCTGCCTTTGCGGAACTCGCCTATCGCTTTGCCGATGCCCCTAGCGAGTTCAGGGATCTTCTTTGGTCCCAGTAGCAAGATGATCGCGACAATGATCAGCAGGATTATCCATTCAAATCCCCCTGGTACACCGATCTGCGCGTAGATTTCCGAAAGATCCGAGGGGAACCCCATGAATACACCTTTGCCAGGTATAGTACCTTACTCGAAGATATATCTTTTACCCACGAAGAGACCGAAATCCGGAGGAGCAGCCACCCCTGTCAGGATTCAAAGACTGGATAGATGGCTCCGAATCTCTGGTCAAGGTAGAAAGTGAAATTGAGGACCACAGAGGAGTCCCCGGCAATCCAGGTTGAGAGATCCTCAGTCTCAGACCAGCGGGAGGACCTCGTCAAAAAGAGGCGGATACCGTGCTCATCGAGAGTCTCATCCTCAACAAGGGTTGCGTAGCTGAAGAGGCGATCGGGATCGGAGAGATCCGATATCGATGCTTCCAGGGTCCAATCTGGGCCCGCCGAGGAGAAGACCCCCTTTCTGACCATCAGGAGCTGCTCTGGCGAAGGCGTTTTGATTCCTGAAATCCCGAACTCAACAAACTCCGAATCGACCTGCTTCGCCGCATAGGAAATCACGAAACTCTCACGAAGCACCCCTTCTCCTGCGTCAAGGAATGAGTTCCGGTTGACGTCGTTGAATTCCTTGCGGAGCAGGAGTGTGTAGTTGATGTGAAGCCCAACGATGTACACGGAGGAGTTCCCATTGGTGGCCACGAGCTCGAGAGAATCAAGGTCGGGGGAGGTCCACAGGGCCGGGAAGAGTGTCAGTTCATGGCCTTGCTCCAGAGCCTGAATGGCGCTTGGTGGGTCTCCCTGGTATGCGAACGCGACGTCTCTACCCGAGTCGGACCCCGCCGCCCATCGCAGGCTGATATTGGTCTCCTGCGTGGCCCGAAGGCTGGTCCCTGTCTGGACCGCAGGAGGGGAGGGGAAGGGGGAGTAGAGCACGTAGGCGGGGACTTGCAGGGACATCTCCCCGCTGGCGAGCACGCTTTCCGTGCTCCCGACCGGGGATGTGAAGAGATCCTGGTTGAAGTACAGGAACCCCCCCGTCACGGCGGCGAGGACCACGATCCCAATGGACCATGCAGCGAAGCTCGACTTTCGTCTGGGGGTTTCAGGCGGCTCAGGTCCCTCGCGCCTCTTCCATGCCCTCTGCGAGATCACGTATCCGGCCACGTAGAGAAAGGACATGGGCACGGCCACGAGCATCATCGTGATCCCGCTCCCGTCGGGCGTGATGAGAGCGCCGAAGACAAAGAAACCCACGACCGCGTATCTCCAGTTTCGCTTCCAGAAGCTCGGCTCTATCAGTCCCATGGCGGCCAGGCCCCACATGATGACAGGAGTCTGGAATGCCACACCCATACCGACGAAGAAGAGGAGGACGATGTCGAAGAATTGGTCGGGCCCCACGAAAGGAGTCAGACCCATCCGGAGACCTATGCCGTAGAGGAACTCGAAGGTGAAGGGCAAGATGACCAGGTAGGCAACGAGCACACCGCCGGCGAAGAGGAGGGTGCCTGGCACCGTTATCCTGAGGATTGTCCTTCTCTCGCGCTTGTGAAGTCCGGGAGCCACAAACTTGGCCAGCTGATAGACAACATAAGGCATGGCCGTGAGCACAGCCAGGAAGAGCGAGACCTTGAACTGGACGACGATGGCTTCCCAGGGGTTAAGCTGCACGCGTTCCACGAACGCGGGCAAGAGGCCGTCCATGAATCCACGTACGACCATGACGGAGATGGCGTTGTAGAAGTCGGGCCAAGGATAGGGCCACGGAACGCCCAAGTATTCCTCCGTCCTGATGGTGAAGGTCATGTAGAATATGAAGAGTGGCATGATCACCCAAAGGATCCTGAAGACCCGCTGGCGGAGTTCCTCCAGGTGCTGGAGGAACGTCATGGGGCGATCTTCCATCGATGCAAATAAGTGACCGCCGTCTTATAAATCCACGCGGGCCCCCGCAGTGTCAGTGGACATCTCCGCCACGGAGGTGAGCGAGACACGCGTTCTCAATAGGGATAATGATAATATGGACTGATAATAATAAATAGACCAACATTAATATAGCTCAAAGACATCTTGTCAGTCAGGCCGCGTCCCTGTATTCAGGAGAGGAGGGATAGCTCTGCTAGAAAATGTAAAGATCGTAGACCTGTCGGCGAGGAAAGGCGTGAAGTTCCCGCAGTGGATGGTTCGACGCTCTGCGGAAATCCTTGTCAACAACGCGGAACAGCTTACACCTGAAGAGCTGCGGGCGATCGCCGACGTCCTCCTCCGTGAGGCCGCCTCCCGTTTGAAGTAGGAAAGCATTGGCGAAGCGCCTTACCGAGCCCTTCCTCAGGTTGCCAGGCCCCGACGACATGGTCGTGACAAAGGTTTAATAAATGGTAACTATAGTCGGCGCGGATGGCCCTTGAACTCTACTATCCAGTCGCTGTTTTCGTCATCATTGCCACGGCCTTCCCTTTCCTAACCTACTTCGTCACTCGGCTTCTCCGACGAGATAGCCCCACTCCGTTGAAGCTCACCACCTACGAGTGCGGTGAGATACCCGAGGGGGAGGCGAACATCCAGTTCAACTTCCAGTACTACCTCTTCGCCATCATGTTCATCGTCTTCGACGTGGCGGCTATCTTCATCATCTTGTTCGGTCTCGTCTACGCCGGGGGCCTTTCCGTGCAGGCCCAGGTTCTCATGGCCCTGTTCGTTCTGATCATCACGGCGGCCACGTTGTACTCCCTGAAGAAAGAGGAGGTCTACACGGTTTGAGAGCAAGCACGGTCGCCGAAGTCTGTCGTGAAGTACAGGCATAGGGATCCAGGCAGGGATGAAGTGGCCTTTGAGGAGGATCTCGTCAGGGACTTGAAGGATCGGTTCCCCGCCGATGTCAGAGAGGCGGAGGTCGACCGTCCGAGTCGGGTGAAGGCCACCGTGTCACGAGAGGCTCTCCGACAGATCTGCTTCTTCCTCCGGGAGGAGAAGAACTTCGAACACATCTCCTGCATCTCTGGCGTCGACTGGGTGGAGCACCTGGCGAACGTGTATCATATCCTGTCCTATCAGCACGGATGCATCATTCAGGTGAGGGTCGACATCCCCAGCGATGACCCGTCAGTGCCCACCGTCTCCGACATCTGGAAGGGAGCTCTTTACCATGAGCGGGAGGCCTTCGACCTCCTTGGCATTGATTTCGAGGGCCATCCGGACCTTCGGCGGATTCTCTTGCCCGAGGATTTCAAGTTCCATCCGCTGAGGAAGGACTACACGGGGGAGTGACGTGGCGGAGACGGTATGGATCAACATGGGTCCACAACATCCCATGACCCACGGTCTCTGGAATCTTCGCATCGAGGTCGACGGAGATACCATCGTTGACGCGGACCCGGAGATGGGCTACCTTCACCGCGGGGTGGAGAAGATCAGTGAGGTTCGGGACTATCTGAAGCCCATCGTCCTCATGGATCGGCTGTGTTACGTCTCCTCATTGACGTGGGCCCACGTCTACTGTGTCGCCGTGGAGGACCTTATGGACATCGAGCCACCGCCCAGAGCCCAATACCTCAGGGTCATCGGTTGCGAACTACAGCGGATGTCCTCTCACCTCATGTGGCTGGCCGCTTTCCTCGCCGACCTCGGTCTGCTCACGGGTTTCCTGTACAGCCTGAGAGAGAGGGAATTGGTCTTGGACCTTCTTCAACAGATGACCGGGCAGCGCATGAACCAAAACTACCCACGCCCGGGTGGCGTCCACAACGATATCCCCCCCAACTTCCGAGACGAGACGAGGAAGGTCTTCAACTACCTCCGACCGAAGTTCAAGGAATATGAGGCCTTCCTGGACGAGAGCCCAACGTTTCTCCTTCGGACGCGCAACGTGGGCGTTCTGAAGAAGGAGGACGGAATCAACTACGGCGTCACGGGCCCCAATCTCAGGGGAAGCGGCGCCCGGGTAGACCTTCGGGAGATGCACCCCTACGACGCCTACGACGAGCTGGAGTTCGAGCCAGTGATCTACGAGGACGGGGATGCGTATGCCCGGTACAAGGTGAGAATGGGAGAGCTCTTCGAGAGCATGAACCTCATCGATCAGGCACTAGACAAACTGCCTGACGGACCCTTCCGGATCAAGGCGCCCAAGCGGGCGGAGGGAGAGGGCTACGCGGTCACGGAGGACGCGCGCGGCGAGGCCCTCATTTACATCATCGGCGACGGAAGTGACCGGCCCTACAGGGTGAAGATCCGTTCACCCATCTTCGTGACCCTGTCAGCCCTCCCGTTGATGCTCCGCGGCCATAGCGTGGCGGACGTCGTGTCGATTACAGGAAGCATCGACGTGTGCGTGGGGGAGATCGACAAATGACGTTTCCACTGGTGAACCTCTTTGACGTGAGCACCGCCATCACTTCCTTCTTGGTGTGGCTGGCGAGCGTCATTCTTCGCGCCATCGCCTCCGTACCCCTCCTGGGGTTCATTGGCTACATCGCTGACTTCATCAACTGGTCGCCGGTCTTTTCCTTCATCAACTGGGCAGTGGCGGCGACCTTGATGCTTGTCTGGGCAGCCATTTTACACCTCTTGGTCTTCATCTGGTTGGAACGCAAGATCGCTGCCCGCTTGCAGGATCGACGGGGACCCATGCTCTCGCAGCCCCTGCGCAAGAACTGGTGGCGAGGAACTGGTTTCTTCCAGAACATCGCGGATGCCCTCAAACTGCTCCAAAAGGAGAATATCACCCCCGCGGACGCAGACAAGACCATGTTCCACGTGGCCCCGGCCCTTCTGATCGCCTCAACCGTCGTCGTCTTGGTGGCGTTGCCCTTTAGCGAGACCTTCGTCATCGCCAACGTTCCGGCCGGGATTCTCCTCATCCTCGCCGCCTTCTCCCTGACCCCCATGGCAATCCTGTTGGCCTCGTGGGCCCAGAACAACAAGTACGCCCTGCTGGGAGGAATGCGAGCGGCCGCGATGATGATGTCCTACGAGATCCCCATGATCCTGGCCACCATTGGCGTCATCATCATGGCCGGTACTCTGAATCCCATCGAGATTGTCCGGGCCCAGCAGGGTCCCTCAATCATTACGGCCCTGGGGAGCATCGGCATCCCGAACTGGTTCATCATTCCCCAGTTCCTGGGATTCTTCATTTTCCTCCTTGCCATAATTGCCGAGACCGAACGGGTCCCGTTCGACTTGCCGGAGGCAGAGGAGGAGCTCGTCCATGGCTGGTTGATTGAATATGGCGGCATGCGGTACGGCATGGTCTTCGGCTTCAAATGGCTCCGGACCTTCGTCGGGGCCGCCCTCGTCGCCCTCCTCTTCCTCGGAGGGTGGGACGGACCCGTCCTGCCCCAGGAGTTCTGGTTTGTCCTGAAGATATACCTCGTCTTCTTCATTTTCATCTGGATCAGCTGGTCGGTCCCTCGCATTCGGATAGACCAGATGATGAGCCTTGGCTGGCGGAAGCTCATTCCCTTGGCTCTCTTCAACATCCTGCTCGCGGTCCTCGTCATGCTCGCGCGTTCCCAGGGGTGGATCTAGTGGAGAGGACCTAGAGGAGGGATCGAAGCTTGGTCGACGGGATTCTCGTGGTTTTCGTGATTGTCTCTGCAATCGAAGTGGCCGCCAGCCTCTTAGTCGTCACCGCCAAGAAGCTGATGTGGGCCGCCTTCTGGCTCGCCATCGCCCTCGTAACGATGGCAGGCATTTTCATTCTCTTCCGCTCCGAGTACGTGGCCATTATCCAAATCATCGTCTACGCAGGAGCCGTTCCGGTTCTGTTCCTGTTTGGCATCATGCTCACAAGAACGCGGGTCATGGAGGAGGTGCCATGAAGGAAAGGGTCATGGTCTTCGTTGGCCTGATTCTCCTCACGGCCCTGATGGTCTTCTCCTTTGTCGGGTTGCCTTGGAACCTCGAGGCAGAAACGGTCTCCAACGAGCGCGTGGCCGGGTCCCTCTTCCAGGACTTCGGATTCAGCATGATCGTCATTGCCCTCCTGCTCGCGGTGGCCATGGTCGGAGGCGTGTTCCTGGCTCGGAGGGAGGAGGGGCCATGATACCTTTGGAGTGGGAACTCTCCCTCTCCGCCATCCTATTCGCCATCGGACTCTACGGGGTCCTGGTACGCAGAAACGGAATCATCGTCCTGATGTCCGTCGAGATCATCCTGGCCGCGGCCATCATGAACTTCGTTGCATTCTCGGCCTATATCAACGATGCTTCGGGCCAGATTCTAGCCCTGCTGTCCATCGCCTTGGCGGCGGGTGAGGCGGCCATAGGCTTGGCCATCTTCCTCGTGCTCTATCGTTCACACGGGACAGTGGATCTGGACAAGGTGAGAATCCTCAGGTGGTGAGTTGTCAGTTCTGGCGTGGATTGTCGACATCTCCTGGCTCATCGTGGCCGCTCCGCTTCTGGCTTTTGCAGTGGCGGTGATTGCAGGCAGGCGGCAGTGGGAGGGAGGTGCCCTCTGGACCATCGGCTCCATTGGGTTGTCATTTGTCCTGTCGATGATTCTCCTGATCCATGCCCTGTTGAATGGCGCCTTGGGGGGACACTTCGAACCTGTTGAAACCGTCTGGTATCGGTGGATAGGCCCCGAGGGCAGCGGACTTGCGATCCGCTTCGGCATGCTCATCGACAACCTCAGCGTCCTCATGCTGGCCCTTGTCTCCTTCTTGTCTCTGCTGATCGCCATCTACTCCATAGGCTACATGGGCCACGAAAAGGACAAGGCCCGCTACTACTCCCAGATCGCCCTCTTCGTGTCTGGGATGCTCGGGACGGTCGCGGCGAGCAACTTCCTGCAGCTCCTGATCTTCTGGGAGATCATGGGTCTTTGCTCCTACCTGCTGATCGGCTACTGGTACCACAAGCCTGAGGCGGCCAGTGCGGCGAAGAAGGCGTTCATCGTGACCCGCGTGGGAGACATCATGTTCCTCGCCGGCGTCATCGCGGTCTTCATCATCTTCGGCACGTTCAACATCCTGGAGGTCTCCCGGTTAGCGCCGACGATCCCCGTCCACCTAATCGCCATCATTCCCGTCCTCTTCTTCGGCGGGGCCATGGGGAAGAGCGCCCAGTTCCCGCTGCACGCGTGGTTGCCGGATGCCATGGAGGGTCCCACTACGGTGAGTGCCCTCATACACGCCGCAACGATGGTGAAGGCTGGAGTGTACCTCACAGGCAGGGCTCTCCCCCTCATCTCCAACTCTCTCGAAGTGAGTCTGCTCGTTGCTCTCATAGGCGGGTTTACTGCCTTCTTCGCGGCCACCATGGCTCTGGCGAACTACGACATCAAACGCGTGCTGGCCTTCTCCACCATCAGCCAGCTGGGCTACATGTTCCTCGCCCTCGGTACCGCGGCCTACGCTATCCAAGTGGGCCTCGAGGGTTCAGGCGAGGCCTACGGGGCAGCCTTCTTCCACCTGACAAATCACGCGTTCTTCAAGGCACTCTTGTTCCTTGGGGCGGGCAGCGTCATCCACGCGGTGGGCACCAACGACATGAGGAAGATGGGAGGGCTCCACTCGAAGATGCGCATCACCTCCCTCACGATGCTCATTGGGGCTATCTCCATAAGTGGCATCTTCCCACTAAGCGGATTCTGGAGCAAGGATGAGGTCCTGGCCACCGCCTTCGGTGCCTCGAGCGTGGATCAGACCTTCTTCTACCTCTGGCTCCTCGGCATACTCACCGCCTTCATGACGGCCTTCTACATGTTCCGCCTCTGGTACATGACCTTCCGGGGGTCCCCCCGTTGGGAAACGGAGCCCCACGAGTCGCCCAAGGTCATGACGACGCCGTTGACGATTCTCTCCCTCTTTGCCGTGGGCTCGGGTCTCGTCATCTTCTTCATGGGAGGGTTCAGCAACTTCGTCTTCCCGGGAGTTGAGGGTGCCCATCCTGAGTTCTCAAGCCCTATCGACATCCTTCTCAAGACTTTCACTGGTCCCGGAAGCTTTTCGACCTACGTCTCCTTGCTTCTCGCCCTCGCAGGCCTGGGCCTTGCGCGTACGGTCTACCTTTCACGTCGGCCGTCGCCAGACGTCTTCACTGCCACCAGACCAAGGGCCTCCCTCCATACGATGCTGGAGCGTAGGTATTGGATCGATGACCTCTACAACTACATCGGAAGCAAGGTGGTCTACGGTCTGGCGAGGCTCAGCGACTTCATCGATCGGTACCTCATAGACGGATTCGTCAATCTGGTAGCTAGAGGAACCGTTCTCACGGGTCGCGGGACCGACACCTTCGACCGAAAGGGCGTGGACGGCGTTGTTAACAGCATTAGTCTGAGGACTGTGAGGGGAGGATGGACACTGCGGCGAGGCGAAACGGGGCAGGTCCAGACCTATGCTACCATCATCATCCTGGGAGCAGTCTTCGTCCTCTTCCTCATCCAGGTCGTCTTTCCGCTCCTGGGGGTGTGACGAGTGGCCTTCCCCTACATCTCCGCCATGATTGCTGTCCCTGCCCTGGCAGCTTTCGTCTCGCTGCTGGGCCCCTGGAGCCGGAACCAGGCGAGGTGGATTGCCATCGGGGCAGCCCTCATCACCTTCCTGATATCACTAGGTGTCCTCCTATCCATTGTCACCCCCTTCATCGACCTCGGACTGCAGCCCGACCCCACGGGGACGTTTGTCGCCTTTGAGGAGTACCTCTGGTTCCGCATCGGGGAGATCCCGGTCAACTGGCGAGTGGGCGTCGATGGCCTCTCTCTGCCCCTGGTCTTCCTCACTGGCCTGCTCTTCCTCGTGGCCGTCATCTTCCCCATGGAAGAGGCGTACAAGCCCAAGGAATACTATGCGCTCCTGCAGGTCATCAGCCTCGCCCTCATCGGGGTATTCATCTCCCTGGACTTCCTGCAGTTCTTCGTCTTCTGGGAACTCGTTCTCATCCCGATGTACTTCCTCATCAACATATGGGGGGGTCCGAACAAACACTACGCCGCCATCAAATTCCTGATATTCACCCACGTGGGCGGTGTCATCATGCTCCTTGGCATCTTCGCCCTGGCTGCCAACTTGGGTACGTTGAACATGATCGACATTATCCAGCGGGCGCCGCTTCTGCCGGTGGCCATTCAGGTCCCTGCCTTCGCGGCCTTCCTTATAGGTTTCGGCGTCAAGCTCCCGATGGTGCCCCTTCACACCTGGCTTCCCGACGCACATGTGGAGGCCCCCACGGCAGGCTCAGTAATCCTGGCCGGCGTCCTGCTGAAGATGGGCGGCTACGGCATCTTCCGCGTCGGATACTCGATGCTTCCCCTGGCAGCGCAGGAGCTGTGGTGGATCGTGGCAGTTCTGGGCGTTGTGAGCATGATATACGCCTCACTGGTCTGCCTCGTGCAGGTCGATCTGAAGAGGCTGATCGCTTACTCCAGCATAGGCCACATGGGATTCGTCCTCTTGGGAGCCTCGACGGCCACCGCCATCGGGGTTTCCGGGGCCATCTTCCAGCTCTTCAATCACGGTCTCGTGACGGCTGTCTTGTTCATGCTCGCCGGGGCGGTTAAACACGCCACGGGGAGCCGCCTCATTCCGCACCTGCGGGGCCTGGGCTCCAAGATGCCACTTTTCGCTTTCATCGTGATTCTCAGCTTCCTGGCTTCCCTTGGCCTGCCTGGACTCAACACCTTCGTCAGCGAGTTCATGGTGTTCACGGGCGCCTATGCAGGGCTCCCCACGGGCCAGAAGATCCTGGTAATCATCCCACTCCTCGCCGTCGTCCTCACAGGAGCATACTACCTCTGGACCATGCAGCGAGTCCTCATGGGCAGTTTCAACGAACGGCTGGGAGCCGTCAGAGACCTGCACCTCGACGAGTACCTCCCCATGGCCCTGGTGGTGATTCTCATAGTCCTAACGGGCATCTTCCCGGCCATCTGGGTCGACCAGATATATCCCTTCAGCAGGCTCATCGAGCAGACGATAGCCTTCGCGGCGGGAGGTGGGTGAGTGGCGGCGATCCCCATCCTGACTATCATGCTCTTCGCGCCGTTGATTGGGGCCCTCCTGACCTACTTCTTTGGCAAGCGCGGGAGCGTGGCTAGAGTTTCCTCCGTCATCTTCTCACTGATCCCCCTCGCCCTCTCCCTCTACCTCCTCCTAAATTTCCTTCGACCTGATCTCATCTCACTTGCGACGGACCCCCTCACGGGCAGCTACCGTGCATATGAGGAGGCCCTTTGGATTCCACACATCAACGTCTTCTACCGTCTCGGTGTGGACGAGCTCTCCTTTTCCCTGGTCTTGTTGACGACCATCCTAGTCCCCTTAGCGGTCATCTTCTCCTGGGGCGAGGAGCACCGAGTCCGGGAGTTCCACGCCATGGTCCTCCTCATGGAGACCACTGTACTCGGCGTCTTCATGGCCCTGGACTTCTTCCTCTTCTTCGTCTTCTGGGAGCTGCAGCTCGTGCCGATGTACTTCCTCATCGCAGTCTGGGGGGGACCCAGAAGGAGGTATGCCGCTCTCAAGTTCTTCCTCTACACTCAGGCGGCCAGTCTCCTGGTGCTCGCCGGCATCTTTGGATTCTACTTCTACATGGGGGGCGGCGCGGACGCCTTTAACATGATCGCCATCATCGAGACCTCTCCAGTGCCGGTGGGTGCCATCCAGACGGTCCTCTTCGTCGTCCTCCTGATAGGCTTCGGAACAAAGCTGCCCATGGTCCCGCTGCATACCTGGTTACCTGATGCCCACGTGGAGGCTCCGACGGCCGGCTCGGTAATCCTGGCGGGTGTCCTGCTAAAGATGGGCGGTTACGGTCTCATTCGCGGCAACGTCCAGATGCTCTCCCAGGCCTCCGTGGAACTCTTCTGGGTCTTCGCCGTCATCGGGACGATCAGCATCCTCTATGGAGCACTGGTCTGTCTAGCTCAGGACGACCTGAAGCGACTCATCGCCAACTCCAGCATCAGCCACATGGGAATCGTCATGCTCGGCATCGGCGCCTCGCTGTTCGCCTTCAATAATGGCGCCACGGGTTCCTTGAGTGGTGTCATGGGCATGAGCGGAGCCATCTTCCAGATGTTTGCTCACGGACTTATCAGCGCCGCCCTCTTCATGCTTGCTGGGTCGGTCCTCCATCGGCTCGGGACCCGGAACATCTCGGAGCTTGGAGGCATCGCGAACCGGGTTCCGTTGCTATCCGGTTTCATCCTGGTTGCCTTCCTGGCGTCCCTCGGCCTCCCTGGCCTAGTCGGGTTTGTGGCCGAATTCTCGGTATTTCTGGGCACTTACGAGGCCTTCGGCCTTTGGGTCCTGCTTCCAATCCTCACGGTCGTCTTGACGGCCGCCTACTACCTCTACGCCGTCCAGCGAGCGGTCCACGGACCCTTCAATGAGAGGCTCGGCGCCATCAAGGACGTCTCCCTGTATGAGGTGCTCCCATTGGGCGTGCTGACACTCCTCTTCGCCCTTTTCGGTATCTTTCCAACTCCGCTCATGGACCTCTTCAGTGACTGGACGAGGGTACTCTTCGAGAGCATAGGGGGAATGATCTAGGTGGCTTTCCCCGAGTGGCTCGTCCTGTTGCCGGTCATCGTCCTCACGCTCTTCGGGTTCCTTTCAATCGCCCTCACCTTCGTCGTCAAGCGGAAGGCGAGGCTCGCGGACGTCACCCTTGTTGGACTCGTCATCTCCTTCCTTCTGACTGTGGATATGGCAGGTGCCAACTTCCTAGGAAGACTGGGCCTGGAGCTGTGGTCCTTTCCTGTGGATGTTCGGCTACCGGCTCTAATGTTGGAGGTAAACGCCTTCGTCCTGTTCTTCTTCATGGCCATGACCCTCACGGGCATACTGGTGGTACTGGCCTCCAGGGCCTTCTTGAGGAAGGATGACAGGAACCAAGGCGAGTACTACGGCCTCCTCCTCATCGCCATCGTTGGGATGATGCTTGTCTCGGCTTCCACGGACATCTTCGTCCTCTACCTATCCTTCGAGATGGCCAGCATAGCCACGTTCGCACTGGCGGCCTTCAGGAAGAAGGACAAGCGCTCTACGGAGGCGGCTATGAAGTTCTTCATCATAGGCGTCGTCAGCTCAGCCCTGATCCTCTTCGGCATCTCCCTCCTTTACGGGGTTAGCGGGCACGTGGGAACTAGTCAAGGCATGGCCGGCCCCTTTACGGACCTCGGGGTCCTTCGGACCACCATCGCTGATGGCCTCTTCGTCTTCGAGCCGGTCATCGTGTTGGCCCTGGTCCTCCTCATTGCGGGGTTCGGGTTCAAGGTAGCGACTGTGCCTTTCCACATGTGGGTGCCCGATGTCTACGAGGGTGCGCCGACGACCATTACCACCCTCCTGAGCACCGCATCAAAGATCATGGGCTTCGTCGCGCTCTTCAGGGTCTTCCTCGTGGCCCTCCTGGGTGCGGCCGCTCATTGGGCCTTGGCCCTCGGTATCCTTGCCATCGCCACCATGACCTTGGGTAATGTGGCCGCCCTGCCACAGAAGAGCATCAAGAGGATGCTTGCGTACTCCAGTATCGCCCATGCCGGCTACATCCTCATAGCCGTCATTGTCGGAAGTCATCCCAATACCGACATAGCCGCCTCCGCCATGACAGGAGGCCTCTACCATCTCTTCGTGTACGTATTCATGAAGGGAGGCGCCTTCATCATCGTCGCCATCACGGGAACACTCCTAATTGGGGAGAGGCTTGACGACTACAGTGGCTTGGCGAAGAGGATGCCGCTCATCGCCTTCGGGATGATGATTATGCTCCTCTCGCTCGCGGGGGTTCCGCCCTTGGGTGGCTTCGTCAGCAAGTTCGTGCTCTTCCTGTCGACGATTCAGGCTACTGGGGTTGCAGGGACGGAGTGGATGGTAACCCTTGGTGTCGCTGGCGTCCTCAACAGTGCCCTGTCCCTCTACTACTACGCCCGGGTCATCAAACACATGTACTTCCTTGAGGGGCCTGGAGGCATCGTTACGATCCCCGCCCCATACAGCTTCGCCATAATGGTCGCCACCATCGGGACGATTGCCACAGGCGTTCTCGCACTTCCCTTCATGGAGTTCGTCAACCAAGCGGTGTCATCCCTATTCTCATAACCCTAGCATCGGTCTTCCAAACCTTGATAAGCGCCCCGCTGGGTAGTTTCATCATGGGCAAACACACCGATATCCGCTGGCTTCCCTGGGGCGATGAGGCCTTCGGGAAGGCGAGAAAGGAGAAGAAGCCCATTCTCCTAGACCTCTCAGCGGTGTGGTGCCACTGGTGCCACGTCATGGACGAGACCAGCTACTCCGACGATGAGATCATTGACTTGATTAACAAGGAATTCGTCGCCATCCGGGTCGACATCGACCAGAGGCCGGACATCCGTGAACGCTATAACTTTGGCGGATACCCGACGACGGCCTTCCTTGATGATGAGGGTGGGGTCATCGCTGGTGGCACCTACATTCCCCCCGATCAGCTCAAACGCACCCTGATGCAGGTGAAGGGCTACTACGAGACTTCAGGCGGTAAAGCCAGAGAGAGGAAGGTGCCTCCGGAAACCGTCATCCAGCCATCTGAAGGCGGCCTCAGTATGGACATCATGGAGGAGGTCCTTGGCTACCTGCTCCAGCAGTACGATGACCTGTACGGAGGGTTTGGAAGCGCGCCGAAGTTTCCCCAACCAGAAGCCTTGGACCTCGCCCTTTATCACTACAAAGTTTCAGGGAACAACTACATCCTCAAGGTCGTCGAGAAGAGCCTCGGCGCCATGGCAGAAGGTGGCATGTACGATCCAGTGGAGGGTGGTTTTTTCAGGTACTCCGTCACGAGGGACTGGAGTGAGCCTCACTACGAGAAGATGCTGGACGTCAACGTCGGCCTCCTCAGGAATTACCTGAATGCCTACGCCCTCCTCGGAGAACGTAGGTACAGGGAGGTCGCCGAGGACGTTCTGAGATATCTGGAAAAGGTGCTGCGAGACCCAAGGGGCGGTTTCTACGGCAGTCAGGACGCCGACGAGGAGTACTACAAGTTGGCGAAGGAGGGGAGGGAGAAAATGGAGGTTCCTTTTGTCGATCAGACGATCTATGCGGACCTGAACGGGCAGGCGGTCTCAACATACCTCCGCGCCGCCGCCGTCCTGGGCGACGAGGCATACCTGAAAGCGGCAGTTTCGACACTCGACTCTCTCGAGAAGAGGCTATTCTCTGACGACGGACACCTCTTTCACTACTGGGATGGGGAACCGAGGGTGGACGGACTTCTATCGGACCATGTTCACATGGCCAAGGCCTACTTGGATGCGTATGAACACGTGGGGGACGATGGATATCTGAAGAAGGCCACGTCCCTGGCCGAGCACATACTGAATGGCTTTCGAGATGAGGACGGTCTGCTCGTGGATCGACAGTCTGCGGAAGGTGATGTTGGGCTGTTGAAGGTTGCCCAGAAGCCTTTGGTGGACAACTCCCACGCTGCCTCCCTGCTGCTCCGATTGGCCGAGGTCACCGGAGAGAGCAAGTTCAAGGAGGCGGCTCAGGGCATCCTCGAGGGCTTCACTGGCCAGTACTCCCGCTACTCCATCTTCGCTTCGTTCTATGCCGTGGCGGTTTCCACCTACCTCAAGGGACCCCTGAAGTTGGTGGTCGTCGGCGATGGGGATGAACACACCGATGCAGTACGAATGGAACTGCTGGCCGCCTTCCAACCGCGACGAGTGTTGCAGCTACTTCGTCCCGGTAGCAGGGCGTTCCGAGAGGCGCAGTATCCCGAAGAGCCAGTCCCTGCAGTCTACGCCTGTGTGGGTACCCAGTGCTCGAATCCAATCACGGGTCCTCACGCCATGGCAGAGGCTGAGGCATTCTTGGCGAGGGTGGATTCCTCGGAGGGCGTGACTCCGGATAGGTCCTAGGGGCGAAAGGCCCTACTCCCAACCTCCGTCGGCCCTCGTCTCGACCTCTCGTTCGTCAACAGGAGGAGAATCGTTCAGCCTGTCACGCACGCCAAAGAATGCTTCACGGAGGCGGTCCCACGCACCTTGAATCGTCTTCTTCACCCTGTCGACCTCGCCTTCGTGCGGTTCTCCTCTCTCACCTGCACGGACGCCCCACAGCATCGGGAGCAGGTCCTGCAGTCCTCGGACCTCATCCATGTCTCCGGACCATGAATCCAGGGCTTCTCCGAACTCATCTTCGATGCGCTTGGATAGGAGGGAGAGTTGTGTCTCCAACGCTCCATTGTCCTCACCACGATAGATCACGGCGACGTGGTGGTTCGTGCCCTGCTCGATGAGGACATTGAACTCCCCGAAGGTGAGGCTTCTCACAGGTGCGTCCTCACGCCTGGAGAAGGCATCATGGATGAAGTCCTGGACCGTCTTGAACATAGCGACCAAGACGTCCTGATCCTTGTCAGGAGTCAAGGTCTTCGAGCGGTGCGCGAGAAGAAGGCCATCTCGATGGATGACGAAGACCTCCTCGACGCTCAGGCCCTTGGCTTGCATCCATCGCCTGACCACGAGGAACCCTGCAGTGAGGAGCACGGCTGCAATGAGCGGCCACAGGAGTAGGGAGCCCACGTCAGGACCCACGGGGACAGGCTCTACGAACACTGTGTTGCTGTTGATGGTTCTAGGCTGACTCCCCTTTCCGTCCGAGAAGGTCAGGCTGAACCGGAGCGCGGTTAGGCCGTGGTCTCCCACGAGCTGCAGTCTCACGCCGAGGACCACATCGGTCTCAGGTGGGAGCGTCGAGATTGCCCAGGAGACGAGACCGTTCTCGACGGTCGCATCGTAGGCACCGCTCTCCGTCCCCAGGTATTCAAAACCATCGGGTAGGGTCAGGTTGAGCCATCCTGTAGCTGAAGCCTTCCCCGAGTTGTCCATAGTCAGATTGAGGAGGAGGGCCTCTCCCACCTCCAGACGGGTCGCCGAGGCATCCAAATTGATGCCCACGTCGGGCGCGTTCAGAAGTATGGTAGATGGTAGCGTCGCTGTGGGAAGGGAGTTTCCGTTGCCGTCCACGGCCTCCCAGGTGACAACAATGCTGACGTCCAGTCCGTCGGCCATCCCGCTGACTGTGCGCAGTGTCACGACCACTGAGTGAGGACCTGGGGCCACGGATGTGAGAGCCAGGCCAATTCCCTGCGGGGTCTCCGCATATTCCAAATCTGGACTCAGGTCAACAACGTCAAAGTGGCCGGCCAGTGTCCAGTTGAGCCACGCGGCGGGCGCGGAAACCGAACCGGTGTTGTTGTAGTATGCTGTGGCCCTCACCTCATCCCCACGCTCGACTACTCCCCGATCGACGATCAGAACCGGCGTGAAGAGAGGGGCCTGCACCGTCGAATAGACTGAGGTCTGGACTGTTGGCAACTCAGCCCCTGCGGAGTCCTCGTAGTCTATCTGGGCGGTGCTGGTGACGCGAGCGAGGTCTGGCGCATCTACGTGGACCTCCAGCAACCAGCGGAACGCCATGGAGGAGTTGGGGGCGATAGCTGGAATAAACCAGCTGACTGCGTGGCCGCCTCCGTCATACGTCCCGACCGGGGTGGAAGATAGGTATGTCGCGTT
>CAYFZX010000008.1:25000-34244 GCA_964347795.1 uncultured Methanomassiliicoccales archaeon
GACCCGGCGTTATGTTGGTGAACTCAAAACTGTAGCAGCAGTTTGTCATTCCCCCGATGCTTCCCGCATCGTCGTTGATGTAGCTGAGTTCTGGTGGGAGGGTAACATTCACCCACAGTGTATCGGCATCCCCCGGTCCAGTGTTATTCAGATCCATTCGGAACTGCCCGATGTCACCCGGCTCCAGCACGGTCTCAGATGGCGTGACAGCGTAGGTCATGCTCGGCCGGTAGTAGCCGTATACTCGGAAGGCGTAATCCTTACTCTCGTTGGACCAGCTAACTCCGTCGGGAGAACTGGCCCCCGTTCCGTTGGGGTATGCCAGATCATCCCCCGATTCTGACCATTCGTATCCCCCCGGGTCCGGGAGCGATGATCTTGCGACCAACCAGTAGGTCTGATTCTCAGACAGATCGATCCATGAGGCGAAAGTCACGTTCCACCAGATTTTCTGGTTTGGGCCATCCGTCGTCCCAGAGGTCATGTCTGTCGTGGCCGGAAACCCCGAGTCATCGACTCTGAGGGACACTGTGAGGACGTCGCTCGTGGCGCGGTCCCTCACGAGCAGAGAGACGCGGGTAACGGTGAAGGCTGTCTCGGGAACAAATGACTGGGCGATCCAGTTATTGGATCCAATCCTATCACTATCCCCGCTATCTTGATCATTCTCGACCTGAAGATGGTAGGGGTGTGCTGCCGCGATGGAAGTGATGGCGAAGAGACTAAGTAGCATCGCTAGGCACAGGCCGGCGGCCCGCAGCGGTCCACGGCGCACGTTTCTATTCCTGGGCCTGTTGTCAAATACCTTTCTTCTTTGTTATCATGAAGGGAGTCCATCGCGTGCGAACGAGGCGTGGGAGGGGATTCCAGGTTGACGCCAATTGCGATAACGGCCTCGTTAGCTTTATAGCGTCAAAATGGAAGGGCTCAGACGTTCCATGGGAATTTCATCCTCCATGTTTGACCTCCAGATTCAGTCCATAGAAGATGCAGAGCGGTGGATTCTCGTGTTGGTCCAGGCCCTTCGGCAGAAGAGGAAGGAGTGGCGACTTACCATCGTCCACCTCAACGGAGGGACCCTGTCCTTCGAATGTGAGCCTGCGCTAACGAACGAAGAAGTCTCGGAGGCCCTCCTCACGCGAGTCTACCCTGAGCAGAGGCCGAGGGCACCATGAGCAATGTCTCCAAATCGATAATCATCGGGAAAACTTCAACTAATGGCATTTGAACGAGAAACCTCGGGATGGTGGCGGCGACGCTAGCTACGCTGGAAGAGCCCCGAATGAAGCTCAAGGTATGCCTAGTGGGCGAGGCAGCCGTAGGCAAGACGTCACTCATCCATCGGTTCGTACACGATCAGTTCACGGGCGAATACGTGGCCACACTGGGTACGAAGGTGACAAAGAGGGAGCTGGAGGTGAACGTCCCCGGTTCGGACAGGAAGGACCGCCTCGCCATGCTGATTTGGGACATTATGGGTCAGAAGAAGGTTCTAGATCTGATGCGGGAGGGCTACTTCCATGGGGCCCAGGGACTTCTGATGGTCTGTGACGTCACCCGGCCGGAGACCCTCGGCGAGCTCGAGGGCTGGCGAGGTTTTGTGGAGAAGGTGGCGGGTAGAATACCGTCGTACCTCTTGGGCAACAAGGTCGACTTGGTGGACGAGAAGGAGTTCGACACGA
This sequence comes from uncultured Methanomassiliicoccales archaeon, assembly GCA_964347795.1. Lineage (GTDB taxonomy): Archaea > Thermoplasmatota > Thermoplasmata > RBG-16-68-12 > JAJISG01 > JAJISG01. The sequence goes on from CAYFZX010000008.1 coordinate 26,683, forward strand.
AAGGATTTGAAGCCGTTTCGAAGCGTTGGAGATGTCCGTATCTGCTGACGAGCGCCAAGACAGGACAGGGTGTTGAGTCCGCCTTCGAGGATTTGGCCGTCCTAATACTGGAGGACCTTCAGAAGCGGAAGGCGAAACGGAAGTAGCCCCCTCACTCCACCCAACTCCCCTGAGTAGTATGCCTTTGCAGGCCTGCTAAAAGGATGAGCAAAGGTTTATCAGGGCAGAGGTGCTGGCCGAGCACCGATGCCCAACGGCGACATCCTTTTCCCCGCAATGTTTGCTGGCATGCTCGTCGCAGGGACTCTGTTGGTGCTCCTCTCCCCGCTCTTCTTCAGGCTCACTGTGGAGGCAAAGACCTGGAGGCTGTATGCCCTACTTGCCCTGATCATTGGAGTCATGGGGCTCGCGCTCTTCATTGTCTTCCTTGCGCTTTCCGAACCTCTCTACTTCATTCCCTTCGTAGCGCTCGTGCTGGGACTGAGAGGCGTCTCCCCGACCTTTCTGTTCCGATCCCTGAGGGATCGATTCGAGCTAAAGCGGTTCTGGCCAATGCTCAAGATCGTTATGGCCGTGGGGTTCCTCGCCTATGCTGGCTACCTCATATATTCCATACTGCAAAAGTACCTGTTTGGACAACTCTTCGGGATTGCCTCGACGTCAGTCGACCTCTCTGAACTCCTGATCATGGCCCTCGGTGGGGCTTTCATTATCATAAGACTGCTCGCCAGAATTCTCCCCGAATCCTTGAAGGAAAAGCCGACCGTGTGGATTTCCGCGCTTCTCCTCTCCCTCGCCTTCGCCGTCCTCGCGCCCTTCGCCTTCCCGGGGTACGACATCTATTACAGGTTGGCCGGCCTGGTGGGGTGGGTGGCCGGATTTGTAGTTATCTGGCGCTTCTCGTAGGACCGAACGCTCTCCCCGCTGATTTTCAGGCTGAATACTGGGAGACAAACCCTTAACGTGTGACACCCGCCATCGAAGGCCTCGGACAGAGGACTGGAGATGGCAAACGAGCTCGTCTCCGCATTCGCGATACTGCTCGTGCTAGGCTCAGTCCTACTCCTCTTCGGGCCATTGCTCTACCGCCTGGCGAGGCGAGGGATGTGGGCCCTGGGCTTCATCGTCGTGATCCCGGCCTTCCTGGCCGCCTCCACGGGCTACAATCTGGTCGGATTGAGCTTCGATGATCCCATGATTCTTGCTCCGGTCGTGGCTATGGTCTTCGTGGGCAGGGTGGTCTCACCCACCATGATGTTCCACATGGCGAGGGAACGACTCTACCGCGCGGCCGCCTGGGGCACGGCCAGGTCCCTTGCATTCTTGGGGTTTCTGGCTTACGGGTTCTACGTGGGCTATGTCGCCCTCGTGGCACCCGATGGCGGGAGTGGAGACCCCATCCTCGCGACGGAGAAGATCGCCATGGCCGGTGGGACCGCGTTCATCTTCCTCCGGTTCTTCTTCAAAGCCGTGCCAAAAGGATCCCACAGCATGACGATCGCTTGGGGAGCCGCCATCTTTTTCTCTCTCGCCTTCGCACTCATTGCTCCCTACGCCTTCCCTGAGTACCACGCTCTCTACTCCATCTCCGGTGTAATGGGATGGTTGATTGGGGCCGCGGTAATAGCTAGGTCGCCCTAGGATCTTCCGTAAGGGCCAAGGCCTCGCTGTCGAAAGACCCTTATCTCTCGCAAGCCTAGTGTGCGAAGAGAGGGAGGCTCCTTGGACAGGGATGGCCTTGTTGAGAAGCTTGTCCAGATTCTCGGTCCTGGTCGGGTTGTCACCTCCTACGAGGAGCTCCTCGTCTATGAGTGCGATGGCCTCACCATCAACAAGGCCCTCCCGGAAGTTGTGGTCCTCCCGGAGACCACGGAGGAAGTCCAGGCCATTGTTCGCCTGGCCACCAGGAGTCACGTCCCTTTCGTGGCCCGGGGGGCAGGCACAGGACTGAGTGGTGGTGCCCTACCGGTGGAGGGGGGCATTCTCATCTCCCTCGTCCGCATGAACCGGATCCTGGAAGTGGACACTGCCAACAGGAGGGCCGTGGTGCAGCCCGGAGTGGTCAATCAGGACCTGAACGATGAAGTGGCACCTCTGGGCCTGCACTTCGCCCCCGATCCCTCAAGCCAACAGGCGTGTACCATTGGCGGTAACGTCGCGGAGAATGCCGGCGGGCCACACACACTCAAATACGGAGTGACGACGAACCACGTCCTGGGACTGGAGGTTGTGCTCCCCGATGGGAGTCTGGTCAGCCTCGGTGGCAAGGCGGAGGGAATGTCAGGATACGATCTGATAAGCCTCCTGGTCGGTTCCGAGGGAACCCTCGGAATAGTCACGAGCATCATCGTCAAGCTCACCAACCTTCCTGAGGCGGTGGAGACAATTCTGGCCATGTTCGATTCCATGGAGGCCGCAAGTCGGGCAGTCTCTACCCTTATCTCCCAGGGCATTGTGCCGGCCACTGTGGAGTTGATGGATCGGCTCACCATTGAGGCCGTGGAGGACTACGCTCACGCCGGCTACCCCAAGGACGCAGAGGCGATCTTGCTCATCGAGGTCGATGGTCTTCGCGAGGAGGTTAAGGAGGAGGCCAAGGTCGTTGCAGAAATCTGCAGGGAGGGTGGCGCCCGGCGGATCAGAAAGGCCAAGAGTGAGGAGGAGCGCGCCCGCATCTGGCAGGGTCGCAAGAAGGCCTTTGGTGCCTTCGGTCGAATCAGCCACAGCTACTACACCATGGACGGTGTCATCCCGCGCAGCAAGCTCCCTCAGGTGCTCCCGAGGGTCTACGATATTGGGCGTCGACATGGGCTCCGAGTTGCCAATGTCTTCCACGCCGGCGACGGGAATCTGCACCCGATCATCTTGTTCGACGAGCGCAACGAGGACCAGCTGCAGAGGGCCCTGGCGATGTCGAGAGAGATACTAGAGGTCTGTGTGGAAGCCGGAGGAACCCTGAGCGGCGAGCACGGGATCGGTCTGGAGAAGATGGATATCATGCCGCTCGTCTACGCCCCGGAGGATCTCGAGGTCATGAAGAAGGTGAAGCGGGCCTTCGACCCCGAGGGGCTCAGCAACCCCGGCAAGATGTTCCCGGGCGAGGAGGAGGTGAGGATGCCGCTCCTCAGAGTGCCTCCCAGCCTGGAGACGGAGTCGGAATCATGAGCATGAAGAATCCACCTGAATGGGCGCGCCGCCTTGCTTCGTCCTTTGAAGATCCCAGCGTTCTCGGAGAAGGTGAAGGCGAGATTGATGGAATGCGGCCGGCCATCACCGCTCGGCCTCGAAGCGCCGAGGAGGTGGCGGCTGTGATTGCCTTCGCGGCAGATGAGCAGCTTGCCGTGGTTCCGCGTGGTGGTGGGACCGCCATGCATCTTGGCAACAAGCCGACAAGGGTTGACATACTCTTGTCGCTGGGGGGTCTCCGTGACGGCTTCGAACACTCGCATGAGGATCTTGTGGCGACCCTTCCAGCAGGAATGACCGTGGGGGATGCGAACTCGAGGTTGGAGGAGAGCGGACAGGGGCTCCCCTTGGATCCCCCTAGCATGGACGACGCAACCTTGGGCGGAGTGCTGGCGGCGAACTCGATAGGTCCCAGAGTCCAGTGGTTTGGAATGCCGCGAGGATGGGTTCTTGGAACGACAGTTGTCCATCCTGACGGCTCCATCACCAAGACAGGCGGGAAGGTCGTCAAGAATGTGACCGGTTACGACTTGGCGAGGGCCTATGTCGGGTCTCTTGGAACGCTTGGCGTGATTACTAGCGCCACTCTCAAACTCCAGCCACTCCCACAGGCCACCGTCTCCCTCGGCATGGGGTTTCCGACCTTGGACGGAGCAATGCGGACCGCCGAAGAGATCCTGGAGGCTGGATTGAGACCACTGGCCCTCTCAGCGTTGAGCGGGCCATCCACTGAGACTCTTGGCTTGAACCTGCACCCTGTGCTCCTACTCATTGAGTTCGGTGGCCCAGACGCGGTAGTCAATCGACAGGTGGGTGAGGCGAGGAGGGTCGGGGAGGAGCGCGGCGTTGCCAGGGACGCGCACTACAGAGGACAGAAAGGAAGAAACGTATGGCGCGGTGTGGCGGACTTTCCGGGCTCGTCTTGGGGCACGGTCTTCCGGTGCTCCCTACCGCCTGCAGCTGTGGGCCCCTTCATCGATGTCCTCTCCGAAGCTTTCAGGGCCGTTGGCCTTACGGAGTCTCTCCTTGTGCACGCGGGACGGGGAATTGTGTTCGCAGGCACCCCCCTGCCTCTCAGTCATGACCAATTGGCGACACTTTTCGAAGAACTCACCGCCGTTGGAGTCTCTATGGGCGGCTTCGTAATCCTCGAAAAGACCTCGCCAGAGCTCAAACAAGATCTTGACGTGTGGGGCAGCAAGCCCGACGGCTTTGAGGTGATGGCCAGGCTCAAAGGCGAGTTTGACAGCCACAGGATCCTCAACCCTGGCAGGTACGTCGGAGGCCTTTGATGACCAACCGACGTCCGATCTCGCCGTTTCGCTACGAGAAGCTGATGGAATGCACTCACTGCGGCCTTTGCCTGCCCCTGTGTCCTACGTATCGCGAACTGAGGGTCGAGATGGATTCTCCGCGGGGTCGAATCTATCTCGTCCGGGCCTTGGAGGACGGCAGGGTGGGGGTGACGAAGAGGTTGGCGAGCCATCTAGATCTTTGTGTTGGTTGCCTCGCTTGCGAGACGGCGTGCCCATCTGACGTCTCCTTCGGCAACATCCTCGGGCATGGGCGTTCACTCTTGGGCAGGGCCTCGACGACATCGGGTCTACTCTCAGATCTCTTCTACCAGTCTGTCCTGCCGAGAAAAAGCCGGATAGTCGTTTTGGGACGTCTCCTCCGTTTCCTTCAGAGCCGTCGCGGGGAAGGCATCAACGTCGCTTCGAGGCTCGAAACGTACCTACCCGGAAACCTCGGCCACGCCTTCGACGTACTCACTGCGTTGCCATCAGAACCGACGACCCCGTTCGAGAGCGTCTACACACCTCGTGTTCCCAACGGAAGGAGAGTAGGCCTTCTCGTGTGTTGCATGATGAGGGTCTACCTTACCCGCGTCAACGATGCCACCATTCGGGTGCTGAACCGGGGCGGCCATGAAGTGGTGGTCCCTGCGAGCCAGGAGTGCTGTGGGGCGCTCCACGCTCACGCAGGCCGACTGAGCGACGCTAGACATCTCGCAGAGGTTAACATACGGGCCTTCGAGAACGCTGGAGTCGACTTCATTCTCACCAACTCCGCTGGATGTGGGGCCCACATGAAACAGTATCCCTACCTCTTCGACGGAGACGCACACTGGGAGGCAAGGGCGCAGAGTTTCAGCGAGAGAGTCCAAGACATCTCTGAGTTCTTATTCTCCATTGGGCCGCTAGAGGGACTCGGCAAGCTGCCCCACAGGGTCGCCTACGACGACCCCTGCCATCTTCTCCACGGCCAGGGCGTCCGAGAAGAACCACGACAACTCCTCAGGCAGATCCCGGCCCTCCAACTCGTCGACCTGAAGGAACCGGACTGGTGTTGTGGCAGCGCGGGAACCTTCATGTTCACTCAAAAGGAGATGGCCCTTAAGTTGCTGGATCGCAAGCTGGAGGCCATCGGAGATTCAGGCGCAGAAGTCGTCGCCACTGGAAACCCGGGATGCCTTCTCTGGATTGAATGGGGGTTGCAGCGGGCTGGGTCTGCGGTGAAATGCCTGCATCCCATCGAGCTCCTAGATATGGCGTATCAATAGAACGCAATGTCTCTATACTAGGAAGAATTCCAAAGACCGGAGGCCTGGAATGGTGCAGTTCTTCACAAAGGAGTTCTTCGATGATTTGGCCCAGAGGCTGAATGGCGACGAGGAGTGGAACAAGAAGACTGGTGACTTGAACACCAAGATAATCGCCACCTGTAACGACAGGGACATCTCCGTGTTGCTCGACATCGAGAATGGGAAGGTCAGCGTGGAAGAGGTCGCCGCTGACGACCCCAGTGACTTCAAGTTCGAGGGAGACTACGCAGCCTGGGAGAAGACCGGGAAGGGGGAAGCCGACCTGCAGACACTCGTGATGACCGGGAAGATGAAGTTCAAGGGGTCCATGTCGAAGATCATGGCGATGATGAGCCAGCTTAATCGCATGGTCGCCGTCATCAGGGAGATGCCGAAGGAGTTCTGAACCTCTGGGTCCTCAACCCGTTCGTCATGGAGGTCAGCTGGGTTCACCCCGCCCCGTGACCGAAACCTTTTCAGTCGAGCTACCTATCGACATTCCGCGGGAGGCAGTAAAATGATTGATTTTACGCTCTCTGAGGAACAGAAGCTCATGCAGCAGACGGCCCACGACTTCGCAGAGAAGGAGATGCGGCCCGTTGCCGAGGCCTGTGATCGGGAGGCCAAAATGCCCTGGGACGTGGTGGAGAAGGCCCACAAGTTAGGCCTGACAACGGCCTACATCCCGGAAGAGTATGGGGGCGGAGGCATGACCAGCACCCTGACTTGGTGCGTTGTCATGGAGGAACTCAACTGGGGATGTGCGGGCATCGCCACCGGCCTCATTGGAGGGGGATTGGCAGTCTTGCCTATCCTGTATATGGGCACGGAGGAGCAGAGAAAGAAGTTTCTGCCCGTCTTCACCGACTCAAAGCCGCGGCTGGGCGCCCTTTGTCTCACGGAGCCAGAGGCAGGGTCGGACGTCAAATCCATTGCCACGAAGGCGGAGAAGGATGGTGACGAATGGGTGCTGAACGGCGTGAAGCGGTTCATCACCAACGGAGGGATTTCCGACATCCACGTGGTCTTCGCAACCCTCGACCCATCTCTGGGGTACTTCGGGATTCGAGCCTTCGTCGTGGAAAAGGGCAACGACGGCCTGAAGGAGGGAAAAGTCGAGGACAAGATGGGGGTTCGGGCGTCCCATACGTCCGAGGTAATCCTCGAGGATTGCCGCGTCCCCGAGGAAAACCTGCTCGGCGGCGAGAAGGTTTCTTGGGTGGGCGCTATGAAGACCCTGGAGATGTCAAGGCCGGTGGTCTCCGCCGGTGCGATTGGAGTGGCACGCGCTGCATATGAGTTCGCCCTGGACTTTTCGAGGACTCGGAAAGCCTTTGGTAAGCCCATTGCCATGCACCAGGGAATCGCCTTCATGTTGGCGGACATGAAGACCTCGATTGACGCCGCCAGACTCCTCGTGTGGAGGTCGGCTTGGGACGCAGATCATGATTTGCCCGCCAACAAAGACGCTGCGATGGCGAAGCTCTTCTCCGCTGATATGGCCATGAAGGTTACCACGGATGCAGTGCAAATCGTCGGCGGGTCGGGCTACATGAAGGACTACCCTGTGGAGAAGTACATGCGGGACGCGAAGGTCTTCCAGATATGGGAGGGAACCTCGCAGATTCAGAAGTTGGTCATCTCACGGGAGGAAGTGGGAGAACTCTAAAAGGGGCGGCCGAAGAGACTTATGGGCTTCAATGAACCTCGCAGGGCGCATGAAAGAAGGAAGTGGATCCGTCCAACCGTCGTGGCGGCCATCGGGCTTATCGTTGTCAACGTCCCCACGATA
>CAYFZX010000009.1:0-15758 GCA_964347795.1 uncultured Methanomassiliicoccales archaeon
CCCTCGAGGGGCATGGAGGGCAGGGGCAGTTCCTCCTCGCTCACCGCAGGGGGACCCTCGCGACTCGGTGTGGGCAGCTTCCATCCCAGGCGGTCCATCTCTATGACTCGCAGGACCCGGACTTCCGAGGGCTCGTTTGCGTCGCCAAAACCTTGCAGGGCCTCCAGCCGAGGCAGCAACCCCGTGCCGTTCGCCTTCTGTATCTCCAACCCCGGCCGTCGGTTGACCTCCAGGACGAGCGGGCCCTTCAGAGTGTCTACCACGACGTCGACCCCGGCGAATCCGAGGCCAGATATCCGTTGCGCCTCGGAGGCGATCTCGAGGATGTCCTCCCAGAACGGAACCTGGAAGCCCAGAAGCTTCTTCCCGGTGTCAGGATGACGCCGCACCAGTTGCCCCTTCCAGGTTGCGAAGCTGATGGTCCCTGTCGAGAGGTCCACACCCGCTCCCACAGCCCCCATGTGGAGGTTTGCCTTCCCCTCGGATTGCCGCGTCGGCAGGCGGAGCATCGCCATGGCTGGGTATCCAAGGAAGCAGATGACTCGGATGTCCGGAACGCCATCGGGAGCAATGGGCTTCAGGGATGGGTGGTTCTCCACCAGGGCCTCCACGAGAGCCTCGTCAGGCCTCCCATCGTTGTAGGCACCGTCGAGGATTCTCGTGAGGTGCTGCACCAGGTCCTCGTTGCCCAGGCGACCCTCACTGGTGACGAAACGACCTCCCTCGCGCCGGCGGACCACGATGATGCCCTCCCCGCCAAACCCGTCGGCAGGCTTGATCACAAAGCCCGGGGCCTTCATGAAGAGCTCCATCGCCTCGGCCATGTCCTCCTTCTTGGACACGAGGAGGTAGTTGTCCGGAACCGGGATGCCCTCCGACAGCAAGAGGGCCTTGGCCTTCGATTTGTTGAGTCCTGTCATTACCTCGGGCGGGTTGTACTGGTCCAGGTAGTCACGGTTCCGTCGCCGGATCGTGAGAACGGTCTGCGAGACGCCACCGCGAAGCATCACGTCCTCCAGCCTTTTCAGAGCGCCAAACCTCACCTTCTCCGAGACACGGATTCTGACACGCGTCCCCAGAAGCCAGTGCAAGAGAACGAATCCCGGCCAGCTCAGGGGCTGTTTCACCAGGAGGTCCACCACGGGCTCCTGGACCATGACGAGGTAGGAGGCGGCGACGAGGACGACGGTCCAGAGCATGGATTTGGTCGGCGGTCCGAGGCCGACTCGGTCGGTGTGCTCTAAGAAGCGGTCAGCAAACCACGCTGTGATGACTACCGGGAACAGCAGGAGAAACGCGATCTCCGGCTGGCCGATCTGCGCTGCAAAGGCGGCAAAGAGGGTGGCCGTGAGGCCGACCATGAAGACCATTATCGCCGCCCTGTGACTCTGCTGGATCTGCTCCCCGTGGAAGGCGGCTCTGGTGAGGATCATGATCGTCATGACGATGGCGAAGAGGAGCAGGCCCAGGAGAAGACCGGTGTAGAGCAAGCTGAGGGCGATGATCACGGGGGCAAAGGTCCCATACGCTTTGATGCCGACGACGTTGCGGAGGATGGCAATGACGGTGGCGCCCAAGGCCAGTTGCATCAGGATGCGGGCCGAGTTCAGAGCCGGCAACACAAGGTCGAGGTTCAGGTGGAAGTAGTAGCTGAGGCCAATGAGCGCCGCCATGAAGGCGGCGAAGGGGGCATGCTTCAGCCAAGGAGAAGGGCGCTTCATGTGCTCGCGACCCCTTCTGGTGGCGAGGAGAGTCTAAAGGATTGACGCTCCGATTATCACTTCTGGGGAAAATGACGCCTGGCCCCCCTTGCAGGGCGAGGTTCACACTCGAGTCCTAGTCCTCTACGGTCTCAAGCCAGACCGCCAGTGACTCGCGCGCGGCTTCCAGGTCCAGGTCCCGCCGGGCTCCATTCTCGTCCTCGATCTCAAAACGGCGAATATTGACCACCGCCCCCTCCCGCCGCCCCGTGATGAATATGCGGGATCCAGTCCCATGGAAGGTAGCCTCCACGAAGGTTGGCTCGAAGACCAGCGTGATCTCCTTCCCCTCCTCATACATCCGGTACATCCCTGAGGTATCCACATACTCCTTGAGTTTGACGTACTGTACGTTGAGGGGCTCCATGGGCTTGGCAGCAGGCACGTTCTATTTAAACAGGTTGAAGAGAGTCTATATGCAGCCCACTAAAACGAGGGGGAATCGGCCGTCTCCGTGACACTGCTGGCCCTTTGTCCTTTTCACCGAGGCGTCTTGGGAGTGGTCCTCCACTCCTGGACCTCCTTCAAACCTTTAATAGAGCCAGGAAAATGGACGGTTGTTGCATTGTGACCGTTGCGGTGAGGAGGCCATTGTTACCATCCGCTACAGCGGGGCACACCTCTGCAACCTCCACTTCACATCGTTCGTCGAGAAGCGCGCGAAGCGGGAAGTCCGGAGCCAGCTTCGCCTTGCTGACAGGACCAGAATCGCCTGCGCCCTCTCGGGGGGGAAGGACAGCAGCGTGGCGACCTACCTGCTGCACACCATCCTCGGCAAGCGGAGGGACGTTGAACTGGTCGCCGTGACGGTCGACGAGGGCATCGATGGCTACAGGCCTGCCAGCATCTCCCTTGCGGAGCGCCTGTGCCAGGAGCTCGATTTGGACCACCGCATAGTCGCCTACAAGGAACTCGTCGGCTGGGAGATGGACGAGGTCGTCGAGGCAGACCCGGGCACCATCCCCTGTAGCTACTGCGGCGTGTTTCGGCGCAAGGCCCTCAACAGCCTGGCGAAGCTGGTGAAGGCGGACTATCTGTCCACGGGACTGAACTTGGACGACACGGTACAATCCTTCCTCATGAACCTCGGAAGGGCGGACCGGGACAGGCTGGCCAGGATGGGCCCGCACGACAGCGTCCAGGCCGGCCTCGTTCGCAGGGTGCAGCCCCTCAGGACGATTCCTGAAAAGGAGGTCTACCTCTACGCGCTGCTCAAGGGCATCCCCTTCGACGATGGCACCTGCCCCTACGCGGACCGGGCCATGAGGACACGCTATCGTGAGGTGCTCTACGAGCTCGAGAACGAGTTCCCGGGGACCCGGCACGCCATGCTGAGCACCTACGACTCCCTCAAGCCGTACCTCGTGGACCACTATCCCCCGGCCGAGCTTGCCACATGTGAGCAGTGTGGCGAACCCACGATCAGCGAGATCTGCCAGGCCTGCAAGCTCCTCGAGCGCTTGGAATCGATTTCGAGCCGGTCCGCCTAGTATGGGGAGGGCTCAACGAAGTACTGTTCTTGGACGACACGGTGGTAGACGAAGTACTCCGCGACGAAGTAGACGATCATGAAGAGGATCGCGAAGTACAGGATGTACAGGAGCTGTTCGAAGTGGACGCCAAAGGTCAGGCCTTGGATGGGAATCTGGCCGAATTCCTCTCCTTCGATGGTGAGGAGGAGCGTGATGAATCCCGCGTTGAAGAAGAAGTACACCCATCCGAACTTGGCCGCCTGGCGGAAGGAACCGAAGATCGCTCTCCCCAGGAGCCCCTTGTTGAACAAGGCGGTCATGAAGGCCATGGCCGCTACTGCCGCCCCGAGGGAGATGACCAAGGTTTCCAGCGTCTGGAGATCGACACCGAATTCCACGTTGATTGGGACGGGCAGGAGGCTCGGAAGGAAGGTGTCGAACGCGCGCAGGAACAGGACGGGGAGGATGATGAAGGGGATGGCATTGCCGATGGCCGCCACGATGGCCCTCCCTGGATGATACTTCTTGATCATCTAACCGCCTCCTGGAGGCTCCCATGGAATCTCGATTTCCCGGGTGAACACGAGGTTACCTGGCAGGGTCAGTTCCATCTGCATGGTGAGGGTCTGAGGTCCTGCCATGAGTTCCAGGAATCGTGTGTCGCTGACGACAAGCGTCAGGTTCCCAGCCGCCTCCTGACCCAAGGGGATGACGAGGGTGGTGTTCCCGAGTTGACCGCCGGTCTCGTTAAGGAACGTGAAGGCCGCTGAGGCGTTGCCGCTGAGGAGGTCGGCGCTGCGCAACGTGTAGGGCAGCCGCCATTCCTTCCCCTCTGTAACGTTCGAGAAGGTGCTGTTCTGGAAGTCCAGGGAGAAGTCGGAAATCAGGGGCTCCTCCAGGGGCATCAACAGCTCTACCGCCAGCTCCGCGTCCAGGAGGCCCCGAGTGGTCGTGAGAGCCCCGCCGATGGTGAAGGTGACGTTGGCAGGCTCGAAGATGACCAATCCGGTGCCGATCAGCGGGGCGAGATCTATCCCTATCGTCAGGGGCACCTGCCTGGAGGCACCACGAGGGATGTCAACGGGATCGCTGGTCATATTCAGGACCTCGATGTCCTCTACAAGACCCTGGACGGAGACGGTGAAGTTCGTTATGTCATGGGTGAGGGCGAAGCCGCCGAAGTGATAGCCGTTGTTCGTGACAATGACAGACGTGTCGAGGCGCAGGGTGCCGTCGACGTAGGAGAAGTCGCCGTCCTCCATCTGCGGGAGCGAGATCTCCATGTGGGGCGGTATGGCCCCGAGAATCGTCGTGCCGAGGAGGAAGACGAAGAGGAGGGAGGCGATCACCGACGCCAGACGGAGCACTAGGAGAATGCCTCTACCTCGAGGTCGCCTGGGCGGTGGCGGGTGCAGACCCTCACTTCCTGATGTCCATCGTTTCCTCGCGACCAGGGCCCACGGAGACAATGCCCACGGGCACCCCAGTCAGCTCGGTGAGGAAGGCTAGGTACTCCCTCAGATTGGGAGGCAGCTCTGCGTATCCGGTCTTAACAACTTCTCTCCAAGTATCTTCGCTGATATCCTCCCAGCCCTTCAGTTTCTCATAAACGGGCCTGCACTTGGAGAATACGTTCATGTTGGCCGGGAAGTGGCGCAACTCCTCCCCGTCATGCTCATAGGCGACGCACACCTTCACCCCGTCCAGCCCGGCGAGGACATCGAGTTTCGTGACCGCCAGGTAGTCGGGGGAGTTCACGCGGGCAGAGTAGCGGACCATTACCGCGTCAAGCCATCCCACACGACGAGGGCGTCCCGTGGTCGTGCCGTATTCCCCCATGGATCGGTCGCGGAGGTATGCGGCCTCCTCCTCCGGCAACTCCGAAGGGAAGGGCCCCGTACCCACTCGGCTGGTGAATGCTTTCACCACCCCGACTACCTCCTCGATGTGACGGATGCCCACTCCGGAACCAACGGAGGCAGAGCCGGTGACGCAGTTTGATGACGTTCCGTAGGGATAGATTCCGTGGTCGATGTCCAGATGAGTGCCCTGGGCCGCCTCGAAGAGGACCCGCTTCCCCTCGGCCAAGGCGTCGTGGAGGAGCAGGGAGGTGTCGGCAGCGTACGCTCCGAGCTTGAGCCCGTATTGGAGACACTCCGTAAGCAGCGCGTCCTTCGATAGCACCTCCTCCCCTCCGTAGGCCTCAATGAGTCGCTGTTTCATCGGAACGACCGTGGAGAGCCTCGCCTCCAACAGCGACCGTTCTACAAGATCACCGAACCTGACGCCGATACGCGCGGCCTTGTCCTGATAGCACGGCCCGATTCCTCGCATGGTGGTCCCCGCCTTCAGCGAACCCTTCAGTCGCTCTTCCAGGCCGTCAAGGACCTTGTGGTAGGGCATCACCAAGTGGGCCCGCTCGCTGATCTTCAGGTTGTCGACGGCGTAGCCGCGTTCCTTCAGCTCTGCAATCTCCCTCGAGAGCACCTCAGGGTCGACCACGACCCCATTGCCGACGACGTTGAGCGTCTTCCGCCGAATCGTGCCGCTGGGAATCAGGTGGAAGCGGAACACCTCCTCGCCAATCTTCACGGTGTGTCCCGCGTTGGATCCCCCGTTGAAGCGCACGACGACGTCAGCGTTTTCCGCGAAATAATCCACGATCTTTCCCTTGCCCTCGTCCCCCCATTGGGTTCCGATGACTACGGTCCCCGGCATGATTACCGTCGTGAAATGGGTGAGATTCTTAAAGTCAACTGTCGGCCTGCGCTTCGGCTGCATCCGACGGCACAGGGAGGACGCGAATTCGGCACGGCGCCTCCACCTTCAGAAGCCTCGAGGCATTGTCGCAGTTGGCCGCGATCTCCAACATGCCGGTTCGATTCAGCTTCACCAGCACACTGCCCCTGGGCGCATACCCGTAGCTCTTCAGGAGCGGAAGCTTCACCGACTTGCCGTCCATCTCAACCTCCACGAGATCGTTGTAGTGGGCAAACCTCGCTACCTCCCGCCCAGGTATGCTGGTTAGGATGTTCCCGAAGTGGTCGATGGTGAGTACCTCACCCTCCAGGCCCTCCTCCGAAGCGCGGTACTCCGGCTCCTTCCATTCGACGTATCCGTAGATCCGTGGCCCCAGCTTCCTCGGGTTCAGCCCCATCGACAAGTAGGCTGCCAGGGAACCGTACACCTCGACGGCCGAGAAGGCGTTGGAGGGGGTCGTAAGCCACCGTAAGGGGCTCGAGACCTCGTAGACCGTTTCAAGTCCCAGCTCCCTGGCAGCCGGCATCAGGATTCCGTTATCAGGTCCCACCAAGACTCCCCTGCGACAACGGACGGCAATGCTCCTCGAACCGGGAGTTCCGACCGTCGGGAAGACCACACCCAGATGGACTCCATAGGGGTGGTATGGAACGGCGGTCTTCATGACGAACGCGGCTTCTCGGACATCCTGGGGTCGGACGCGGTGGCTGAGCGTCACGAGACGAGCCTGGGGATTGATGGAATAGACGACCCCTTCCAAGATGCCCTGGTAGTGGCTCCCCCCGAAGTCGGTCGTAATCGTGATGGGGTGGTTCGTTCCTTTGCTGCGATGGAGCAACCTCGACAGCCACCTGGACACCATCCTCCCTCGGACCATTATTGTGCTACGAAATATATAAAATCTACCCAATGTAGCACCTTTCTCGCCATCCAGGCCCCGAAACGACCCGTCGACATCTATTTATAAGCCTGTCTGGATTGCAATCTCTCACCTGACCCAGGTGTGTCCGGACTTGCCTGGTCTCGGGCTTGCGCGAGGGGGTGCCTTGAGGATCCAAACCAGGGTAGCTGGCCTGGACGACAGGATTGGAGGGGGCATCCCTGAGGGATTCGTCGTTCTCGTCTCAGGTCCTGCTGGAAGCCTGAAATCCAGCTTCGCCTATCGAATCCTCCATTTCGAGGCCTTGGAGCGGGGCGCTGATGCCCTCTACGTTTCCATGGAGCAGAGCGTCGACAGCTTGGCAAACCAGGTGAGGAGCCTCGGATTGGAGCCGGAGAAGGCGAAGAGCCTCAGGGTTGTAGACATGCGCCAGCTCCGAGACGACCTCAAAGAGATCGGCGGGGCTCCCAACTGGCTCCTTGCCCTGGGAACAGAGTTCAGGAAGTACAAGGAGGAGGTCGGATGCGATCTCATCGCCATCGACTCGCTGAACGCCCTGTACGCCCTCACTGATCTGAAAGATCCCAGGAGACAGATCTTCGACTTCTTCGAAGACCTGAGGAAGATCGGCTCCCTTACCTTCCTGGTCGCGGAGATGCCACGGGAAGGAGTGGCCTTCGGTCCCTACCGCGTGGAGGAGTTCCTGTCCGATGGCATCATCCACCTGGGGGTCAGAGAGGTCGAGGTGGGGCTGACGACCAGCGTCCGGCGCTTCATTGGTGTGGTCAAGTTGAGGGGCGTCAAGCACGATTTGGACTACCACTCCCTCTTAGTGGACAAAGGACAGTTCGAGATTGTGGGCGAATGAAGGGCCGGGAGGTGGCGCGTGAATCCCTTCGCCTGGCAGTCTTTGGCTTCGTTGGTCATAAACGCGGTCCTGGCGGGCTACATCCTTTCCAGAAACCCGCGAGGGAGCACCGCTCGAATCTACGTCCTGCTCTTGATCACCTTCATCCTGTGGAATGTTCCTGAGCTGATCCTCCGGGCATTTCCGCCCCCGAATCGTCAGGACCTGCTCCCGCTCATTCGAATCATGTGGACGGGGATTGCTCTCATCCCTGGGGTCATGGCTCATTTCGTGCTCGCCTATCCTCGACGGGGGAGGTTGCTCGAGCAGCCGTGGGGCCTCTTGCTCATTTACACACCCTCTATTGTCTTTACGTCCTTCCTCTGGGCGGGAGACCTCTTGGTGAAAGATGTCGTGGACGGTTCCCTCGGCCCCACGGCCCTGGTAGGCGACCTCTACCTGCCCCTGGCGTCCCTGTACGCTGTGATCATCATCGCCGCTTTGGTCTTTCTCGCTGGGGCCTACCGGCGCCCCCAGGACCATCGGTCGCGAATCCGATCGGGCCTGCTGCTGGCCGGGTTTGCCATCCCCACACTAGCGGGAACGGTCTCGGAGGTCTTCTGGCCCGTTCTGTCAGGAACGGGTAGCCGGATAGGTCTCGGGAGCGCGTACACAACCATCTTCCTCGCCTTCGTGGCCTACGCCATCTTCCGTCACGGGCTCCTCATCATCGAGCCCGCGGTGGAAATCGGGGAGGTCCACGCCAAGTTCGGATGGGAGAAGGGTCGGAACTACCTCGTCTTGGAGAGGGGAAGGAGGAACAGCTTCACCGCCTTCCGGGAACTCGTCCAGGATGCCCCCGGCCTGTGCGTCACTGCGTTTCCACCGCAGATTCTCGCCGAGCAGTTTTCGCTGGAGCGGACACCCATACTCTGGCTCTCCTCCCAAGAGGGCTACGTGTGGGCCCTCCGGCCGACCTATCTCGAGGTGGACGTCCTCCAGACCATTCTCAAGTTCATGAAGGACAACCGCGGGTCCGTCCTCCTCTTCGACGACGTAGAATACCTCATGGAGGTCAATGGGTTCAAGCCCGTTCTTCGCACCGTCTCCACTCTGGCCTCTACCGCGAGCAAGTACGCTTGCACCTTGATCGTTAGCCTGGATCCTGACTCCGTCGAGAGTTCCCGTGTGGCCACCCTGAAGGGGATGTTCGACGAAGTCCCTGCGATCAAGGAGAAGCGGGAGCCGAAACCCACCTTCCTCTCCCCAACTTCAATCCTCTGGGAGGGAGAGAGGGAGGGGCTCTTCCGCGAGATCTCTCAGGCCACCCTGCAGCGAAAGGTCGTCATCTCCACCGTCTTTCCGGAGAAGCTCCAGTCGGATTACGATCTGTACGACGCGGCCTTCCTGTGGATCACTCCCTCTCCCCACCCCAACTTCTCCTCCTACGACGTCTCCCGCCTAGACTTGGAGGTCCTGCGGGATGCCTCCCGAAGCATCACTGAAGACACCCTGGTCTACCTCGGTGAGCTGGAGCTTTTGGTGGAGGAGGCTGGCTTCCTTACGGTCCTCGAGTTCGTCAAGCACCTGGGGGACCTGGCAATCTCGAAGTCGGCCCTTGTTGTAGCGAGTATCGAAAGCCGTGCTCTCCCTAGGAATCAGGTATCCACCATGAAGAAGAGGTTCGCGGCAGTCGTGAGCTAGAGGTCACTCGCCTTCGGTCAGGACTTGCCAGAGCTTCTCCTGGAAGTCAAACTCGGCGTTGACGAGCCGCTTGATGAAGTTGACAACCTGGCCTTGCGGGTCAAGGCCGTTCCTGTCACAATACTCTCGATACATCTTCAGGAGTTCGGCGTCCATCCGGATGTTAAACTGGGCCTTCTCAGATTTTGAGCGGCCTGCCATCCTAGAACCCCGCCGGCCTTTGTAACCTTGCATCATTATATCTACCTTTCCTCGCGGTTTCCAGTGGCTCTTGTGATGTGCTATTCAATGTAGATAATGTACCGTATGTAGGAAATCTTAAATATTGTGCTCTCCCTTTCTCCCTTGATAATCAGTTTCGTGATTGTCGAACTGGGGAAGGGGAGATGTCTCTGAAAGGAGATGAGTTGGCCGAGCTACACCTGGATCTCGAGGAGGTTCCTGTGTTCGGGGGCGAGTCCTCCATCATGGAGAACATCGCCAGTAGTTTCCCCAAGAAGCAAGAGATTCAGGGTTATTTCCACGAGGTGTGGGCTGCGATAGAGGAGAACCTCGATCTTTCTCTCACCTCGGAAGAGGCTTTGCGCTTGCTGCCGTCTCTCGTCGTGTACGACATCCCGGACGGCACACGGACCACCCTCACGGTCAGACCTGACGTCGACGTGGGAGTCGATGCGGCTCTGTACTGCGTGGCCTTGGTCCACACCTTGAAGCAACTCGGTGCGCGGGACTGCGTGATCATGACCCACACCATGTACAATCGGAAGAGAGGAAGAGAGGGAACAGGGCGGATTCTGAGAATCCTCTCGGCGGGCATCAAGCCCCTCGCATCCTACGCGCGCAGCGAAGGAGTGGGCATCAATCTAGTGGGAATGGGAGAGGACTATGAACTTCGAACCGCCCTACTGAACAGCCTGTCTGAGGTTCCCCCAGGCGGCTTCAACGCCCATTTCCTGGTAGACTACTCCGAGAATGGCAGTGCTAATCCAGCGCTCGCCGCGGAGGTACAGCTGCTGCCTGACATCGATGTCTGCATCAGGCACACCAAACTGAACCTGTCAGGGGGAGGCTGGATTCCGGAAAAGCTGCTCAGGTCAACTTTCATGTACTGCCAGAACGGCACCCTGTTTACCAACTGGACTTTCGACGAACTCGCCGCCCTCACTACCCTGTCACTGGTGGCGAAACTCGTGCACTCGGGCGAAGGCCTCGTGAAGATGTATGGCGATATCGACGAGGTCAAGGCCAGACACCAGTTGCGGGAACTGAGGCTTTTCAACAAGCGGATTCTTCTCCGAAGACCTCCGGGAAAGCTCTTCGTGTTTGGCTCCCCCCACGGCCTCTATCAGTTCTATTACTAGAGGTAGAATGTACGATGTGGTAGTTGTCGGGACCGGACCGGCGGGGGCGACCGCCGCCTGTCTGTTAGCGAAGAAAGGCTACAAAACCCTGCTCGTGGACAAGAGAGGTCTCCCTCGAAAGAAGGTGTGCGGTGGCCTCATAACGATGCACTGCGCGGAGGAAGTTTCCGAGATCTTCGGGAGTGCGATTCCGGCTGGCGTTCACGTGCATCCCCCTACGCTTTCCGTGAGAGTAATACCGCCGAGCGGGAGGGAGAATGGATTCTGCCTCACCGATTACGAGATACATAACGTCGACAGGAGCAAGTTCGACTACTGGCTGACAATGATGGCCCAGCGTGAAGGGGCGACAGTCCTAACCTCGTGCGAGCTCGCCGGGTTTGAGGATAATGAGGCAGGAGTCACTGTCCACTTCAACACCAACAATGGCCCCACGAGCGTAGAGACCCGATATCTCGTCGGCGCCGACGGAGTGTACAGCACATGCAGACAGCGGCTGTACGGGGAGAGAAAGCAGAGAACCATGTCCATCCTTCAAGAGTACTACCGGGAGGTCGGGTTCCTTGACGATGCCTTCTATCTCTTCTTCCGGGGCGACATTTCGCCGATGTATGCCTACATTGAGCCGAAGGATGGCCATGCGATCCTGGGAGTCGGCGTGCAACGTGATCTAGGTCCGGATGGGAAGGTCGGACTGTCGCGGTTCAAAGAGTGGATAAGAAGAGACTACGGGTTCGAGCCTGAAGGCTACATCGGAAGAGAGGGGTGGTCGATCCCCCTTGGGGATGTTGCCTGCGGCCGGGATAGGGTCCTACTGGTTGGAGACGCTGGAGGCTTCTGCGAACCACTTACCGGAGAGGGCATCTACTATGCCGTGATGAGTGCGAAAGCGGCTGCAACCGCGATATCGTCGATGGGGTACGACGGAAACACTCTTGCCGAGGCCTACGCCGAGGTGGTTGCGCCCCTCTCGAGGAAGATGGAGGAGGTGACGGCCCGGGTCAGGTCCCTTACTGACGCAGAGAGGGAATCTGCCCTCCAAGCCAAGATGGTCAAGCTTGGAGAGAGTCTGGCCGTAACGACACCAGCGTAGCCACTAGATGGTTTCTGGTGACTTCATAGAGTGTCCAGAATCTGAGGCAGAATCATGAGAAGACAGCCTCCGCACTAAAGCAGGAAGTCAGGGTGTGATCGACCATGTGGAGATCGCTCGGGACGCCGTTCCAATCAGGGAGTCGCGCCAGGTTGGCCGATTCGAAGTTCTCTATGAGTTCCTTCATTCTGATCCAAAGTGTGTCGGTGTCCTCGCCCTCTATCACCAGAGAGAGGTAGGAGTGTCTCCCTCTCTCGATGAGGATTCTTACGTCGCCGTGCTCAATCCTCTTCAGCGTCTTCCCCAAGAGGTGCGGAAATGACGTTTTCATGAATGTCTGGATGGCATCTAGAGTGGCACTGAAAATGTCGGAATCGACCCTCTCGTCTTCATAGGATGTTCTGGAGGCGATGAGTGTGCCGTTCTCATAAACAATGTACGCCCCCAAGACGTTGTATTGACGGCTCTTCCACCTCTTCATCACCCCGGAGATTCTCTCCTTTGTAATGGGAACGAGGACGTAGAGTGTCATCAGACCAGGTATCATCAGGGCAGTTGAGAATAACGGCATCAGATTGACCCCCGCAATGTGGAAGACTGCGTTTGTGCCAAGACCTAGCCCAAGGGCGGTCAGAAATGACAGCAGAATGCCCATTAGCCTCCACCCAAGGAATCGACTGTTCTCTCTGACTACGAGATATGTTCGATAGATGTACCTAGTGCCCGCGGAAACGTAGACGATGATTATGGTGAGCCAAACCAGGAAGAATGCCTGATTGTAGAGTGGTGTCCAGTTCCATGGAACTCCGGTCTGGAGGTCCGCGAGGAGCCCATTCAGAATCAAGCCAAAGGCCACCGCCAGAGGTACGACGTAAATCAGATCGATTCTCGTGGCCTTGGTCAGAAACAGCTTGGTGAACATGAAGAAGAAGAAGGCGGCAAGCGTAACCAAGCTGATCGAAGCGCGAGCGAGGAATAGGGCCACACTAAGATCCAGCGTGTTAAACAGGCTCCAATCGGCCGCAGCGTATCCTGCGAAACAGAATGACCCCAGTAGGAAGGAAATCTCAGTGAGTGTGCGAGTTCTCCGCCTGTAGAGCTGGTAGAAGGCCAGCATAAACCAGACTAGACTGGTAGCGAGCGGTAGCTGCTTTATGAACTCGAAGGGCAATTGGTCACCCACTCTTTCGGCACCTTGGCAGCCGATGCGGTCGCATCCCTTTTTTGACATCTGGGATATTGAATGTTTCGACCTGACTGAACGCAGTTGATAATCGGCCAAAGTAACGGGGTTTAACCTCACTTTGTCTTCACTTGACACGTTGAGCGACTACTGGGCTATCGGACGCCATCGGGGGAGGAGGAGTCGCGAGTGTCCCGCATTTCATTCGAGTCCATGCCAAGCGATGCCGTGACTTTGGAATCCTGACGTCCAGCAATAGCAGGTGAAGAGTCGACTCAGCTCACCCTCTTCAGCTGATTCCTGTACATGGAGACCAGCTCTGCCACCGATGTGGCGTCCCTCGGTTTCTTGTCTTCTCGCCACCGCCCCGTAAACCTTGGAAACCTGATGGCCAATCCTGAGCCGGGCTTGATGGTGTCAAGCGCGCACGTATGCATCGGGCTCAAGGTAATCTCCGCTCCCAAAACCTCTGCCACTATCGCAGGTTCAAACCAGTCATCAGCCTCGAGCTTCGAGTCAACACGAGGATGCAAATCGCCTACTCTGAATTTCCTCAGTCTCTCGGGCAGGGAGAACAGGGTCTCGTCGTCAAAACCAGAGCCCAACTTGCACACCGTTCGGAACATGTCTTCCTCTGTGTCGTACGCCGCCATTAGCAGCGCCCCATACGTCCCTGCTCGACGTCCCCGGCCGGCGAAGGAGCCCACTATTACCAAGTCGGCGGTGTCAGCCATCTCCGCAATGTAGTCTCGTTTGTACTTGATCCACTGCCATCCCCGGGAACCGGCCTCGTAGGCTGAGTCTAAGGCCTTGGCAATCAGCCCTTCGCAGCCTCTCTCGATGGCCTCGTCAAAGAAGCTCTCGGCGCGGACCACGTCCCCGGTCACGAGCGTCTCCGCGAGCCTGACCTTGTCCGTTTGCTTGATACATCGGTCCAGTGCCGCGCGCCTCTGGCTGTAGGGCTCATCAATCAATTCCTTCCCATTCAGCAGAAGGCAGTCGAACAGAAGCAAATGCACCGGCATCTCCACAGCCATTCTGTCGATGTCGTACTTGCGGCCGCGGCGCACCGAGACGGCTTGAAAGGGTAGGATGGCTCCCGTGTTAATGTCCACCGGCACTGCTTCGCCCTCGATTATGCCCTCCTTGCCCACGAAGGCCCTTGTCACGGCATCCACAATGTCTGGGAACTGCTCTGTTAGGTCCTCGAGGCGTCGGGAGAAGAGCCTGGTAGTACCGCTGTCCAAATGGGCCTGAATGCGGAGACCGTCATATTTGTACTCCAAAGCACACTCTCCTAGCTTCTCGAAGATCTGCTCCAAATCGGGCAACCTCTCGCACAGCATGGCCCTCACGGGGATTCCAATCTTCAGGTGGACGTCATCAAGGCCCCTGAGGCCCTTCGCGGCTAGCTTCTGCGCTACATTCCCCAGGTCAGAGGACACGTTATAGGCCCTTTCTACCCGTCCACGGTCCTCCTTGGTTGCGAAGGCCGCTGCCAAGGCGTCGACGATCGTCATATCGGCCACGCCGAGGCGCATCCTTCCTACCACGATTCGAAGGATATAGCGGGCCTCGAGGGGAGTGGCGTCGTGTAGCAGATCTGCCAGGAGTTTGATTTTCTCTTCCTGAGATCCTGTCCCCGACACCGTGGCCAGCTTCAAGAGGTTGTCGTAGACCTTCTTCACGGTCAAGCGTTCCCCGAAGAGGGTCCTCTGTTTCTTCCGCTTGAGCAGCTCCTCGCCGGCGCTCCCCAAGTCCCCGATCCGCTTCCACTCCGATTCTACCTCACTCTGAGCGATGCCAGTTGTGAAGGCCAGGGCTCTGAGTACCAGCTTCTCGGCTAGACCCATCTCGACTCCTCGGTACTCCGGGAGGAGGGTGCCTTGGGTGAGGTAGACAACGTTGCCGACAACCTCCGCAGGTACCTGCTGGAAGAAGTCCTGAAGGTACTCCGTCATCTCCAACCGCTTGGTTGTGCCCTCCAGCTTCTCGTAGACTTCCACGAGGTCCGCAAATTTCACCTAGAGCCCTCGCAAATAGCGACGACCCGATCCACAATCTCCTCACTCGCCCCCAAGTAGCGACGAGGATCCATGGCCTCGTCCAACTCCTTTTCCGTAAGCATGGAGGTGATGGCTTTCTCCTCTCGCAAGGCCTCTCTCAGACCCTCCCCCTCCGCTTTGGCCTTAAGGGAGACCTCCCGGACTATCTCATGGGCCGCCTGGCGACCCATGCCTTTCTTGGCGAGGGCCATCATCACGGCTTCTCCCATCAGCATCCCCTCGGTGGCCAGGACGTTTTCCCACATCCTCTCAGGTCGAACCCGGAGGTTTTCGAAGACGCCGGCCATCTTGTGAAGCATATCATCCACTAGCACGGTCACGTGGGGTATGATGAATCTCTCTGAGGAGGAGTTGGTAAGGTCCCGCTCGTGCCAGAGGGAGACGTTCTCGAGGGCGGGCACGACAAACCCTCGGACGATGCGGGCCAGGCCCACCACGTTTTCCGAGGTGATGGGATTTTCCTTCTGCGGCATAGTGGAACTGCCCACCTGTTTCTTCCCGAAGGCCTCGGCCGCCTCTCCAATCTCCGTGCGCTGCAGGTTGCGGACTTCCGTGGCGAACTTTTCCAGGGAGGCGGCGATGCCCGCCAGCAGAGACACAAATTCGGCATACCTGTCGCGCCCGACGATTTG
>CAYFZX010000009.1:15858-19343 GCA_964347795.1 uncultured Methanomassiliicoccales archaeon
CGATGCCCGCCAGCAGAGACACAAATTCGGCATACCTGTCGCGCCCGACGATTTGAGTGGCCGCCTGCTCCGCCGTCAGGCCGAGCTTCTCCATGACGAGGTCCTGCAGCTTGAGGGCTTGGTCTCCGAAAGAGGCCCCGGTCCCCACCGCTCCGAGCATTTTCCCTGCGATGATCCTCTTCGTTGCCTCCTGCAGTCGCTCCAAGTGGCGCTGCGTCTCCAAGGCGAAGACAGCCATCTTCAGGCCGAAGGTCATGGGCGCGGCTGCCTGTCCATGAGTCCTCCCCACCATGACCGTGGTGCGGTGCTCCTTCGCCAGGGAGAGCAGGGCGACCCTGAGCCGAACGAGGCCGTCTTTCAGGACGGGGAGGGCGTCCTTGAGCTGCAGGGCGGCGGCGGTGTCGGTGATGTCATTGCTCGTCGCCCCCAAGTGGACGTACTCCCCTGCCTCGCCGCTCGCCTCACTCAGGGCGAGAACGAGGGCCATGACGTCGTGTCTCGTCTGTGTCTCGAACTCCGCCACTCGCGCCGGACGCACCTTCCTCTGGTCCACAGCGGACGCGATAGACTTGACCGCAGTCTTGGGAATGTTCCCGAGATCTGCGTGGGCGGCTGCCAGGGCCGCCTCGACTTGAAGGAGCTTCTGTAACCTGCTCTCCTCAGTGAATATGGATTTCATCTGAGGGCGGCCATATCGGAAGTCGATCGGGCACAGCAGTGCATCACCGTTCTAATGGATGGCTGCTCGAGGCATTAAGGCTTCGTCGGGCTAAGAGGCGCACAACAGCATCCAGAGTAGCCATGTAGAGTGCAAGCATGCTGGTGTCTGGAAATCATCCGGCCTTTAGCCCTCTTCAGTCTTCTTGGCCCCTTCCCCTGCTTCTCTGACCTTGACACCGGTCGGACGAGTGAGATTCGCTCTGCTCTTGATCCTGATATATGGGTCGGACTCGTCGTGTTTGGAGGAATCTAGGGGTAGCTTCTCTCTCACTACGCTCTGAACCTTGACTTTGATCCTGTGAGCTCTCTCCCTCCAGAGAGACATCACGGCGATCAAGATGGTCCCCAGGACTAGCCCCGCAGCCTGAGCTGCTCCGTAGAGCCTCGTAAGTTCGACTGGTGGACTGGACAGGAGCACGACCAGCGGCGCGAAGAGGAGGATCATCCCGAAGGCGGGGAGAACAAGGGGATGATAAGGCCTCAGGCGGGAACCGAAAGAGAACGGTTGCCTGATGAGGGCCCCTAGATAGCTTGCGAGCACCAAGGCGATGGCGAAAACCGGAATGCCCGCCAGGACGCTTCCCTCCGAGGCTAGCGTGACTTCGTAACCGACAAGGGCTGAGACCACCATGGCAAACAGAACGTGGCGAACCAGCTTCGATGGCCGGTAGAGGTGCCACCTCGCCACCGTGGGTCTGAGCACCTCCTTCATCATCTGATACCCCATGGGAATGAGGCCGAGAAGGAGCCCAATGTGAGCGGCCAAGAATGCGGTACCGAGGGGCCTGTTGGCGTGAATCCCCGTGTGCCCCATTATTAGGCTCGCTGCCAGGGACCAGGCTGCAATCACGCCGAAGACAAGCAACAGCGGGAGTGGGCTGCCTGTAGCCTCCGTCATGCCTCTTGGCTTCTCCTGCGGCAGGGGGTTGAACATCACGATAATCCTCGGAAGAAGCCCCCACAGTACGTTGGCCACAGTGAAACCGCCAATGAACAGGACGAGAAAGACGACGAGCGTAGAGGAGAAGCCCACGAAAGTGAAGACGGCGGTAACGAGTGCCCAGGTAGCCAGGGAGACGTACTGCGGATATCGCCTCAGGCCTTCCGACAGCCGTGGAAAAGCCCCGTACAGCAGCGTGGCCATACTGAGGCCGAATCCCAAGAGCGCGGGGAGCAGGGCCAGGGTCGAAAAGCCAGCTACAACGAGGCCAACGGCAGCAAAGAACGCGATTCCGACCAGTAGGATGAAGGACTTCGCTCGCACCAGGACCGAAAGGTGACCCCTCACCGCGTTCAGGGGATACACGACCGCCTGAAGGACTCGCCTCCAGCCTAGGTACTCTCGGAGCCTGCTGAGCATCCTCGGGGCGAGTCTCTCCTCCTCCTGCAGTTTCATGAGGTCGACGAGCCTCAGCCCGCTGCCTTCTCTCGCCTTTCGATCGCCCGCGGTCATAGAAGCGTCTCACGTCCACGCAGCCACGCCTGGGTGGGCAGCTACCGACGTCCATCTTTCCCTCGCCTCCCATTATTGTTACGAGACGATTACGCTCGATGAGAACATTGCCCGAGCTGAGACTAGGTCACCAGGCACATTCGCAGGGCAGGTGAAACCGTCCTGGGAGTCAGAGTTCAGTCGCCTAGAATCTGCTTGCCACCTAGGAGCGGCCGGAGGACCTTCGGAACAGTGACCGTGCCGTCCTCGTTCTGGTTGTTCTCCAGGATCGCCACCAGGGCCCTCGAGGTGGCAATGGCCGTGCTGTTCAGCGTGTGAGCATACCGTTTCTCCCCGCCACGCTTTCCCACTCGTATCTTCAATCGCCTAGCCTGGTAGTCAGTGCAGTTGGAGCACGACACGACTTCCACATACTTGCGTTGTCTGGGGGACCACGTCTCCAAGTCATACTTCTTCGCCGCCACCGTCCCGATGTCCCCCGTGCAGACGTTGACGATGCGATGGGGGATTTCCAGCTGCCGGAAGATCTCCTCCGCGTTCCCGATAAGTTCCTCATGATACTTGGACGAGTCCTCGGGAAGGCAGAAGATGAACATCTCCACCTTGTTGAACTGGTGCATCCGGAAGAGGCCGCGGGTATCTACCCCGTGCGCGCCGATCTCCTTCCGGAAGTTGGTGGATATACCGGCGTACTTCAGCGGCATCTCATCCTCGTCCAGCACCTCGTCCATATGCATGGCCCCGATCGGGTGTTCCGAGGTTGCGATCAGGTAGAGGTCCTCGTCCTCCGCCTTGTACATCATCGTCTCGAAGTCCGCCAGGTCCACCATTCCCTCGTAGGCCTTCCGGCGCATCATGAAGGGCGGGATCACCACCTCGTAACCGCGTTCTCTCACGAAGCCAAGAGCGAATTGCTGCAATGCCAGGTCGATGAAAACCAGGTCGCCCTTCATGAATAGGAAGCCAGCGCCAGCGATCTTCCTCGCCCTCTCGAAGTCCGCCAGACCCGCGCCCTCGAGGACCTCACCATGGACCTTGAGGTCGTAGTCGAAGTTTCGGGGCTTTCCCCACCGCCGAAGTTCGACGTTTTCCGTGTCATCTGCGCCGATAGGAACGTCCTCATCCAGAAGATTGGGCAACCGCATGAGGGCCGAGTCGATGGAGGAACGGGTAGACTCTAGGTGGCCCTGCAAACTCTCTATCTGTCCTCCGACCTCGGACGCCTCCTTCATCAGCTCATTGGCGTTCTTCCCCGCTGCCTTTGTCGAGGCGACCTCCTTCGAGAGGACGTTTCGACGGTGGCGGAGCTCGT
>CAYFZX010000009.1:19443-26326 GCA_964347795.1 uncultured Methanomassiliicoccales archaeon
GCCTTTGTCGAGGCGACCTCCTTCGAGAGGACGTTTCGACGGTGGCGGAGCTCGTTAATCTTTGTGGTGGCCTCTCGCCACTCAGCATCCCACGAGACTATTTCCTCCAGGAGTCTGATCTTCTCCTCGTCGCCGCGTTTCTCCAGGTTTCGACGGACTAGGTCAGGAGTCTCGCGGATGAGGTTGATGTCCAGCATCTGCTCGACAAGCCTTCCGGTTCGTATAAAATGTTGCGGAAATCCCAAAGGGTTTTTGCAGCCGAGGGGCATCCGCCTCCAGATTCATGAGGGGTATTGTCTGGAGGCCCACCGACGACCTACTGCGCGGAGCGAACGTAACCCGCCTCATGCGACGGCATGGAATCGTGGACCACGACGAGCTTCTCAGGCGGAGCGTGACGAACAACGAGTGGTTCTGGAAGGCCGTGCTGGAGGATCTGGGAATCGAGTGGTATGAAGAGCCCTTGGGCGTCCTGGACGTGAGCCACGGCAAGCCATGGGCCCAGTGGTTTCCCGGTGGCAAGATCAACATCGCTCACAACGGACTCGATCGACGCGCGGTGGGCCTCGACAGGGACAAGGTGGCCTGCATTTGGGAGGGTGACGACCGCTCGGTCCGGAAGACAACCTACTGGGATCACTACGTGGAGGCCAATCGCCTGGCCAACGCGCTGGTGGCAGAGGGCATCGAGCCGGGGGACACGGTCGGCCTGTACATGCCCATGGTCCCGGAGGTCATCACGGCTATGTTCGCCTGCTGGAAGGTGGGTGCCCTCGCGGTCCCAATCTTCAGCGGCTTCGCGGCGAAGGCCACGG
This sequence comes from uncultured Methanomassiliicoccales archaeon, assembly GCA_964347795.1. GTDB lineage: Archaea > Thermoplasmatota > Thermoplasmata > RBG-16-68-12 > JAJISG01 > JAJISG01. The sequence continues at coordinate 20,259 of CAYFZX010000009.1, forward strand.
CGACCCGCTTGGAAGACGCCGGCACCAAGCTTCTGTTGACCGCGGACGGGTACATGCGACGGAGCAAGGTTGTGAAGTTGAAGGAGGAGGCGGACCGGGCGGTCGGGATGGTGCCTTCCATCCGCCGTGTCGTCGTCTTGGAGCGGTTAGGTCGGGAGGCGCCGTGGGACGGGTCTCGGGATGTGTTTTGGCATGATTTCGTCAACGGCCAGTCCAGCAAGTACGAGACCCGGCAGCTGGACAGCGAGCACCGTTCCATGATCCTCTACACGAGTGGCACTACCGGTCGGCCGAAGGGTTCCGTTCACACCCACATCGGTGTGCTCGCCCAGGCGACCAAGGAGATCGGGTATGGTTTCGACTTGAAGCCGAATGACGTGTTCTTCTGGGTGACGGATATCGGCTGGATGATGGGACCCTGGATGATCATCGGCGTCTCGACCCTCGGCGGCACCATGGTCATGATGGAGGGGACACCGGACTACCCCGAGCCCGACCGGCTTTGGCGCATGGTGGAGGACCACAAGGTCACGACCCTCGGGATTAGCCCAACGGCCATCCGCCTACTCATGCGGTACGAAGACCAGTGGGTGAAGGACCGAGATCTCTCCAGCCTCAGGATGCTGGGAAGTACGGGAGAACCCTGGGACGAGGAGTCGTGGATGTGGTTCTTCGAGAAGGTCGGGGGCCGACGTTGTCCCATTATCAACATCTCCGGGGGCACGGAGATCATGGGGTGTTTCCTGTTCCCCCTACCCATCGTCCCCCTCAAACCCTGCACATTGGGCCGAGGAGCGGCGCTTGGCATGGATGTGGACGTCGTGGATGACGAGGGAGAGACTCTCCGGGGGGAGGTGGGTCACCTCGTGGCCAGGAGTCCGGCCCCCAGCATGACCAAGGGCCTCTGGAAGGACCCCAGTCGGTACATCGAGACCTACTGGTCCCGCTTCGAGGATGTTTGGTATCACGGCGATTGGGCGACCGTCGACGAGGATGGCTATTGGTTCCTCCACGGTAGAGCCGACGATACGATCAAGGTCGCCGGAAAGCGCGTTGGGCCCGCGGAGGTGGAGGGCGCCCTCATCAGTCATCCCGCGGTCGTGGAGGCGGCGGCCATCGGCGCACCTCACGAGGTGAAGGGGGAGGAGCTGGTCTGTTTCGCAGTCCTCCGAGAGGGACAGAAGCCCAGCGACAAACTGAGCAGCGAGCTCGTTGGTCATGTAGCCTCGCAGTTGGGGAAGGCCCTGCGTCCGGCGGAGGTTCACTTCGTTTCTGCCCTGCCCAAGACGCGCAGTGCCAAGATAGTCCGTCGGGCTATCAAGGCGAAATACCTGGGTCAGACGGATTTGGGGGATTTGTCCAGCGTGGAGAACCCGGGGACCCTGGACGAGATCCCCATGCGAAACCGGTCTTGAGCGCTTCAGAAGGGCCGGGAAGACGAGACAGACACCTCGAGCGTGTTACGCAAGGGTAAGTAGCGAGCGGTGTTCTGGTCTCTCTCGTGGCGGCTTTCGGCTCGTCCCTCTTCGACATCCCCCTGCTCTTGTATGCCCTCATCCTCACTCTAGTGTTCGGGGCCTCTTTCATCCTCTTCACACGCTTCCCCCGCCTCAAGGAGAGTGCCCTCGACCAACCACCCTTGGTGTCCGTCATCATTCCCGTGAGGAACCAAGAAGGGACTGTGGAGGCCTGCATCGACTCCCTGGTGGGCTCGCACTATCCACAGCGGGAGATCATCGTCGTGGAGGGCAGGTCTGAAGACAGGACCAAGGACATCCTGGGTCGATTCGAGGAGCAGATCACTGTTCTGAGCGAGCCGCCGCTTCCCCGAGGTTGGGTGGGGAAGAACTGGGCCTGCCACGAAGGCTATGTCAGGGCCAAGGGCGACTTCCTCCTCTTCACGGACGGGGACACCGTTCACCACCCCGACCTTCTCCTGAGAGCGGTCACCTTCTCCCTGGAGAACGATGTTGACCTTCTCACGCTCTCTTCCCGTCTGCGGGTCGAGTCCTTCTGGGAGCGCGTAGTTCAGCCTCTGATGATATTCCTGATCGGCCTCATCCACCGAGGAAGATGGGTGAACCGGCCCGACAAGAGGTGGGCGGTGGGAAACGGTCAGTTCCTGCTGTTCCGGCGGGAGACCTACGAGGCTCTCCGCGGCCACGCGTCCGTCGCTGGCCGCGTCGATGAGGACTACCGGTTGGCCCAGCGAGCGAAGAACGAGGGATATCGTGTCATGCTGGTCGACGGTCGAGATGGGCTCGAGGTGAGGATGTACACCTCCCTGCGGGAGATATGGAACGGTTGGTCGAAGAACGCCTTCGCCGGGCTGGACTTCAGCCTTCGTAGGACGGTGAACAGCACCATTGGCCTCCTCCTCCTAATGGTCCTCCCATACATCCTGCTGGCTTGGGCGACGGCTGGGTTGCTTACGATGAAACCCAGCCTGCTCTTCTTGGTCTCTGCCTTCCTCTGTGGCTTGATCTGGACAAGGCTGGCAGTCATCCATGCTCAATTGGGCGGGAAGGCCCGCTATGGTTTCCTCACCCCTGTCGGCGCCCTCGTCATCGCCGCCATCTTGATCAACTCGGCGAGGAGGTATCGCAGGCACGGGGGAGTCGCATGGAAGGGCCGTGTGTACGGAATCCCCGAGAAGTAGGTTCCCAAGGTTTCCGTTCCCTCAGGCCTAGGCGATCGTTCGGCAGCGGAGCGCTCATCCGCGGGTTCTCCAACAGCATGTGAACCTCGGCGCAGTCTCTCTGAAGGATAAACGCAAATACATCTGCAGCGGGAACGAGTGGGATCAGAAATTCGGGGCAAGGAGTCCACAGTGCGTGCTGGATGAAGGTCGAAGCGGGTGGCAACGATGGCGCCCTCTCTGGATGGCTTTCCCAAGGTCTCCCTAGCTCGCGGCGGACTGAGCTCATGAGACCTGCTCCACGAGAAACCGATAGACGGTGTAGACCATCAGCGGCATCATCGTGTAGATCATGCCGATTCCGAAGACAAATTCGTGCTCTCTGGGATACACCTGATACACGTGGAGCTGGAAGACAACTAGGAAGACGGCGAAGAGGAGCATCGACAATTCCGCGACAAGGAGGCTGCCCAACCGCGTCCACCTACCCATGGAGTGGAGGGCGAAGCCGACGGCACCGCCAGCCAAGGCGAAGCACAGGTGCTCAACGATATGGACCAAATGATCCACGACGGCAAGGTTGAAGAAGTAGGGGATGTGCCAGAAGGCGACGATGGTGGCGGCAAAAAGGATGGCGAAGATGCCCCTCGGATCGGCCCGGTGCTGGATCACCAGAAGGGTCTGGGACGTTCGCTCGAGCCAGCCGGAAGCCTTGCCGCTGGATATCTGGAGTAGGCGGTAGAGGGAGAGGCCAGCGACGAAGCTGAAGAGGAAGGTGACCGCATGCTGCAGGTGGTGCAACGCCTCGTGTCCCTCCAGGATGGTGTCCAAGGGTGGCAGGAGGAAGGCGAGGATGGCGACCCCCGAGAGGCCGAGGAGGCCCCCCCAGATCTCGTACCCACCCGCCTCCGAAGGTTCCGTGACGCTCTCTTTCATGGCGCTCCCGTGTGGACGCCTACCTTCCTCGCGGCGATCCAAGGCGGCCATCGCGTATCCGTAGATGGACCTATCGTTGTCTCAGTCTACGAAGGAATGTGGATACCACAATTGCCACGGCTATGACCACCCCAGCGACGACCGCTATTGTGGTTAGTTCGATGCCTGTCTGGGAGGCCACGACCATGAACCCTTCCATGCCCTGACGCGCGTGGGGGATGATCATGCACACGAAGTGGTAGTCGCCCTCAACCGCGGGAGCCGTGAAGTTGGCCCAACGGGTCTCCTGGGGCGGCACCCAGACATCCACAATCTTTGCCGTGCTTCCATTATACTGGATGAGGGCGTCGTCATCATGCACGGGCGCCATTTGATCCCCCGCGGCAAAGAGCGTGAAAGTGTGGCTACTGCTGCCCACGTTCTTGAGGCGCAGGGAGACCTGTTCGCCGGGGCTCACGGTTATCTCGCTTGGGACGAAGAGAAGGGCATCCGTCAGCTCAATCTCCCTCTCCAGGGCACGTACAGGCTGAGCCGCCAAGGACGTAGTGACCACCAAGAGAAGGAGGCCCATTGCCCTTACGGATCCACACCTGCCGTGGTTCACCCTTGTACCACCGGCCGCTGGACGCATGGCTTGGAATATGAAGTTGACGCTCTGCCACCACACTGCCAGGTCGCGCCTACGAGGAGTCGGCCCGCAAAATGAATATGCGACATGGCGTTGTCAATGCTGAAGCGGAGACTGCATGAAGGACACGGTGAAGGTGGGCATCATCCTCGCCCTCGTGGCCGTGGCGATGCACGCCATCGGCTGGCTCATCGCAGTTCTGAGCTAGCCTGACGTCGGTCCTGCACCGCCGTGGCGAACTCTTCAGACCGCAGCTCTGTCGTCTCCCGACAAGCCCTCACCGCGAGGCAGTCATGTCCGGGATGAGGGCCGTGATGTCGATCAGAGGAGCCGTAACTGTGACGGGCTCCGAAGGAGCCTCACAGGTGCTCCCACGGATCCGGTTCCGAAGGCTCTCCCCGGAGGGTGGAGTTCACGAGATTGTAGAAGAAGATGAGCATGCCGACGCCCAGGATGAAGGCCCCCACGGTGGCTAGAATGTTGAGGGGCCACATGAGCGGGTTGCTGAGCAGGTGGCTATAGTCGTAGTACCGCCGTGGAAAGCCAAACCATCCCATGAAGTGCATGGGGAAAAACACCAAGTTCATGCCAATGAGGGCCAGGACGAAGTGGAAGACCCCCTGCCTCTCATTGTACATCCTGCCGGTCATTCTGGGGAACCAGAAGTAGATGCCGGCGAAGATTCCCATGATCGTCCCGCCGAAGAGGACATAGTGCAGGTGGCCGACGACGAAGTAGGTGTCCTGCACCTGGTAGTCGATGGGGATGGCCGCCTGGAAGATCCCACTGAGGCCACCGATGGTAAACATCCCGATGAAGGCGATTGAGAAGAGCATGGGAGTCTTGAGGGAGAGGCTTCCTCCCCACATCGTCGCCAGCCAATTGAAGATCTTGACCCCCGAGGGGACGGCGATGGCCATGGTGACCAGCATGAAGGGGATGCGCACCGTCAGGTCCAGCCCCGTCGTGAACATGTGATGGACCCAAACGCCGAAGCCCATGAAGCCGATGGCCACGCTGGAGAAGGCGATGGCCCTGTAGCCGAAGATCGGCTTGCTAGACATCTTGGGGATGACCTCCGAGATGATGCCCATCACGGGTAGGATCATGATGTAGACGGCGGGGTGGGAGTAGAACCAGAAGAGGTGCTGCCAGAGAATGGACTGCTCCCCTACGAAGAACGTAGTTCCCAAGTTCCTGTCCAGGAAGAGCATCACGAGGGCGGAGGCGATAACGGGGGTCGCCAGGAGGATAATCCAGGACGTGACGAGCACGGTCCACACGAAGAGGGAGAGGTTCCCGAAGGTTACGCCAGGTTTCCGGAGCTTGAAGATCGTGGTGATGAAGTTGACGGAACCCAGGATGGAGGACGAGCCCAGCATGGTGACGCCGAGGATCCACATGTCCATCCCCCTCCCCGCCTCGATGATCGAAACCGGAGCGTAGGCAGTCCATCCGGCCTGCGCGGCGCCCATCCATATCAAGATTCCCGCGGGAGGGATCAGCCAAAAGCTCAGGGCGTTGAGGCGCGGGAAGGCCATGTCCTCCGCGCCGATTAGGATGGGCATCATGTAGTTGGCGAAAGCCGACATCAAGGGGATGGCGACGAGGAAGATCATGGTGCTCCCGTGAATCGAGAACACCTCCGCGTACGTCGTTGAGTCGACGATGGTGGGTCCCGGAGCGATCAACTCCAGCCGAATGATCAGGGCCAGGATGCCGCCCAGGATGAAGAATCCCAGGGTCGTGACCAGGTACAGGATCCCGATGTCCTTGTGGTAGGTAGTGGTCAACCACCTGTAGAGGCCCCTCTGCCTTGGATCTTTGGAAGTGATTGCCTCACTCGCCACGGGAAGGCCTCCGCAA
>CAYFZX010000009.1:26426-28676 GCA_964347795.1 uncultured Methanomassiliicoccales archaeon
GTGTTGGCGCTAATCATCGGAGGCGTCGTGGAGGCCCTTCTCATCTTCGCCATCGTCCGATACCGCAGGCGACCCGGGTTTCATCTGCCCTCGAGGGTGAAGACCAGCGACCCGCGGTTGGAGTTCGTATGGACTGCCCTGCCTGCGCTCGTGGTCGCCGCGGTGGCGGGAGGAACTCTCTACACCCTCCAGATTACTGACACAATTCCCGAGGGCGACATCTACATCGATGTCATCGCGCATCAGTGGTTCTGGGAGTTTGTCTACCCGGATCAGAACGTCAGCGACGGTCTCCTGCGGGTACAGGTGAATGCGGTTGTCGTACTGAACATCACTTCGGCCGATGTCATCCACAGCTTCTTCATTCCCGAGTTCAGGCTCAAGGTCGATGCCATCCCCGGCCGGGTGAATCAGTATTGGTTCCAGGCAGAGAAGGCAGGCGAGTACATCATCGAGTGCGCCGAGTACTGTGGAGTCAGCCACTTCAGCATGATCGCGACCCTAGAGGTCTTCCCTGAGGGGAGCCAGCCCCTCCCCTATGGGCCCGCATCCTAGGTGTGTGAGTGCCTTGTCCGACGGCCCCGTGAGACGGTCCTCCTTACTCCACCGGGCCGAGGGCACCGCGAGGACATCCCGCGTCTCCCTGTTTCTGGTCCTCCTGCTGGCGGTAGCATTCCTCCCCGAGGGGCCAGCGGTGAGGGCCCAGGCCCCTGAGGAGGTCCTCTTGTTGGACAGCCTCCGGTTTGATCCCGGTGTCATCGTGGTTGAACCCGGTGAGAACGTAAGCATGAGGATCGTGAACGTCGGGGTCGCCCAGCACACGTTCACCTTGTTCGCAGAACCCAACGTCCAACTCGACTACAGCAACATGGCGACGCTGACCGCCTACTACGAGGAAAATGAGAAACTGGCTGACATCTGGCTAGCCGGTGGCGAATCCGGATGGGCCAACTTCACCGCCCCGTTGGCAGAGGCCAACTACGCGATTGTCTGCATGATCATCGGCCATGCGGCAGCCGGCATGGTGGGGACCCTCGTGGTCGGGGAACCCGCGCCCACGGGATTCTCCTGGCCGCTGGGGCTAGTCCAGACCATTTTCGTGACAGCCTTGATGGGGACCGCCGTCTTCGCCGCCTACTACCACCTGGCAGCTACCCGGCGCTAGGACCAACGGTTCGACCAGGGGTCGACGGTCTGGCTAGCAGTCGCGGATGCATTCCGTGCAAGCAAGTATAAATACACTCGGGCGCTAGAGCGACTGAATCCATGCCGAAACGCGACCGCGTGGCCAAGAGGGTCCGAGACAAGTGGCGAGCTAAGACCTGGTACGAGGTCCACGCCCCCGACATGTTCAATCGAGCGGTCTTGGGGGAGACCCCCACCGAGGAGGCCGGGAACCTGGAGAACCGGGTCATAGAGGTCACCGTGCAGGACCTCATCGGGGACTTCTCGCGGATGCACATCAAGGTCCAGTTCGGAGTCGACAAGGTCGCCGGCAGCCACGTCTCAACGAAGTACCTCGGACACAACATGACCTCCGACTATATCCGGCGACTCACCCGGAGGAAGAGGTCGCGTATCGACGGAACCTTCGACGTCAAGACGAAGGATGGGGCCATCATCCGGGTCAAACCCATGGCCATAACCGACCGCCGAATCCAGTCCTCGAAGCAGACGGCGATTCGCAAGGTCATGCATCGGGTTGTGTACGAGAAGGCCAAAAGCATGAAGGTGGGGGACTTCGTGAAGGCCATGATTCTCGGGGACCTTGCGCGGGAGATTGCGACCGCCTGCAAGGCCATCCAGCCGATATTCCGAGTGGAGGTCCGGCGGAGTGAGCTTCTCAAGTCACCACGGGAGGTCGCCGAGGAAGAGGTTGTGGAGAAGCCCGCAGAAGCAGAGGAACCAGCAGAGGCGGAGGTGGAGGAGCCCGCTCCTGCAGCTTAGGGCTGCCCTTGCTCTGAACATCCAAGAAGAGGACCAAGCGTCCGCATCTGGAAACAGTTAAATCCACATTCAGGCGTCATTCCGTCGATGGACAGCTTCGCCCTCGCCAGGGAGATCGGTGACCTGGCTCGCGGGGACCACCCTTTTGCGGTGGCCACCATCGTACGAACCTTTGGCTCCACTCTGGGGAAGGCCGGCTTCAAGATTGTGATTAGCCACCAGGGCAAGGTGCTGAGCGGCACGCTGGGCGGCGCGTGCCCCGAGGGCCCTATCGTCACGGCGGCGTCAGAGGCTATCGCGGAG
>CAYFZX010000009.1:28776-33917 GCA_964347795.1 uncultured Methanomassiliicoccales archaeon
CTGGACTTCGACCTGAAAGCCTTCGAATGGCGGTCAACGGATACGGTTCTGATCCTCGACAGGACCGAGAGGAGCATCGGCATGCTGGAAGACCTGTCCGACTCGGGCGTTCGCTACGTGGGACTCCTGGCAAGCCGGAAGAGAGCCAAGAGGAATCTCGAAGCTCTTGAGGCGAAAGGAGTGGCCAAGGATTACCTGGAGACGCTGAGGACTCCTGTGGGAGTCGACATCGGGGCCGTCGGTCCAGCTGAAATTGCCCTGTCGATTATGGCAGATGTGGTCGCGGCCAGACACGGCAGAAGACTCGATCGGGAACTGGATCTGACCGAGACAAGGACGAGGCGAGCAGGGTGACTGTCTCCTACCCGTCCTGCATGCCAAGGAGCTCCTTGACGGCCCCAAGGACGTAGGGTCGGACCATCCGCTTCCGCCAGTAGTACGCCCCGTCTGCGTTGTCCATCGGCTTCGCCACGACGAAGGCCTCCTCGGCCACGTGTTCGACCGCATCGACCGTGGGCTTTCGGTCAACCAACAGCGACTTCGCCCCCTCAACCTCGAGCGGTCTCGAGCTAACAGCGCCCAAGACCAGTTTGAAATCCTCAACAATGCCCCCATCTCCGATCTTCACGCGAGCAGCCACTCCGAGGATGGGGAAGTCGAAGGAGCCCCTCCGCCTCAGCTTCCAGTAGGTCGTCCTCCATCCCTCAGCCGGGGGAAGCTGCAGGTCAACCACGATTTCCTCCGCCGATTTCGCCAGGTAGTCGATGCCATCATCCCGATAGAGATCCGCCGCAGGAACCGTTCTCTCACCCTTTGGGCCTGTGAGCCTTACCTGCCCATCAAGGGCGACTGCGACCGGGGCAAGGTCCGACGACGAGATGGCCCAACATCGTCGGCTGCCGGGCGCCACCAGACAGATGTCGCCGTCCTTCTTCATGCAGAATCCGATGGCCTTCCGCCATGGATGAGGCATGTTGTAGTAGTTGCACCGCGGGTCCACGCAGAGATTGCCCCCTACCGTGCCCATGTTCCTCAGGGGTGGGGTCGAGACCAGGCCCGCCGCCGTCGCGATTGCGCTGTAATGCTTCAACAGGATGGGGTGAGAACTCGCGTCTCGGAGCGTGACGCCCGCGCCTATGGACATCCCGATCCTCTCGTCGCCCTCTGTCCGCTTCAGCTCCTGGATGTCGCGGAGCCCGACCAGGACCCTGGGTTCCAGCTGCCGTCGCTTCATGTTGGGGTACAGGTCGGTGCCGCCGGCCACGAACATCGCGTCGTCCCCATGTTCCGCCTTGGCCGCGATCGCTTCCTCCAGCGTCTTCGGGGCGACGTACCTGAAGGGCGTCAGGCGCAGCATTCACTCTCCTCCTTTTGAGGCGGTCTCCCTCGGCTCCTCCGGCGGGTTCACCTTGATGGGATCGATGGGAGGAAAGTCGGGTAGCTCAGCAGGTCCGATGTAACCCTCCTCTCCTCGCCCCACCTTGTCCAAGCCGGACAGCACCTTGTCGGGCGTGATCGGAATCTCGTGGAACTTCACTCCGAGGGCATCGAAGACCGCGTTGGCAATGGCGGGGTTGACGGGTAACAGTGGGCCCTGCCCGCACTCCTTCGCGCCGAAGGGCCCCTCTGGGTCATCCGTTTCCACCAGGAAGGTTTCGACAGGGGGCATCTCCCACGTGGTCGGGCTCTTGTACTCCAGCATGGACGGAATCTTGTGGAGGCCCTTGCGAAAGACTTGCTCCTCCATGAGGGACTCGCCGAGGGCCATGTACACGCTCCCCTCCACTTGTCCGATGACCAAGGTAGGATTGATGGCACGACCGATGTCGTGAGCAATCCACACTTTGTCAACCGACACGAACCCCGTCTCCTCCTCGACGCTCACCTCCACCACGCAGGCCGTGTAGCTATAGGCAGGGGATGGACCGACGCCTGAGCCTTTGTAGGGACCCTCAAGCTTTGGCGGGGTGTAGGAACCGGAGGACGCGAGGGCGCCGTGGACCTCCTCTGCGACGCCACAGGCCTCCTCCCACGACACCCCAACATTTGGATCGTCAGCATCGAAGACGCGGCCCTCCCGGAAGCGAAGCCGCTCCCCCGGGACGCTCAGCTTCTTCCCCACGGCCTCAGCCAGTAGGTCACGCAGCCTTTCCGCAGCCTGGATGGCGGCATTCCCTGCCATGAACGTTACGCGACTGCTGTAGCTCCCGAGGTCGATGGGCGTGAGTTCCGTGTCAGCAGTGACGAGTTTGATCTCCTCGGGTAGGATGCCCAAGACCTCGGCGGTCGTCGAGGCCAGCATCATGTCGGAACCTTGTCCAATGTCTATGGCCCCACAAAACAGGACCACCGTCCCAGTCCTGTCCACCTTCAGATGAACCTCCGAGTGGGGCAGGTCGTTCCAGTAGATCGGTAGGCCCGCCCCGCTCAGATAGCTACTGAGGGCAAAACCGACTCCTCTGCCTCTCGGAAGCTTCCCCCTTTTCTCGTGGAACTCCGAGGCCTCCAAAACCTTCTCGACGCACTCCTCCAGGCCGCAGCTCGTGACCCGCATCCAGTTGCATGTCCAAGTGAAGGGCTCGATCAGGTTCCTTCGGCGAAATTCGACCGGATCCATCCCCAGAGTCTCCGCCACCCGATCGAGGTGCACCTCCACCGCAAACCGAGGCTGAGGCGTCCCGTGACCCCTTTTGGGACCGCACGGCGGCTTGTTTGTGTAGACCCGGATGCCCTCGAATTTGTAGGCTGGAATCCGGTAGGTGGTGGTCTGCAGGGCCCCGGTGTAGTAGGTCGTGGCAACACCATACCCCCCGTAAGCCCCCCCGTCAAGATAGGACCGGAAGTGCATCGCTGTGATGGAGCCGTCCTTCTTTACCCCGGTCTTCACCCGCATCAGCGTCGGGTGTCTGCCCCGGTGGGCGTAGAAGACCTCTTCCCGGGTGAGCGTCATCTTCACTGGCCGACCCGTCATCATGGCCAACTTTGCCGCAGCCATCTCGTGGTTGAAGATGTCGCTCTTCCCACCAAAGCCACCGCCGACGGGGGTCGCGATGACCCGAATCCGGTTCATGGGCAGATTCAACACCCTGGCGACGGCCCTGTGGACGTAGTGAGGAATCTGGGTGCTGGACCAGAGCGTCAACTTCCCCTCGGGTTCCCAGCGGGCCACGGCGGAGTGCTGCTCCATGGCCAAGTGGTTGGACCCCTCGAAGAAGAGGGCGTCTTCCCGGATGTGATCGGCCTCCTCGAAACCCTTCTCCACTTCACCGAATTCCAGGGAGACCACCTTGTGGACGTTCCTCCCGAACCCGACGTCGTCGATAGGCTCGCCCTCTTTCTGGAGCGCCTCCTCGATGCTCATGTAGGTGGGCAGCGGCTCGTATTCCACCTCCACAAGCTCCGTGGCCCGCTCGGCCGTGTCCTCGTCCACCGCTGCCACGGCCACCACGGGATCCCCCACGTATCGGACCTTCTCGGTGCAGAGGGTCTCTTCATCCTGGCTGACGGGCAGGATGCCGTACTTCTCCGGCAAGTCCTGGCCGGTGATGACAGCGGCGACGCCGGGAAGGGCCTCGGCCTTGGAGGTGTCGATGGACTTGATGCGCGCGTGGGGCAGGGGACTCCGCAGGAACTTGGCGTGGAGCATCCCGGGGAGTTGGATGTCGTCGGCGAAGAGGGCCTGGCCGGTGACCTTGGAGAGGCCATCGACCTTGGCCAGTGGCTTCCCAATGACGCCGAACTCAGCCACGTTTGTCGGCCTCCTTCGGGTCGCCACCCACCTTCGAGCTGGCCCGCCTCATTCGCCGGGCCGCGAGCTCCACGGCCTCGAAGATCTTCAGGTAGCCCGTGCAGCGACAGAGGTTCCCGCTCAACGCCTCCACGATTTCCTTCCTTGAGGGGGAGAAGTTGCCATCAAGCAAGGCCTTCGCCGCCATTAAGAAACCGGGGGTGCAGTAGCCGCACTGGGCCGCGGCGAGTTCAGAGAAGGCCTGCTGGAGCGGGTGGGGTCGGTCCCCCTGGGATAACCCCTCCACTGTGATGATGTCTCGTCCCTGCACCGTGATCGGCAGCGTGAGGCAGGAGAGCACGAAGCGGTCGTCCACAAGCACTCCACAAGCGCCACATTCCCCCAATTCGCATCCGTGCTTCGTTCCCGTAAGGCCCAGGTCCTCGCGCAGGACTTCCAAAAGGGTCTTCTGGACGGGAGCCACGACGTGGTAGGACTGGCCGTTTACTGTGAGGTGGAGCCACACATTTCCGTCTTCAGCCATCGAGCTCCTCCCTGCCGGCCTTCCCCCGCAGGCGCTCCAGATCCTGAGGAGTGTCGACATCGGTCAGGATCCCTGGGTCGTTCACTTCAACGACCGCGACGGCCTCTAGACCCTCCACGATGGCCTTGCATCCCACGTCGCCTTCGAGGTGTTCCATCTCAGGACGTAAGGAAAGGTCCAGCAGACATGGATTCCCTCTTCGGCCCCGGTGGCTCGGGACGACCGCCAGGAGGTCTGTGGTCCTGTACGCCTCCACCAGATGGTCCAAAGTCTGAGGGCGTACCAGGGGCTGGTCCCCGAGGATGAACATCACCCCGGAGACGTCTTCCTTCAGCACTTCGATTCCTGCCCTGATGGAGGTGCTCATTCCCCGATCGAAGTCAGGATTGACCACGAACTCGATGCCCGTGCCATCGATTGAGCTCCTCACTTCCATCGCCCGATGGCCCAGGACGAGGATGACATCTCGAACGGCTGACTCGCGGACGGCGTCCAGCGTGGTCTGCAGCACTCCACGTCCGTCGACGTCGGCCAGTAACTTGGCGCCGCCAAATCGCAAGGATCGGCCCGCGGCGAGGACGATGCCAGCAACCACCCGTGAGTCTTCAGTCCTAGGCGCCGTCTTCGATCGCACGCTAGCCAATCGTGAGACCCCAGTAACGGAAGACTGGCGTGTGAAATAAGAGTAATGGTGACGTTGACGGACCCGGTGCAGCGAATGTCTTATTAGTCGACGCCAGCTTCATCGTCTCGTCGGGGTGGCTCAGCCTGGTGGAGCGCCGGACTCATAGGGATTCCCGAGTTACGGCCCAGGGCGCTCCTGGGGTATCCGGAGGTCGCGGGTTCAAACCCCGCCCCCGACATCCCATA
>CAYFZX010000010.1:0-19785 GCA_964347795.1 uncultured Methanomassiliicoccales archaeon
GTATAAATCCTTCACCCTTCATGTAGCCGTTATGCCAGAAGAATCACGAAGGACGAGCACTGAGATTTTCACGCGATCCGGAGGCGTCTTCTGGGGTCTTGTCCTCCTGGTCGTTGGCCTGTTGTGGCTCCTCGTGACCCTGAACGTGATCGTGCTGGATCTGGGTATTGTCTGGCCTCTCCTCGTCTTGTTGGGGGGGATCTACCTCATCGTCACGAAGGTGTTGTAGCAATCGCGGGACAGAATAGCTCCCAAACCTACATAACCCCAACCTTCGATGCCGCCTCGGTGGGCCCATGACGGACTTGCGCGATAGAGTCGAGGAAGAAAGGGGACTTCTGAAGCGAATTCAGCTCCACGTCCCTGGCTTTGCGGGCTACCGTAGGCGGGAGGACATCCGGACCGCCGACAACATGCTCCGCATCCAGATGGCCAACATGCTGAAGGACGCCCGGGTCACGACCCAGGAGGTCCGGGAAGCCCTGGCGGAGAACAGCCAGTATGAGGACTTGGATAAGCTGGGTCGCATTATCAACCGCTTCCAGACGCTTGAGGGGAAGGTGAGACACGCCGAGGGAGGCTACTCCGGCATTTCCGCCGACATCCGCATCGAGGAGCCAGAGATGAACCGGCTCTACGAGTATGACGCGTCCTTGCTCGACGATGTGGTGGCCCTCGGTCAAGAGGCCGCCAACCTGAAGCTTGCGGCAGACGACGACGAGGGATTCCCTGGGAGCATGACGAAGCTCAGGACCCTATTGGATGGCTTCGAGGACACGTTCAAGAAGAGAATGCTTGTCATTTCACGCACGGAGGTGACCGAATGAGCCTCTTCGGATCGAAGACCTACAGCTGGTCAAGTGCCCACAAACGGGGGAACGTCATGTGGCACCTCCCTCGGAACATCCGGCTGAATGACAACATCGTAGTCCGGGAGGATGAAATCTCGGTCTTCTACCGGGATGGGAAGTCCCTTGGGTACATCGATCGCCCGGCGCGGTATGCCCTGACCAGCATCAACGCGCCCATCGTCGGCCCCATCGTGAGGGCCCTTTCTGGGGTGAAGCAGGTGGCCGAAGTTTACTACCTCCAGAAGAGGCCCTTTGACGGGAAGTTCGGATCGAAGCAACCCTATCAATTCCGAGATCGAGAGTTCGCGGTCGTGAGCCTCAGGGTTCACGGGGAGTTCCGGTACCGGATCTCCGCCCCCGAGAACTTCATCAACCAGTTCGTCGGCACCTTGAGCCTGTCCGCGGCGGACCAGGTGGAGGAGCGGATCAAACAGCAGATGGTCCTGGTCACCTACGACGCACTAGGAGAGATGAAGGAACAGGGCCTGGCCGTCCTCGACCTCGCTGCCAACCTGGAGGAGATCGAGCAGGTCATCCTCGCCAAAAGCAAGACCCACTTCGAGCTGTACGGCCTCGAGATTCAGAAGATCAGCGGGCTTAGCATCAGCCTTCCAGAAGAGGTGCAGCGCGCGGTGGACACCAGGGCCTCCATGGCCATCACGGGGACTGAATTCATTCGGTACCAGGCGGGGACCGCCATGCGAGACGCCGCCGTGAACCCCGAGGGGGGTGGGGCGGCCACGGGCGTAGGCGTTGGCGCCGGCATCGGGATGGGGTATCACCTGATGGATGCGATGCGGCAGCCCGGAGCGCCCCCCGGCGTCCCGTGTGTCAAGTGCGGGACCATGCTGCCGCCCGGATCGAAGTTCTGTCACGCTTGTGGCACTCGCCAGGATCAGACGAGAAACTGTCCCAACTGCGGGGAGTCTGTGCCCAGCGGCAGCAAGTTCTGCAACGAGTGCGGCACGAAGCTAGGCGACTAGACACCCCGGCGTCCGCGCCTGAGGCACCGTGCGAGGGCAAGGTGATACCGTGGCAGACCGGGACCTACCCGAGGACCTCGAGCCGGATGAGGAGCTCATTGAGGGGTACCCCTGTGCTTCCTGCGGGGCCTCCTTGCAGTTCGCGCCTGGCACCCTGAAGATGGAGTGTCCCTATTGCGGTACCGAGAACGAGATAGAATTGGACCTGACCGCCGTCGATGAGCAGAGTCTGGAGGAGCTCCCCCTAAGCCCGGCCACCGAGGACAGCGGACTGGGCGTCGAGCAGCGCACCTTCAAATGCGATAGCTGTGGCGCGATACAGGCGGTGGAGCCGAGGGCCATCATCTCCGAATGCGCATTTTGCGGCACGGAAGCGGTGATGGAGACGCCCAGCAATCCCAACCTCGTCCGACCCGTCGCGCTGGTCCCCTTCGCGTTTGACCCGGAGGCGGCCCGCGGCAAGTACCGGCGGTGGCTCAACGCGTGGTGGCGGCGGCTCATCAGCCCGGGAGCCCTGAAAAGGGAAGCGGTGATCACCAAGCTGCGAGGGATCTACACCCCCTTCTTCACCTTCGACGCCCAAGCCGAATCGGACTGGTCGGGGCTGCGCGGTGACTACTACTACGTCACGGTGGGTTCGGGGAAGAACCGACGGACGGTGCGCAAGACTCGTTGGACGTATCGCTCAGGCCATCACTCCCGCTTCTACGACGACGTGCTCATGTACGCCTCACGAGGGTTACCGGAGGGGACCTTGGGGAAGGTCATGCCGTTCCACACCAAGCGGGTGGTGCCCTATGCTGGCGAGTTCCTGGCGGGCTTTGCCGCGGAGGAGTACACGCTGGATCCGAAGGATTTGTGGGAGTCCGCCCGGGACCATATGAAGTCGGAGGAATGGCAAGCCTGCCGGCGAGAGTTGGGTGGCGATACCTACCGGAACCTCCGAGTTCGTACCCAGCTGAACGATCCCACGTGGAAGCACATTCTGCTTCCTGTCTACCTAGCCAATTACCTCTACCGTTCGCGCCAATACCACTTCCTGGTCAACGGCCAGACCGGGGAGGTCCGGGGAACGGCCCCCCTTAGTTGGGCGAAGGTCGGTGGGATTCTTGGGGTGGTGATCGCGGCCGTGACGACCATCGTCCTGCTGATGACCGTCTTCTGAGGGCTCCGAGGCTCCTGGAGACGAAGGACGGTACTCTCCATCGCGCGGGATGCCTCATTCCGTAGTGGCCCTCCAAGAAGATGCCTGCGAACCCTCATCCAGGGGAACTTGGTTGCATCCCACGGAGCCTTGCTCACTCGCCTCCGCCATCTAAGGAAACCAAGGCCATGAGGAGTCTATATCGCAATTAGGTAACCTAATTATAGAATCGGTCTTCTCCTGCCAAACGGGTCTCCATGGCTGAGAAAATGCTTGCCGCTGTCAAGACTGACGCCGCCCCTCGTGCCACCACGATGAAGACGGTTCCCAGACCGGAGGCGGGTCCTGGGGAGGTGCTGGTCAAGGTCAAGATTGCCTCGATCTGCGGCACAGACGTGCACATTTACCGGTGGGATGAATGGGCCAAGGCACGCATCAAGCCCCCCCTGATCCAGGGCCACGAGTTTGCCGGCGAGGTCGTCGATTTGGGGGAAAACACGACCCACATCCAGGTCGGCGACTACGTCTCGGCCGAGGGACACGTCGCCTGCGGCGCCTGCTACCAGTGCCGTACGGGACAGTCCCACATCTGCCCCAATGTCCACATCATCGGGGTCGACCGGGACGGGGCCTTCGCCGAATACGTGGCCGTCCCGGAGGAGAACATCATCGTCAACCCCGCGAACCTCCCCTTGGAGATGGCGACCATCCAAGACCCGTTCGGGAATTCGGTTCAGACCGTCTTCTCCGCCGACGCGCCTGGCAACAACGTAGCGGTCTTCGGGCTGGGGCCCACGGGCTTGATGAGCGTCGCCCTGTTGCGGGCGATCGCCACCTCGAAGATTTTCGCCATCGGCCACGTGAACGAGTACCGGATGAACCTGGCCAGGGAGTTGGGGGCAGACTACGTGCTGAAGGCCTCCGACGATCTGGAGGCTGTGGTCGCGCAGGAGACGGAGGGGCGCGGCGTGGACCACGTCCTGGAGATGTCGGGCAGTCCCCACGCCTTCAATCAGGGACTGAAGATTCTCCGGCCAGGTGGGGGGATGCACGTATTGGGCATCTACGCCGATCCCTTCGTCGTCGACGTCTCCTCCGACATGGTGACCAAGGGAATCCAGCTCTATGGCATCCACGGCAGGAGGATGTACGCCGACTGGTACCGCATGGCCGGCTTGCTGACGTCGGGCAAGCTCAACCTCAAGCCTATCATCACCCATCGGTTTCCCTTCGAGGAGTTCCTGGAGGCCATCGAGGTGATGGAGTCCGGAAACTGTGGGAAAGTCGTCCTGTATATGGAGTAGGAGGGATGGAATGGGAGGACCAACGGCATTCATGAGGGAAGAGTACAACAAGCTGGTCGAGAACAGCCTGGACTGGAAGCTGCGAATGCTGGAGACCTCATCGGCGCCACACAGTGTCGTGGACGGTCAGCAGCTGATCATGCTCTGCTCCAACAACTACCTCAACTTGACCAACCACCCGAAGCTGAGGGAGGCCGCGAAGCAGGCCATTGACGATTACGGCGCGGGCTCCGGGTCGGTCCGTCCGATCGCGGGGAACATGAAGCTCCACGAAGAGCTGGAGGAGCGGATCGCTCGTTTCAAGGGCTTGGAGGCGGCCCTGGTCTACTCGGCGGGCTTCACGGCCAACTCCGGGCTCATCCCGCAGCTGGTGGCGAAGGGCGATGTCGTGATCAGCGATGAGCTGAATCACGGGAGCATCATCGACGGCGTCCGCCTGACCAAGGCCGACCGGATGATCTACAAGCACTGCGATATGGCCGACTTGGAGCGGGACCTGAAGGAGGCCCAGAAGGAGGGTTACCGCAGAGTGCTGATCGCCTTCGACGGCGTCTTCAGCATGGACGGCGATATCTCACCCGTTGGCGAAATCGTGGAGCTGGCGGAGGAGTACGGGGCCATGACCTACGTCGACGACGCTCATGGTGAGGGGGTCCTGGGGGACGGAGGCCGAGGCATCGCCTCTCACTTCAACGTGGAGGGTCGGGTGGACGTCGAGATGGGCACCTTCTCCAAGGCCTTCGGCGTGCAGGGAGGCTACGTCGCGGGGAGCGAGGACCTGAAGCTCTTCGCCCTGAACAAGTCGAGGACCTGGCTCTTGTCCGCTTCTCACTCTCCGGCGGTTACGGCCGCATGCATCGCCGCCATCGACGTCCTTGAGACGGAACCGCAGTGGGTCGAGACGCTGTGGGAGAACACCCGCTACTTCAAGGAGCAGTTGCAGTCCTTGGGCTTTGACACGGGCATCAGCGAGACCCCTATCACGCCGGTCATCGTGGGGGAAAGTGCCGTGGCGAAGCAGCTCAGCGAGAAGCTCTATGGAATGGGGATCTTCGCCCTTCCCATCGTTTTTCCCATGGTGGCCCGGGACAAGGCTCGAATACGGACCATCATGAACGCGGCCTTGACGCGGGAGGACCTAGACGAAGCCCTTGGGGCCTTCGAGAAGGCGGGAAAGGAGCTGAGGATCATTCCCTAAGCCGGTCGCCGGCGGTCGAAACGGCTATCGTCTCCCCCGGGCGACATCTGGATAGAGGGGTTGCCCGGGAGTTTCCAGTACCTGAAGTTCTGCCCTCTTCGTAGCCTTCCGGGAGGCCATGATGAATGTGAGGGTGACGACCTGGACCAGGGCTGTCAAGGTGAACGGAGCGAGCCCACCCAGAGACTGGAGCACCAGGCCCGAAAGGGGTGCCCCCGCCGCCACGCCGGCAATGTTCGCGGTCTGGTGGAGCCCGATCGACGCCCCCCGCGCCCTCGGCAGGGCCGCTAGCGCCGTGGAGGCGACGTAGACCAAGGCGATCGCTCCTCCCAAGGCGGCGGCGCTGACGTAGAGGAGGGGTGGACCGATCGCGACAACCATGATGGCCTGGGAAAGGGCCGCCAGGGAAATGCCTGTGAGCAACATTCGGAAGGGACCCAACCGCTCCATGAGTCGGCCTACTAAGTAGAAAACCGGAAGCGAGATGGCGGTGGCAAGAATGATATAGATCGCCGTGCTCAGAGCGGCGGCCTCCTCGCTGGCCCCCCCTTGGATGAAGACCAGGGGTAGGGATCCCACGATGGCCCCGAAGGCAAAGTAGAGCGAGAAGATGGAGACGTAGGCCACGGAGAGCCATCGGAGGGATGAGGCGATGATCCCCACCGATACTCTCGGCATGACCCGGTCGCGGGCCGTCTCGGGGACATAGAGCGCGAGGGCCAGACCCGCCAGCGAGATGACCGCGATGAGGACAAACATCGAGCGGAAGCCGAGGGTGGTGACCAGGGTGGCGGAAATGCCCGAGCCGATGAGAATGACGCTCCCGATGACCACCCAGAAGAGTCCGATGCTGCGCCCCATCTTCTGTCTCGTCGCATCGACGATCATCGCGATGCTCGCCGGGAAGACCAAGGAGCCGCTCAAGGAGTGGGTGATTCGAAACAGCATGAGCTGGAGCGGATTGGCGGCGATGGAGTAGCCGTAGATCCACAGGGCTGTGAACCCGAGACCGATGATCAGGGCGCGCCGTCTCCCAATGACATCGATCGTTAGGCCCATGGCGAGGCTCGCGGGAATGGCCACCAAGGAGTAGAGACCCGCGATGAAACTGGCCTGGAACAGATCGGCACCCAGAGCCGTGGCGTAGGATGCGATCGCGGGATTCAGGATCGCGGTGTCGATAATGCCGATGCCGCCGAGGAAGGCCACGAGAAGAACGAAGTAGCTTCTGTCCGTCCTGAGCCTCACGGAAGACACCTCCCCGCACCGACCGCCCGCCGCCTCGCTGGTCCGAGGGCGCGCAAAGGCACGTGGCCCTAATACTTAACTGCGCGGCTTGGGAACACTTTCGTCCACCTCCCCGTGCTGCGGTTATATACGATTGAGCTAACCCATAGCCCGGCAGCCATGGATCCGCTCCTCCGCGAGACCATCGAAAGGCTTTCCCTCCAGACGACGACGCTCTGGGACTTCCCCTATCAGAGTCCCCCGGGCGAGTCCTTCGGGGACCAATCTTTCCGAGGCGTTACGCCCGCAGGACTCGTTTGGAATCTCGTTCTCCGGTTCACACAGAAGGGAGACTGGATCGTGGATCCGATGGCGGGCAGCGGGACTTCAGTGGATGTTGCGCGTCGCCTGGGACGACGGGCGGTGGGTTTCGATCTGGCACCACGACGGCTTGACATCCACCTCGCTAATGCCCATGAGATGCCCCTTCCAGACGAGTTCGCCCAACTGGTCTTCCTAGATCCCCCGTACGGCGACAACCTGCAGTATTCCGATGACCCGCGTTGCCTTGGAGCCATCCCGAGTGACAACAGCCGCTTCTATGAGGAGCTGGGTCTGATCGCCGTGGAGGTGGATCGGGTCCTCCGTCCTGGCGGGTACACTGCCTGGCTGATCAGCGATCAGTATCGGAGATCCCGATTCACCCCGGTG
Organism: uncultured Methanomassiliicoccales archaeon; assembly: GCA_964347795.1. Lineage (GTDB taxonomy): Archaea > Thermoplasmatota > Thermoplasmata > RBG-16-68-12 > JAJISG01 > JAJISG01. Next base: position 7,419 of record CAYFZX010000010.1, read on the forward strand.
GCGTTCACCTTGTTCGCGATCCTCGGCAGGCTGTTCCGACCCGTCGACGTCGTCGCTGTCGCCCGCCGCAACGACCACTCCCTCAATCCCTCGTGGGAACACTGGTCCCGCAGGGCGAATTTCCTCCTCCGGGGCTTCAAGTACTTGCTGATCTTCCAGAAGGAGGGTGTCAGTGGGTCCCCCTAGGCAGAAGGCTGGGCCCAAGGCAGGAGGGAAGACGCTGCTTCGCGCCCTCAAGGCAAGGGTCGGGGCGCGTCTGACTGAAGCGGGGGATCGGCTCGAGACGAAGGCCATGACGGGTTGGGTCTCCTTCAAGAGCAGAGACCTGCGGAGGGTCTTTGCGGAAGTGCGGCCTCACCGGCACAACGTGGAGGCCTTCATCCTTCCGCCCGTTGCCTCCTTGACTGGGGCGGACGGTGTCGCGTTGCCATCGCCGCCAACGCAGGGCTGGGGCTGGTTCCAGTCGAAGTTCCACATCACGCGGACGGAGGACGTGGGGGTCGCCGTGGATCTCCTGATTCAGTCCTACGTGTTACGTCGTGAGATGACTCGAGGAGGCCATCGTCGCACCGCCTCGGCGTGACCGTCTGTCCGTGGAATCCCATAAATAGTAAGGAGAGGTGAGGACGACCATGGTGACGGCGAGGGTGGAGGTTCGGCTCAAGAAGGGTGTCGCTGATCCTGAGGGAGAGAACACGTTGAAGGCCCTCAATCTTCTGGGCTTCAACCAGACCTCCAGCGTCAAATCCATCAAGGTCTTCGAGGTGGAGCTCGATCTCGAGGACGAGGGAAAGGCCTACGACCTCGTGGAGGACATGTGCCGCCGGCTCCTCGCCAATCCTGTAATACACGATTACTCCATCCAGCTCCTTCAGTTGACGGCGTGAGCCGATAGCTTCGCTACTCACCCCCCTTTAGAAGGTCCATCTCGTCCCAAGGGGCGTCGGAAATCCGCCCCCTTTTCCGCTTCTCTCTCATCCTCAGCATGGCCAGATTCAAATGAATCGCTAGACAACCCAGGAGCACATCTCCCAAGCCTTGGCTACGGCGGCGAAGTCTCTCGAAGGGCTGAACTTCTCAACGGGTCCCTTCTGCACGACTCTGTCTCCCTTGTTGTCGATCGAGCAGGTTCGGGGAGCTGGGCAAAGGCTACTTCACGTTCGTTGGATGACCCTGGGCTGCTCCGATGAAATTGTCATAGCTCAAAGCTTTAAGACGTCAGAATAATCCCGCTTTGTGGGGGACGGCTCTTCGAACGACAGGTCTGGAGTTGCGCCTGAAAGGGATGCACTGGCAACCTTCGAAAATGACTATTACTTCTTCACGAAGATTGTGACTCGACTGTGCAAGATCCTGGGTACGACCAGCCTGCGCTCTAGAATCACTCTCAGTCTGGCGACATTCGGCTCGATAGCCTTCGGCATTCCGATCATATTCGGCCTGGCAACAGGGGACATGTTGTTCGACAGCTGGGAAATCGTCCTAGGCTCCCTTGCGCTCGCATTAAGTGCACTCCTGATCGACGCGTTTGAATTTGCCATCGATTCCTTCAGCGACAGGTTTCGAGACAAGTTGTCAAGCGATCACGAACGGGATGCATTTGATGAGATGAAACTGAGACTCCTCAAATCTAAGAACTACCTAGTTTATGCGCTCGTGTTCTATCTAGCCCTCCTCGCGCTGATCGGTGGAATGCTAGCCGAGCATACCCTTCTTACAATCATCATGGTGGCCGTTCTGGCCATCCCCATGGTGTTGGCATGGGGGATTGGCATTCACGTGACAGTCTCAATGTATGGCTTCATGCGGAGGATTTGCATCATGGACGTGAGTGTGGATGTCTTTGATCCAGATGGATTCGGAGGGTTCGGCACAATCGGTAAGCTTTCCATCAGGGTAAGTCTCTTTATCTCCAGTGGTTCTCTGTACATTCCCTTCTTCTTCGATCGTCTCAGGACGTTTCAGTTGCCGTACATAGCCCTCACTTCAGCCCTTGCCATTGGCGCAATCATGATGGTAATCCTTCTGACATTCCTGACAACCGTCCTTCCCGTGCATCGGCTTGCACGAGACGCTAGAGAGCGGCTGCTTGGGAGCCTTGGGAGCCGGTTGCGGCAAAGGCTTGGCGGCTTCGAAAGTGGAACGACGAGTGAGCTGGAGCGAGACCTAGAGGTGTTGTTGGCCCTCGAAAGTTATCGTGAGGTCAAGGAATTGCGTGTTTGGCCGTTCAATCCGGAGACTGTTATTGCCGTGATGGGAATGGTTATGCTGCCCGTGGCCCTCTTCCTCCTTGGCATTTTCCTGAGGTTCTGAGAATTTGGGCGCTGACTGGCAGTCAAGGCAAGGGGCGTCAAGCGAGTATCTCGTACTTGCTAGGACACACGGACAGCACGCAAGCCAGGAAGCGAGGAGTTTCCTTGGATGCCATCGCCGGACACCGGGGCATGAATCCGTCGCAACGACTCAGCCCCACGCCCGACTAGCCAATGACATCTATGAGCAGGAGTACCAATCATTCCTCGCCGGCAGACCCCGTAGGAGCCCCATTCGCCAGCGAGTAGAAGCCCAGAGTCACCCGGGGATTGGGCATACGGATGAGACCGCCCGGCAAATTAGACGAACAAAGCCCGCCTAAGGTTAATTAGGCAGCCCCATTATTGAATCGAGGAGTTGGCTTGGGAGAGATCTACCGAAGGGAGGACGTCCCCTTTCCCCTCCACTCCATCGAGCTTTTGGAGGCTTCCGACACCGACCTGCCCAAGATCAGCAAGGAGCTGGGCCTGGCCCTCAACCTGGAGGAGATGAAGAAGATTCAGGACTACTTCCGCCAGTTGGGACGAAGGCCCACCGACGTCGAGCTCCAGTCCCTGGCCCAAGCCTGGTCCGAGCACTGCTGCTACAAGTCCTCCAAGTTCTTCCTCCGGGAGTTCATCTTCAGCATCGAGGCACCGCAGGTTCTGATGAAGGGGGACGCGGGGGTCGTTGAGTTTGATAGGGATCACGCCATCGCCCTGAGAATCGAGAGCCATAATCACCCCAGCGCGGTGGAGCCCTATGGGGGCGCCGCAACGGGCATCGGAGGCATCCTCCGTGACGTTCTGTGCATGGGCGCGAAGCCCGTCGCCCTGGTCGATCCCCTCCACTTCGGGCCCCTGGACTACGCCCATGAGAGGCTGCCAGAGGGGGTGAAGCACCCGATGTACCTCATGTCCGGTGTGGTGGCAGGGATTCGCGACTACGGCAACCGGGTGGGAGTTCCCACGGTGGCCGGGTCCATCTTCTACGACGAGGGCTACCTCGGCAACATCATCGTCAACGTGGGGTGCGTGGGCATCGCCCCAAAGGCCCACATCCAGCGCAACGCGGTGAGCGGTCCCGAGGATGTGTTCATCTTGGCGGGGGGCCGGACGGGAAGGGACGGCATTCACGGCGTCACTTTCGCATCCCTCGAGCTCACCGAAGAGATGTGGGAGGAGTGGCGCGCGGGGGCCGTGCAGCTGGGAGACCCCATCACCAAGGAGCCCCTCATGCACGCTTGCCTGCAGGCCGTCGAGGAGGGGTTGGTCAACGGGATGAAGGATCTGGGCGGCGGCGGTCTGAGCTGTGTTGTGGGGGAAATGGCCCTCGCCGGCGGATTCGGAGCCGAGGTTCACCTCGACGACGTCCCGCTGAAAGAGGAGGGGCTCTCCCCGTGGGAGATCTGGGTGAGCGAGTCCCAAGAGCGCATGATGCTCGCGGTCCACCCTGACAACGTGGAGAAGGTGCTCCGCATCTTCGACCTCTACGACGTGCTGGCGACGACCGTGGGTCACGTCATCGAGGAGAAGGTGGCGAGAGTCTTCTACCAAGGCGAGAAGGTTCTCGAGATGGACCTCGACTTCTACACCCAGGGACCGGAATACTGCCGCCCCTTCCGGACGGATCTCGGCCTTGAGGAGAGGAAGGAGGTGGTCCCCCCGGAGCCGACGGACTATGGGGCGGCCTTGATGAGTCTCCTGTCCAGCCCCAACGTTGCCAGCAAGGAGCTGGTGATCCGACAGTACGATCACGAGGTGAAGGCGTCGACGGTCATCAAGCCCCTCCAGGGGGTCCTGGGCAAGCAATGTCATGGAGATGCCGCTGTGCTGAAGCCGTTGGAGGAATCCTGGCGCGGCCTGGCTATCGCCACCGCATCCACTCCACAGTATACCCGCCTGCATCCCTACAGAGGCGGTGCCTCCGCCGTGGACGAGGTCTGCCGGAACCTTGCGGCTGTTGGCGCCAGGCCTCATGCCTTGAGTGATTGCATGAACTTCGGTAATCCCGAGCGTCCTGACCGTCTGGGATTCTTCCGGGAGGCTGTTCGCGGCGTGGGGACGGTCGCGGCGGCCATGGATCTACCGATTCCGTCAGGGAACGTCAGCTTCTACAATGAGACGCCTCAGTCTCCCGTTCCCCCCACCCCAGTCATCCTCGGAATCGGCATAGTGCCAGACCTAAGGAGGTGCGTAACCTCCGACCTCAAGGCACGAGGATCCAGGCTCTACCTCGTCGGCAAGACGACAAAGGAGCTGGGCGGGAGCGAGTACTACAGACTCGTCGGAGGGGAGGGCGGGGTGGTCCCAGATGTGAACGTCGCCTCGTTGAAGGGTTCGGTGGACGCCCTCCTGAGCGCCATCGACCAAGGGCTCATTCGAGCCTGTCACGATCTCTCTCACGGGGGCCTGGGTGTAGCTCTGGCAGAGATGTGCATGGGAGGTGATATGGGAGCCACGGTAACGGTGAACGCGGGAAACGTGCGCCCCGACCTGTACTTGTTCTCCGAGTCCAACACGAGATGGCTCGTGGAGGTTCCGCCTGGGACCGAGGCCAGATTCGAGAAGGCCTTCGACGGAATCCAGCTGAAGCGGATGGGTGAGGTTGGGGGATCGGAACTCGTCATCAGGGCGGGCGAAAGGTCTCTCAGTCTCCCTATGGAGAAGATGAGGGACACCTGGGTGTCAACCCTGCCGAGGCGAGTGGGTGGATGAAACGAGGGGGGTAGGTCGCTGAGAGACCAGGACGTCAAAGTCTGTATTCTCCTCATCGAGGGGACAAACTGCGAGGACGAGACCCACTGGGCCTTCGAGGCTCTGGGAGCAGACCCGGAGAGGGTCCATCTCAACCAGTTAGTGCGAGACGTGCCCCAAGACATGCGGAGGAACCTGGAGGATTACCACGTCCTTGTGTTCCCTGGCGGTTTCTCCTCTGGCGACTACGTCCGCGGGGGTGCCATCTGGGCTGCCCGCGTGAAGAGCCGCCTTCTGGGCGATATCGTGGCATTCGTGGACGAAGGGAAGCCCGTCGTCGGCATATGCAACGGCTACCAAGTCCTCGTGGAGCTGGGCCTCTTGCCCGCCCTCGGAGGCATCAGTGACGTGCCTCAGGCTGTCCTGGCGACGAACGATTCCGCCCGCTATGAGTGCCGGCCCACCCTCCTGAAGTTCGAAAACGGGCACGTCTGCGAGCCCCTGGCCCTCTTCGAACGAGGGTCGGTGATGCTTGCTCCCTCTGCTCACAGCGAGGGGAAGCTGACGTTCCCACAAGGGGAGGAAGAAAGGATGCTGGAGTCGCTCTTGGAAGGGGACCAGGTCTTGTTCCGATACGTCGATCCAGAGGGACACTACGCAGGCTACCCCTGGAATCCGAATGGGAGCATCGACAATATCGCCGGGATCTGCAATCCGGAGGGGAACGTTGTGGGTCTCATGCCGCACCCCGAGAGATCCTTCCACCGGCACCTGCATCCCGACTGGACGCGCGGGGGCAACACCCCACAGGGCGACGGGAGACTCTTCTTCGAATCCTTGATGAAATACGTGACGGGGAGATTCTGAGTCAGTCCAGATTGCTGTAGCCGCAACGAACGCACACGATGCTCCCTTCCGCCGTTCCCAGGACGGCCCCGCAGTCGGGGCACGTCTCCTTAGGCGACGACTCAGGGAGGCTTAGGGGCTGCTCCCGCTTGCTCCCCTCCCGATAGACCGTGATTCCCTTGCAGTTCAGTTGCCAAGCCAGTGTGAAAGCCTGCCGCACATCCTCCGTCTTGGCACTCCTCCTGAGGTTGATCGTCTTGGACACGGCATTGTCAACAAACTCCTGGAAGGCAGACTGGATCTGCACGTGGGCCTCGGGGGTCACGTCATGGGAGGTCATGAAGATCCTTCGGGCTGTTGCGGGAATCTCCTCGAGGTCACGTATCGAATGCCTTTTCGCGACCCTCTTCATTAGATCCTCCGAGTAGAACCCTTCTTCCTCAGCGTACCGGCGGAAGTGGGGATTGACGGCCAGGAGAGTCTCTCCTTCGGCCACACGCTTCACGTAGGTGATGGCGTAGAGGGGCTCAATGCCACTGGAGCAGTCCGCCAATAGGCTGATCGTGCCAGTGGGCGCGATTGTGGTCCGGGTAGCGTTGCGCATCGGCGGCTTGTAGACGCTCCTTTCGATGTTCGGGAATGACGCGCGCGCCTCGCCGATCGTCCTCGACTCCTCGTCCGCCGTCCGACGGATGAACTCCATGACCTGACGTGCCAATCGCAGGGCTTCCTCAGATTCGTAAGAGATCCGCAGCTGAACCAGCGCGTCGGCCCAACCCATGACTCCGAGGCCCACCTTGCGATTGCCCTGGACCATTCGCGTGATCTCGTCGAGGGGGAAACTGCTCATGTCGACGACGTTGTCGAGAAACCGTATGGCCACGCGGACGGTATCCTCCAGTTTCTGCCAATCCACCTCCGCCTGCCCCCATGGCCCCTTCAGCATGCGGGAAAGGTTCACGGAGCCCAAGTTGCACGCCTCGTACGGCAGGAGGGGCTGCTCCCCGCACGGATTTGTTGCCTCGATGGAGCCGACCTGAGGGGTCGGATTGTCGGCTTGTATCCGGTCCAAAAAGATGATTCCTGGATCGCCGGTGCGCCACGCCGTCTCCGCTATGAGAGTGAAGATGTCCTGTGCGTCCTTCTGGCCTACGACCTCTCCAGTCCTTGGGTGGACTACTTCGTACTTGTGGCCGGACTCCACCCGCTTCATAAAGTCGTCCGTCACCGCCACGGAGAGGTTGAAATTCGAGAAGCTGCCCTCCGAGGCCTTGCAGACGATGAACTCCTCGATGTCGGGGTGGTCCACCCGCAGGATGCCCATGTTCGCGCCTCGCCGTCGGCCACCCTGCTTGATTGCCTCGGTACTGTGGTCGAACACCCTCATGAAGGAGACGGGGCCACTGGCCACACCACCCGTGGACTTTACCACGTCTCCAGCCGGCCGGAGATGGGAGAAGGAAAAGCCCGTCCCACCGCCGCTCTGGTGAATGAGGGCCGCGGCCTTGAGAGCGTTGTAGATGCTGTCAATCGAGTCCTCCACGGGGAGGACGAAGCACGCGGAAAGCTGCTGGATGTCCGTCCCCGCGTTCATGAGGGTGGGACTGTTGGGAAGGAACTCCAGTGCGGCCATGGCCTGAAAGAACGCCTCCTCCTCGCCCGAGACGGTCCTGCCATCATCGTACTCCTCGTTGGCAAGGGCGACGTTGTGGGCGACCCTCCGGAACATCTCCTCCGGGGTCTCAACGATCTCGCCCGTCTCGTCTTTCTTCAGGTATCGGTTTCTGGCGACGACCAGAGCGTTCTCGCTCAGTTCCACTTCCGCTGGCATTCCTCGTCTCTAGTATGGACCTCCGCGAATGAAGTAGTTATCGTGGCTCGGGGCTAGATCTGGACCACAACCTCCACGAGTTCCGCGTCCTTCAGACCTAGCTTCTCCCGAAGCTTGTGTCGGGATATCACTTCGAGGACATCGTCGTAGTGGGACCTATGGGGGAGTACCACAGCACAGTCCAAACTGTCCATCGTAGCCACGAAGCATTTGGCCCCGCCAAAGGTCCTGCTGCCACTGGTGAAGCCATCGATGAGGACGCCCTCGGCTTTTTGAAGGACCTCCAACTTGGCGGACTCCCTTCCCTCCAGTCGGAGGTTCAGGGTCCCGGGAAAGGGATCGAAGCCCAGCCTCTCGCGGAACTGCTTCTTGTATCCCTCCTGGCTCATGTAGTAGAAGCCTTCGCCCATTCCGTGGTCCACGCGCCCTCGCACGGGGAGGCGACCCTCCATCTCGAAGATCTTGCGATAGGCGGCGTGCTCGCTGCGCAGGATCTCCAGGCCCTTGTCCGTCAGTCTCAGTTGCTGGCGGCGGGCGCCCAGGTTCCGGGTGATGAGTCCAGCCTCTAGGAGGTCCAGGATGCGCACCGAGGCGGACTGCTGGCTTATGCCCATCAGCCTGCCGAGCTGGGTGGTCGAAACCGGCACGTGCTCATGGATAGCCCCCAAGAGGGCAAGTTGTTTCATCGTCTCCACGAGGTTCGGTTTCACGAGGAGGCTATAGGTTTGAGCCGAGAAAACCTTTACCGGAAGGTGATGCCCTCCGCCTCGAGTTTCGTCTTTCCCCGGAGGTAGATCACAGGAAGGCCTGCCTCCCGCAGCTGCTTTCTCAGCACCCGGTCGTTCGTGAGGACGGCCGCCTGGGTTCGCTTTGCCACTGCGAGGATGGCCGCGTCTCCGCTGCCCTCCGTCTCCATCACCGGATAGCGGGACGCCAAATCCAGGGCTGCCTTCGCCCTTCGGTCACTCCACACCAGACTCTCCAGCTCCGCTACGACGGAGGAAGGGACGGCGATCTCGTAGGCGCCCAGGAGGCGCGTCAGCTCTTCCTCCAGCTCGATGGAGAACTGGAAGGGCATCAAGAGGGCGTTCGCATCGAGGAGGACGAGGACCGTATCCACAATCTGGGATGGGTCCACGGCCATATGACTCTGCCGTCGGGCAGGCGCCAACGACCATTCTCCCCCAGGATAATGAAACGCAAACTTTTATTACTGATAGTGAGAACATACCCTACCGCAAGCCGTGAGGAGACCAGGGTTAAAGCGGTTGCCTCTCCAGTCCTCCTGTCGGTATCCCTTTTTGCCCTGGGATCCTCACCTTGCCCCTTTATGTTACCTTCGGCGCCGTAGCCATGCTTTGATTATCAGTAGAAGCTCTCGGTGGAGATGATGAGAGTCATTGCTGATTATCGAAGGACAATTCTTTTATAGGAGACATAGTGTTGCTATGCACATAGCGTCTCGACAGGAAAAGGGTCGCTATGTAAGAGGTGAGCAAAATGAAGGCAACCGCAAGCGTCCTGCTGGCCCTCCTCCTCTTGGCCTCCCCCCTGGCAGCCCTAGCGGTCGCTCAGGACGACGAGATCGAGATCGAGCGGGACCTGCAGGTAGAAGTTACGACCGGCTCTACGGAGCGATTTGGAGGCGGCGACTGGATACGGATCGACGTCGGATCGACGACTTTCGCTGTCCTCTATGGGAACGAAACCAACCCAAACAACCCCAAGATGGTTGCAGAGTACGACAGGTACCTCGGTGCCGCAGAGGTCTACAATGAATCCGGTGGACTAGTCCACAGCCTGACGCCCCTGCCCGTGCGGACGATCATGGTCCAGAGCTTCGACTTCATGCTGGAGTTCAAGGACACGGACGATGACGGTCTCGTCCACATCCCTCACGAGATGGGTCCCATGGACATCCTCATGGGGAGCTATGATATCCCCCGAAAGTTCCTGTCTCTGAGACAGACGTGGGAGCTTGAGGGACTGGTAGTGGACGACGACGACCCGACCTTGATGACAGTGGACTTCAACGTCACGGCGAGAAACCTCGACTACACACTTGTCGGACCCTTTGACGATGCAGGCGATGGACTCGACCGGATCACCCTCAGCTTCCACATCAGCGTGGAGCTGGTGGAGACCACCCTTGACGTTCCAGTCTACAACATCACCGTCAGTGAGGACAGACACATCGTGGGGCTCATGAAGAGGACTGATACCGTCACAGGCTTGACGGTCAATGGGACCTTCAAGTACGACCACTACGTCGAAGGCTGGGACTGGGGCGACGACGACTCTCGCTTGGCCTTGGTGACGCACGTCTTCGCGGGCAGTTACGTCCCCGAGCTGACCAAGAGGTTCTTGCGCCTGGAGTTCGCGCTCAGAGGCCTCGAGGATAGCCGCGAGCACAACGAGGACAGCATCGGAGATCGGCCACTTCTCATCACCGCGGACTCGATGAAATTCGAGGACGAGTGGGAGCGAATCGGCCGAATCTTCTGGGTCTCCGACGTGACGGTCGACGGCGAAGAGATGCAGATGGCATTCCAGCTGTTCCGGGCCGAAAAGATTCCTGACTTCAGGGGAATCAAGCCCGGATTCTTCAGGGGAATCGCCTTCTGGGGCGCTTTCGTCTACCCCCAGGGCAACGTGATCTTCCACGACCCTGGCATGGACGCCAGCCTCTTCGTGCCTCAAGGCCGGATCATCGCCACGGGTGAGGTCATCCCCGGACTGGGGCCCTACTTCATCCAGGCGGCGGTGGTTGGACTCGCCGTCCTCGGGTTGGTCCTCTTCCAGACCTACCGGAGGAGAGTCAAACCCTAGGTCCTCCCCCTTGCCCTCCGGGCCCTTCATATAGGCCCGGAGGGTTCTTCCGTTTATTTATGGCTGAGATCGCACCCGAATGGACCACAGAGCTGAAGAAAGGGTCCGTCCAGCTATTGCTCTTGGCAGTCCTGAGGGAAACGCCAAAGTACGGATTCCAGATCATCCGAGAACTCCGGGAGGCGACCGATGGCTTCTTCGATCTCAAGGAGGGGACGCTCTACCCCGCCCTACGGAAGCTGGAAGCGAAAGGTTATCTTCAGGGAGACTGGCGCACGGAAGAGGAGGGCGCCCCCAAGAGGTATTATCGGATCACGGAATTGGGTCGCAAGGCACTAAAGGAGGCCACTCAGGTGTGGGAGAGGTTGACCTGGAGTTGCCAACAAGTCTTGGGGGGACGCCATGAGCGCTCTGGATAGGTATCTGAGTCAGGTCTCCAGACACCTGGTCGGGATGTCTGCCAAGGTTCGACGGGACGTTCTCCAGGAGTTGCGTTCAAACATCGAGGCGCAGGCGCTCGAGGAGGCCGAGGAGGTCGGCACCATCATTGAGCGGATGGGCCCCCCCAAGGAGACTGCTCAGTCCTTTAGGCAGCTTTATGGGTACGGCCCAGGCGTTAAGCTCCTCTTCGTGATCGCGGCCGCAGTTTTGGCGTTCCTTTCACTTCCGTTTTCGCTGGACACCCTTCCCCCACTGGGTACGGAGTGGCTCGCCAATGCTGCCCTCGTGATCCTGATACTCCTCCTTGCTGGAGTGGGAGTTAGGATCGGTCAGCGGACTGCGATGGTCGCCGGCCTAGGGGCCGCAGCGGTGCGGTTCGTTAGCCTCGGCGCGGGGTTCGCGACAATGGCCCAGGGTCTCTCCTATGACCCAATCGCCAGCGTGGCTTTCATCCTGACGACCATAGCCATAGTCGCTGTCGGATACATCGCCGCGCCGAGGCGACAGACCCCCGAGGCATGAAGGGTGTCTCAGCCCTTCGCCTGCTTGAGGTAGTCGGCGACGATGTCCTCGTGGTCGAACCCCATCTCGGGAAGATTTCCGAGATCAAGAAGACCCACTTCCGCGGCATCCGAGCCAGCAACGGGTTCTCCCGCGACGATTTCGAGGGCAAAGGCGAGAGAGATGACGTGCCCCCTCGGATCTCGATCGGGGTCGGAGTACACGCCGACGAGGGACACGACCCTCGTCACCAGGCCCGTTTCCTCCCTCATCTCCCGGACGACGGCCTCCTCCACCGTTTCCCCGTAGTCCACCAGACCTCCTGGCAGACAGTAGAGGTCCTGGTAGGGGTAGTTCTTCCTCTTGATGGCCACCAGCTTGCCCTCGTACAGCACCAGGCCGTCGACGGCGAGTAGGGGGGCTCGGAGTTTGGGAGGTGTATGATCTGGCATGTTAGAGAGCGGCGATCGGTCGTCTCCTCGGGTTGGCTAGATTCGCCTCGGAGAACACCATCTTGTAGGCCTCGCCGTGGACTTCTGGGTCGTAGGCCTTCTTCAGTGCTGCGTTGACCTCCAGCCTTGAGAGGATCCGGCCTGCCTTGAGTATTCGCCGACAGATGGCGGCCAAGAGGAACATGTTGTCGAAAGGGTGAAAACGCGGGTCCCTCCTGGCGATCTTGTAGATGGTGGACAGGTGGGACCGCCTTTGCCGGAGCTTGATGGCGATGTCCTCCAGCTCCGCTAGATCATAGAACCGGGGGAGCTGACGGTACCTCTCCACCGTCCCTACTGAGACCTGGAGCTTTTCCGCAACTTCCTCGTCCCCCATCCCCTCCTCAAAGGCCCTGAAATAGTCGTGGGCTCTCGATCTGCCCCGAATCATTGCCTCATCCCCAAAGCCACCCTCCTCCCAAAAGGCGACTCGGCTCCGA
>CAYFZX010000010.1:19885-28524 GCA_964347795.1 uncultured Methanomassiliicoccales archaeon
AAGCCGATCTTCGAGACCCCTTTGGAGGAGAAGCTGGAAACCCTGACCCACGTCGACAGGGAGCTCATGGATTTGGGAATCAACATCCCCGCCAGGGTCTTCACCTGGAATGGGAAGATCATCGACAAGTACTTCGTCAACAGCGAGGGCACGAAGATTCGATCCTATTCGCCCCGAGCACGGATGACTGTCATCCTCACGGTAACCCATGATGGAGAGGTGGAACAGACCACCAGGCAGTATGGCTTCGGTGGCGGATGGGAGGCACACGAGGATTGGAACACCCTCGAACGGGTCCTGGAGGAGACTCGCGCCATGCAGGCGCGCCTGGAGAAGGGAAAGAAATCTCCAGAGGGGAAGATGGACCTCGTGGCGGGGCCACACGTGACCGGCATTGCGAGCCACGAATCTTGCGGCCACCCCGCAGAGGCGGATCGGGTCCTAGGCCGTGAAGCCTCCCAAGCCGGGAAGTCGTTCATCACACCGGAGTCTCTGGGTAAGAGGGTCGGCAGCGAGGTGGTGAACGTCGTCGATGATCCCACGGTGCCAAACACCATCGCCTACTACGAGTACGATGACGAGGGGGTGAAGGCTCGGCGCCGGTACCTGTACAAAGACGGGATCATCAACGAGTTGTTGCAGAACCGGGAGACGGCGGCGGTGATGGGGACGAGGAGCAATGGGGCGGCCCGTGCCGTGGACTACAGCTTTGAGGCCATCGTCCGCATGGCGAACACCTTTGTTGAACCCCAGGACTGGTCCGTCGAGGAGATGATCGAGGGCGTGAAGAGAGGCGTCTACATGAAGTCCTTCACGGAGTGGAACATCGATGACCGCCGATACAACGCGAAGTACGCCGGGGGTGAGGCCTACCTCATTGAGAACGGGGAGGTCAAGCAACCCCTGAGGGGCACTGTCGTGGAGATCACGACACCCGCCTTCTGGTCCGCGGTGGATGCCGTGGGAAAGGAGCTCGAGTTCGAGGGAGGCTTCTGCGGGAAATCCGATCCGACGCAGAGCCTCGACGCCATGCTGGGCGGTCCAACGATCCGACTGCGAGGCATACCGCTGAGGTGAGGAAATGGCGGACTACGCTGCAATCGCGGAGAGGATCGTGAAGAGGGGACTGAAGGCCGGTGCTCAGGACGTCGTGGCCAGCGTGGACGTCAACCGGTCGTACCAGATTCGTTTCGCTCAGAGCCAACCTGTCATCAGCAATACTTGGAGGGAGCGAGCCGCAACCGTCGGGCTGGTGGTGGACAAGCGGGTCGTCGCCACACAAATACAGGACCTGTCGAAGGTGGACAAGGCCGTCGATGACCTCGTGGCTTTGGCGAGGAAATCCCAAGAGAATCCCCTCTACGGTGGCCTGGCGGAGGGTCCCTTCACGTATCAGGACTTCTCACCGGACAAGCGCATCCTCGACCTGGGGGAGGGCGGCGACTATGTGGAGGCTGCCATCAATGCTGCACTGTCCCATGGGGCCACGGAAACGGCAGGCAGCTTTTGGAAGCATGATCATGAGAACTTCCTCCATACGTCCAACGGGGCCGAGGGTCATGACCGTCAGGCCAGTGTTTACATCTCCCTCCGGGCCCTGGCGGGGCCGGAATCTAGCGGCCACGGGGTTTCCTGCGCCACGAAGCTGAGCGACTTCACACCAGACAACGCCGGACACAAAGCGGGGAAGATCGCCGCGATGGCCAAGGAGCCCAAGAGCGGCGAGCCAGGGAAATACGACGTCATCTTCGACCCGCTCATCTTGGGGGCCCTTGTCTACGAGGCCGGGTTGCGGGCCTCGGCCTATGCCGTTCTAGCAGGTCTGTCACCCTTCAAGGACAAGATTGGTGAAAAGGTGGCCTCGGAGGCGGTGACCGTCGCTGACGACGGGAGCGCTGATTCCATCAACAGGAGGCGATTCGACGACGAGGGCGTGCCGACGCAGCGAAATGTCTTCATCGAAGAAGGGGTCCTGAAGACCTACCTGCACAACACCTCCACCGCGAAGCAGTTCCAGACCGAGACCACAGCTAACGCTGGTTTGATTCAGCCCCTGCCGCATGCGGTCTTCCTGCAACCGGGCGATCGAAGTCGCGATGAGCTATTCGAGGAGGTCAAGGACGGGCTCTGGCTGACCAACACGTGGTACACACGCTACCAATCCTACGTCAACGGAGACTTCAGCACGATCCCTCGAGACGGCATCTTCCACATCAAGGATGGCGAGGTCGTCGAGGCGTGGAAGGACGTGCGACTGACGGACAACTTCCTCCATCTCTGGCAGCAGATTGAGGCCTTGGGGAAGAAGGCGGAGCAGGTCCAGTGGTGGTACGAGATTCCCGAGCCGGTCTACACGCCCTACGCCCTGGCCCGCGACATCGGATTCACGACGTCGGCGATGTAGTCCTGTCTGCGACACCTCAGTCCTCAGGCTTCATGGGCACGCGCAGGCCGGCCGATTCGGCGAATCTCATCGCCTCTTCATAGCCGGCATCCACGTGTCGAAGGACGCCGATGCCGGGATCTGAGGCGAACACCCTTTGGATCCGCCACGCCGCCTCGTCGGTGCCATCGGCCACGACAGTCATTCCAGCGTGGACCGAATAGCCCATCCCCACGCCACCGCCGCTGTGGATGGCCACCAGGTCCGCCCCCGAGGCGGTGTTCAGCAACGCGTTCAGCAGGGGCCAGTCCGCCACGGCATCGGAGCCATCCTTCATTCCCTCGGTCTCTCTCGTGGGAGACGCCACTGACCCGCTGTCCAAGTGGTCCCTGGTAATGACAATCGGGCCGTCGACCCGACCGTTCGACACCATCCGGTTGATCCTGGAGGCGAAGCGTGCCCTCTCGCCATAACCCAGCCAACACACCCGGGCCGGAAGTCCCTCCCAGGGCAGGTGCTTCTCGGCCAGGGTGATCCACCGCGTGAGCTGCTCGTTCTCCGGGAAGAGCTCGAGGACGACTTTGTCCGTGGCCAGTATGTCCTCCGGGTTCCCCGATACCGCCACCCATCGGAAGGGGCCCCGCCCCTCACAGAACATGGGCCGAATGTACAGTTTCACAAATCCCTCGAAGCCGAAGGCCTCCTTCAGTCCCGCATCCCTGGCTTGTCCCCGGATGTTGTTGCCATACTCGAAGACCACCGAGCCCCCCCGTTGGAAGTCCAGCATGGCTTTCACATGGTCCACAATCGAACCCTTGGAGCGCCTGAGGTACTCCTCCGGGTCGGACGCCCGCAACTCGGTTGCCTCCTCCAGGCTGAGGCCGGCCGGGATGTACCCCTCCAGAGGATCGTGGGCCGATGTCTGGTCCGTCACGACGTCAGGTCGGAATCCCCGTTTTACGAGCTCCGGATGCACGTCAGCACAATTGCCCAATAACGCCACCGACTGGGGCTCACCTTCCCTGGCGGCTATCTCCACCATCTCCAGGCCCTCCTCCAAATCGTCGGTCATCTCGCGGCAATAACCGGCCTTGAGCCGTCTCCGAATCCTGGCCTCATCGACCTCCACGTCCAGGCAGACGCCCTCGTTCATAGTGACCGCCAGCGGCTGAGCGCCCCCCATCCCGCCGAGGCCGCCCGTGAGGACGACCTTCCCCTTGAGGGAACCACCGAAATGTCGTCGTGCACAGGCCGCAAAGGTCTCGAAGGTCCCCTGGATGATTCCCTGGGTTCCGATGTAGGCCCACGAGCCGGCCGTCATCTGACCGAACATCATGAGCCCCTTCTCTTCCAGGCGCCAGAAATCCTCCCAGTTGGCCCAGCGGGGCACCAGGTTGGCGTTCGCGATCAGCACACGGGGGGCCCTCGAGTGGGTGGAGAACACGCCGACGGGCTTCCCCGACTGGATGAGGAGGGTCTCGTCGTCCCCCAAGCCCTGCATCGTCTCGATGATGCGGCCCAAGGCCTCCCAGCTCCGGGCGACCTTCCCCGTCCCGCCGTAGATGATGAGCTCGTCCGGCTTCTCGGCATTCTCCAGGTTGTTCTCGATCATCCGCAAAAGGGCTTCCTGTCGCCATCCCTTGCAGCGGATCTCGGGACCGCGGGTTGCCCTCACGTCAGGCATGGGATCATCCCCGCGTCGATACGGCCCCCGGCGATAAATGGGTTTGCTCAGCCTCGAAGCCTCTTCTCGCAGGCTAGGTGCACGTTGGCATGGCTCTGCACGGCCTCCCACTCCACCTTCTCGAGCTTCTCCTTCAGGCCGTTCACGAAGGCCTCGTCCTTGATGGAGGGGAGGTTGATCTCGACGTTCAGCCGGGCACCGTGAAAGCCTGCCAACGCCAGGTGGGCGGCAACGCCGACATCGGAGAGTGCGTTCACGTTGCCTTGGTCGGCCACCTGCTCCGCGATCGTGAGGAGGTCGCGACACCTTTCCCCCGTCTCCATGGGCACCCGGGCGGCCCCCTTCATCGCCTGTTGGATGGCTTCAGACCTCGCCGCCTTTGCCCCGGGCGTGGACTTGTCCATTCGGAAAGCTTCCACCACCCCATCGTAGGCCGCAGCGTCCTCGCGGATTAGCTCCTGCAGCCGTTCACGAAGCGCCTCCGCTTCGCCCAGGAGTCTCTCCATCTCGTCCTGGGACTCCTCGTATCCCTTCTTGCCGA
This sequence comes from uncultured Methanomassiliicoccales archaeon, assembly GCA_964347795.1. Taxonomy (GTDB): domain Archaea; phylum Thermoplasmatota; class Thermoplasmata; order RBG-16-68-12; family JAJISG01; genus JAJISG01. Next base: position 24,494 of record CAYFZX010000010.1, read on the forward strand.
TGGTCAGGCGGCAGACCATGCTCGCCAAACCTGCGGCCAGAGCACCCGTGAGGGCGGCGACACTTCCCCCGCCCGGCGTGGGGCTCTTGGAGGCAACCTCCTCGAGGAAGTCGTGCAGGGAGGCCTTGGGGTCTATTCCCATAGCCTCCTCTCCAGGATCTGGGACCGGTCGAACCCGTGGAGCTGGAGGTAGAACTCGGCGCAGTCCAGAAGGGCGTCTAGAGGTATGAGGCCCACCACCTCGCTTCGCTCGATGGGGACCCCCGCGGCCTCCGCCCCCTCTTTGATGGCCTCGAACACCCGGGGGATGGAGGTCTCACGGAAGTTGAGCAGGTTCATCGAGACCTGGACCATGTCCTTCTCCTCCAACCGAAAGCCGGCCGCCTGGATGGCGGGGAAGCCGCCGCTGCTCGTACGAATCTTCTTCGCGATGGACTTCGCCAAATCCAGGTCGTCGGTACAGAGGTCCACGTTGTAGGCGATGAGCGGGCCTCGGGCGCCGACGACGGTCGCCCCTGCCGTCGGGTGAATCCTGGCTTCCCCCACGTCAGGGTCCCTCTCCGGCTTGACTCCCATCTCCTCCTTCAACGCCTCGAACTGGCCCTTACGAACCTTGGGCAACAGCCGCCTCTCCTCTCTGAGGGCGGCCTCGGCGTAGAAGTAGACGGGAACATCCAGCTCCTCGTTGATCCGTTTCCCAAGATCGTGAGCTAGCCTCACGCATTCCTCCAGAGACACCTCGGAGATCGGGATGAACGGGACGACGTCGGCCGCACCGACGCGGGGATGCTCTCCCTCGTGGACGTTGAGGTCGATGAGCTCCACGGCCTTCGCCACGGCCTGGAAGGCTCCCTCCTGAACGGGCTCCGGTTCGCCGACGAAGGTGAGGACGGCTCTGTTGTGGCTGGCGTCCATCTCAACGTCCAGAATGCGGACGCCCTCAACCTCCCTGGCCGCGTTGGCGATGGCGTCCACGACGTCCTTCCGTCGACCCTCGCTGAAGTTGGGAACACACTCGACAATACGGGCCATGATGACACGAAGGACAGGGCGTACTTAAGGATGCCCAGGCACGAGGGCGAGTCGATTCAGGACCTTGGGAAACCTCTTTTAGGACCCCAGTCATCGTCATACCTCCGATGGAGAAGGAAAGGGACTTCGCGGAGTGGTACCTGCAGGTCATCGACGATGCCGGCATCGTGGACAAGAGATACCCCATCAAGGGGATGAACGTCTGGACGCCCTACGGCCTGCGGGTCATGAGGTTGATGAACGGATTCATGCACGACGAAATGGCTCGGACCGACCACGAAGAGGTCCAGTTCCCCGTCCTCGTTCCGGAAGAGCAGTTCCAGAAGGAAGCGGACCACATCAAGGGCTTCGAGGAGAGCGTCTACTGGGTGACCCACGGGGGGCTCACCCCTCTGGACGTGCGTCTCCTGCTGCGGCCGACGAGCGAGACGGCCATGTACGACCTTTTCTCGCTGTGGATTCGCTCCCACACCGACCTCCCGCTGAAAGTCTACCAGATCGCCCCCACCTTCAGGTACGAGACTAGACAGACGCGCACGTTCATGCGCGTGCGGGAGCTCTCCTTCTTCTTCGAGTCCCACACGTGTCACGATGACTTCGACGGGGCTACCGAGCAGGTGGAGGAGGACCTGAAGATCTGGGCCAACCTCGCCCGCAGGTATGCGCTGCCGACGCTGATCAGCAAGCGGCCGGATTGGGACAAGTTCCCCGGCGCCCATTACTCGGTGGTCCCGGACGTCTACGTGGCCGCGGCCGGACGGGCCCTCCAAGTGGCGAGCATGCACCACTACCAGGACAACTTTTCCAAGGTTTACGGCATCGACTTCGAGGACGCCGAGGGGAACCGCCGATACGTCCATCAGACGACCTACGGGATGAGTGAGCGGATCCTCGGGGCCATCGTGGCCACGCATGGCGATGACAAAGGTATCGTCCTTCCACCCGACATCGCGCCGATCCAGGTCGTCGTCGTCCCCATTCTGGCGAAGGGTCAGAAGGCGGTCGTGACGAAGGAGGCGAAGGCCCTCTACCAGGATTTGGTAGGCGGCGTTCGTGCGGAGCTGGACCTCAGGAACATCCGACCCGGCGCGAAGTTTTATGAGTGGGAGCGAAAGGGGGTGCCCCTGCGGGTCGAGATCGGGGTCGAGGAGATTGACGGCGGTTACGTCACCCTCGTTCGAAGGGACTCGGGCCGCCGCAGGAAGGTCAAGAGGTCGCTGGCGGCACAGCGGGTGGCTACCGCCCTGAAGGTGATTCAGCGAGACCTGTTCGTGAAGGCCCAGAGGCAGCTGGAGGACAGCATCCACCCCATCACCTCCTACGAAGAAGTTCCCGCCAAGGGAGTCCTCAGGGCGGGGTGGTGTGGGAGGGAGGACTGCGGCCTCAAGATGGAGGAGAAGCTCGACCGCAACATCCTGGGGACGCCGTTCTTCGAGGAGGAGTTCGAGGGCACCTGCCTGGAGTGCGGGGAGAAGACGACCGTCGCAGCGTACGCCGCCCGCGCTTTCTAGTCACCGGAGTACAGCAGCATCCCGGCCGCCCCGAAGACCACCATGATGACCACCAGAGCGTAGATGCCGATGTTCTGCGCCGTGAAGATATTCCATGCGCCGAAGGCGATACCCCAGATGAGGTAGAGGGCGACGCCCAGGGAGAGGAGAAAGGTATAGGCGTAGAAAGTCACCCGCTTGCTGGTGGGGAGGCGGACCACGCCGCTCCTATCTGCGGTTATGCCTTATAGCTTTGGAGTCGGAACGCCGCTCCTTGCGGTAGTAGTAGACGAACAGCAGAAAGGCGACGACAGCTCCTCCCAGGATCGCGTAGAAGGGCCAGAGGGGGAGCGGTTCCTTCACCCCGAAAGCGGTGTCGGGCAGGATCCCGTCGATGCTCGTCAGGCCAAGTCGCTCTCCAAGATAGGTGTAGTTGGCGTTTCCCACGTATCGGTACGTCTCCCTCTCCTCCGACGTCGGGTCCCTCAGCGCATAGCCCCACTCCTCCTCGGTGTAGAAACCAGGAGAGACCATGACCGCATGTTGGCCTTGTGGATAGTCAAACTCCAAGCGAAACCGGACGAAGTAGGATCCCTGGGTGAAGGCTGACCCCTGCGGGGTGTCCGACTCGGTCTCCACGGTGAACGTGAGGGTCGTGGTAGAGCCAGGGGGCAGCATGCCGAGATCCTCAAAGACGCTTGGCGATGAGGACTGAGCAAACACTGGGGGGGCGTCAAGGTCCTCGACTCGGGCAGTCCCGGTGCGACTCGCGAAGGCGTAGATCTCCACGAGGAGCGTTGTCCCGTTCATGGACCAAGAGTAGGGATTGGTGAGGTGGAAAGCAAGGGTGCCCTCGTCACCGGAGGCCAGCTGGGGTGTGTCAAAGGCCCCCAGGAGGAGATTCGTCCGTGCCGGGTCGCTGATCTCCTCCGCTGCGGTGAGGCCAGTGAGAAAGAGGACGAGAACCGCAGCGACAAGAAGACCCTTCACCGCGGTGGGAAGCAGCGGCGGCTTTAATAGTCTTTATCCAGTCAAGTGACGCAGTGGGTGCGCCAGAGACGCTGATGGCCCTCAGGGTTCCCAAACGGCACGGGGAGGCAGCCCGTTGCCAAGTCCGAGACCGTGGATTGCTGGACCCTCGCCGGAAAGTCGTCGCGGTGGGAGAGTATCTGGAGATACCGCTGAAGGCTGCTGCGGAGTTGGGCGACGCCGGCGAGCTGGTGACACAAGCGGCGCCTGTGTGGTACAGAACAGGCCCCAGGCCCTACGAGCTCATCCAAGAGCGAGCCGACGTGGCCGGAGAACTCAAGGGGCTACTGCCCCGCCGGTGGGAGAGAATAGGGGATGTTCTGTTGGTGAAACTCCCGACGGAACTGCGGCCGCACTCGGACGCAGTGGGAACGGCCTACGCTAGGGTTCTCGGCGTCAAATCTGTCCTGAACGTCAGGGGAGGCATCGAGGGCCCGTGGAGAGTGCCGCGCCTCGAACTCCTCTGGGGGCACGATACGG
>CAYFZX010000010.1:28624-32810 GCA_964347795.1 uncultured Methanomassiliicoccales archaeon
TGCAGGGAGGTGGCCCCTGAAGGGGTGGCCGACCGGATTGTCCTCGGCTACCTGAGGGAGACGCGGCTCTATCTGCCGAAGGCCGTTCGGTGCCTGAGGGGTGAGGGGTGGATTCACTACCATGAGGCATGTCCCGATAAGGTAGTGTCGCGCCTCTCCGGCTTTCTTGATGAAGCCGCTCGGAATGAAGGAAAGCGTGTGGAGAAGGAGACCCTGCACCGGGTGAAATCCTATGCCCCTGGTGTGTCGCACTGGGTGCTGGACGCACTCATCTCGTAGGCAGTGTCTCGCCTGATCCGCTGGCCGTGAGCAGCCGCTGCAGAGCCTCGATGTACCTGTCTCCCTCCGCCCGTAGGAGGTCCTCGACCATGGGCGTGAGGAAGTCCGCTAGCTGCCTCTCCTCCTGTCTGAACATCCACTTCTTCCCGGACGCCGCATCCAGGCCCTGCAGAAGCGCCAGAGAAAGGATCTTCTGGGTGGTCTCGCCCTGAAGGCCCTTGCCCGCCACCAGGGCCGCCTCCGTCTTCCCCTTGGTCTTGTAGGTTCTCGCGACGCCGTCCGCCATGGTAGCCAGGGGAGGGAGGTTGTCCCAAGTCGGCACGTTGGAGAGCACCATCATGTCCTTTCGGGTCTCCAGGGCTTCGACCAAAACGTCGTCCATGGATTGTCCCTCCGACTCCGCCGCCTCCAGCATGGCCTCCGCCATCTCCTCGTCCTCGAGCAGCGTTTTGAGGAGGTGAGCCTGCTGATCCCGGTCCAAGGCATCGACAAGCTTCGACACGCTGGCCTCTGGCACGACGAGGCCGTCCCCCACGTGCCCTTTCAGCTCCTGGAAAGCGGGGAGGAGCTCCGAGGACACCTTCATGGCCTTCAGAAAGGAGTGGTAGTCCTCCTCGAAACACTGGTGTCCCACGACGAAGAGTCCGTCCGAGGTCGCCTTCTCGGGAATCATGTCCTCCAACGTCTTCCCGATCAGCTGTTCCTCGCTCATCTTCCCCGCGAGGTACGAATCGACGTTCGAACCCTCCAGGGAGTGATCTCCCCCAAACGTGCACTCCTCTTCACTGCACCACAGGTTCGGTCGAATGTAAACGTCAAAGGAGTCTGGAAGGCTGGGTACAATCATCCGTTGCCCCAGAAAGGAGGGCATGTTTTCCTTCGGCGGGCCGCAGCGCCTGCAGACGACCAGTTTCACGCCGGCTCCCAACCAATCGAGGACCACCGCCGGGTCCTCCTCGCCGTGAGGACAGACGTACTCGTCCTCTTGATGGCTGAATGCGATACGCGTCTTCCGCAGGCTCTCCTCCACGAACTCCTCGGGCGGCCTGTCGTCCCGGCACGTCGTGATCATTCCGTCCTTGAGGGAGTAGACGTGGAGTCTTCTCTTCCGGGCCATGTCGCCGATCGTCAGGAGCCGGAGCTCCGGGACGTCGTAGTACTGGACGCCGACCAGCTTCTCCCGGTGGGCCTTCCCCCGCAAGGCGTAGAGGACGGTGCCGTAGGGTGTCTTGGCAGGAGCCATGTAGGGGGCCTTGCCCTGGAGCGCCACGAGTAGCGTGGCCGCGTAGGCCTTCACCAACGGGTGACCCCGCCTCGCGTAGCGTTCCAGAACGGCTTCGTCGTCGGCGGCCTGCGAGACGCGAATCAGCCTTTCTCGGAGGAGGTCGAAGGGACAGCGGGGGCAATACTCCGCCGAGCACTCTGGAACAAGGACCTCCGGACGTTTGCGAAGCTCCTTCGCCTTCCTGATAAGCTCCTTTTCCTGGACCTTTGGGGCAGCCCTTATCCCAGTTCTGATCTTCCTCCCCACGTTGCGTCATTGACCCCGTGAGATAATAAGGCTGCGTTGGCCAGGCCGACCATGGCTCGTTTTGGGCCTGGAGCTGGCTCCTCGGCGGAGAAAGCTTTATTGAAGCCTTCTTCTTGCCTCAATCGTGAACCTCGACGAACGGCTCGAGCTGGCGACACGGAACGCCGTGGAGGTCATCACGCAGGAGGAGCTGAAGGCCCTGCTTGAAGGTCAGGGCCGCCCCAAGGCCTACATCGGCCTGGAGCCCAGCGGCCTTGTCCACCTCGGGACGGGTCCTATCCTGGCACAGAAGGCCATGGACCTCAACAAGGTCGGCTTCGACGTGACGGTCCTTCTCGCGGATTGGCATGCCTTCATCAACGACAAGCTCGGCGGCGACTGGGATACCATCCGGGCGGCGGCGAACTACACGGTGGAGGCCTATCGCTCCCTCGGCGTCTCGGGGGGTGTCAGCTTCCTTCACGGAAGCGACCTGGTGGCCGACAGCGAATACTGGAGGTCCGTCCTCCGGGTGTCGAAGTTCTCGACGGTGGCCCGCATCCGAAGGGCCATGAGCATCATGGGGAGGAAGGAGGAGGAGGCGGAACTCGACGCCTCGAGGCTCATCTATCCGGCGATGCAGGTGGCCGACATCCACCGGTTGGATCTTGACTTGGCCTATGGGGGGATGGACCAACGACGCGCCCACATGCTGTACAGGGACTTGGCCCCCAAGCTGGGATGGAAGCAGGTGGTGGCTCTCCACACGCCGATGCTGTCTGGCCTGCAGGGCGGGGGGCGCATGGACCAGTGGGACCTCAAGATGAGCAAGTCGAAGCCCGAGACCTGCATCTTCATCCACGACTCGCCTGATGCCATCCGTGAGAAGGTCCGAGGCGCGTTTTGCCCCCCGAAGGAGGTGGAAGGGAATCCCGTGCTGCAGTTTTGTCAGTTCATCCTCTTCCCTCGCTTTACGTCCCTAAGGGTGGAGAGGGAGACTGCCCACGGCGGTGATGTGGAGTACGAGGACTACCAGGCGCTCGAGAGGGCCTACTCATCGGGGGAACTGCATCCCGAGGATCTGAAGGCCGCCGTCGCCGGCTACCTGACCGAGGCGCTTGCAGGGCCCCGGGAGTTCTTCGAGCGAAACCGGGAGGAGTTGGAGAAAGTCGAGGCGGCCGTGGGCCTCTGAGGTTCCTGCATGCGGGACCGGAGGCGGAGGAGGGCGGCTTTCCTAGCAATCCTGGCGGGTGCCCTGCTTGAGGCGGGCCATTTCAACGCCGTGACACATTGGCTCGACTTCATCGAACTCATCACCCGCTTCATCCCGATGAACCCGCTCTTGCGAGGAGTCTTCATGGTCATCATCCTGATCGCCTCGCTGGGCGGGATCGCCGTCATCCTCGGTGGCCTGCTCATCCTTTGGCGTCACGCTCTCCCCGCAAGGCTCCTAATCCTCTTCGGCACGGGCTTCGGTCTCATTTCCTTCTTCGTCACCATTATGCTGGTCATCTACAGGGGGGACTTGCCCGTCCTGGGGAGCAATGTCCTCATTGTACTCGCCGTCGGCATGTCGGTCGCGGCTCGGTGGCTTCTCCGAGAACCGAGAGCCAACAGGAAACGCGGGCGCGACTGAGAACCTGCCCGACCGCGGGGCGGCATACCTTTATGAGGGCCTGTCTTCTTGATTCCGGAGATTCGCATGGTCGAGCTGGGGGACGTGGCAGCGCAGCTTGGAGAACAAATCGCCCAGTTCCTTGACACCATCATTTGGGGAAGCATCACTGTATGGGCGGTCCTGCTCTCCATCGTCATTCTCGTCGCGGGTGTCGTCGTCATCCGCTTCCTGGCAAAGGCCGTAAGGGCAATCCTTCGACGCCTTGACTTCCCACCCCTAGTGCGCAACTTCCTCGTGCGAGTGTTCCGGTTCCTTCTCTACGTCATCCTCCTGGGCCTCATCCTTGCCCCGCTGGGGATAGACCTCACCAGCCTCGTCATCAGCTTTGGCGTCCTGGGAATCGTCATCGGGTTTGCCCTCCGAGACTTCCTGTCGAACCTAATCGCGGGCATCACCCTGATCCTCGTCCGCCCTTTCAGGAAAGGCCACGTCGTGGAGGCAGCGGGCGTCACCGGCTTTGTGGAGGACGTCTCGATAAACGCCACCACACTGAAGACCTTTGACGGCAAGAAGGTGGTCCTGTCGAGCTCTCAGGTCTGGGGCAATCCCATCGTGAACTACCACCATTGGCCGATTCGACGCGTCGATCTGGTCGTCGGCGTATCGTATGAGGACGACATCCCGAGGGCCCTGAAGGTGATCGGGGGGGTCCTCGAGTCGGATGAGCGGATCCTGAAGGAACCGGAGGCGACGACGAACGTGAACACCTTCGCGGACAG
>CAYFZX010000011.1:0-31351 GCA_964347795.1 uncultured Methanomassiliicoccales archaeon
CCCATCGTCCTGGCCTCCGTCGCCCGGGCTACCGGGCCGATCGCAGGCAACATCTGGCCCTTCCTGGTGGCCTCAATCTGGCTGACGACCTTCGGTCTCCTGCTGATTCCGGCCCGGGATCCCGCGTCCAGGTCTGGACGGCCTGCTCCCGTGCTCACCGACGGGAGCGGTTAGTCGCGCCTTTGCGATGACCAACGTAGTGGGGCAGGGGCAGGTCGAGCATCGTCCTGAGGCCAGGTTCGGCCTCCATGACCAGCGGGATGGCGTTGACGACTGCGGCCACGGTTGCCTCGTCGCCCTGGACGCCACCCGGTATGTGCACCTCCACTCCGGGAGAACCCTCGAGGTGCAACGCATCCCTGGGGTCTCTAGCTCCCATGTACATCTGCAGGTCGAGGCGGATGAGCTCTTCCTCACCGAGGAGTCCTGTCCCGGTCTGTATGATGCCTGCCGACTGACCCTTGGATACCTTCAGCTCAGGGCTGGAAACTTCTCCCTCTGCAATAGCAGGCCTGATCTCGACCGCCACCTCCGAGAGATTCCAACCGAAGGCCGCCGCCAACATGTCGATGGACTCCTGAGTGCCTACGTGCCCCAGTTTCGCCTCCTTGACCTTTGCAGTGAATTCCTGCACGCTCAGCCCCGCCCCAACCTTCTTCTGCAGCGGCAACCGACGCCGTGCCACGTCCACGATCCTCTCCACGTGCACTCGGCGGACTTCGGTGCACATGCTGCTCAGGGCAATCGCCAAGGCATCCATGACGAACCCGGGGTTCACTCCTGTCCCCAGGATGGTCACTCCCTCCCTCCGGGCAGCCTGGTCGATCTCCTGGGCGATGGGGCGGTGCGCGCGCCAGGGGAATGCGAGCTCTTCGCACGTGGAGACGACGTTGGAACCCGTCAGGGCGATCTCTGCAAGCTGTGGGTGAGCCTCCCCTATGTAGGAGGTGCTGCAGTGAAGGGTCACATCGGCCTCCCCCTTGTCGACGGCCTCTGAGATGCTCGGGGAAATCGCCACGCCTAGCTCCTGGTCCAGTCCGGCGACATCTGCCAGGTCGTGGCCCACCTTGTCCTCGGCGATGTCCACCGCGCCCACGATTTGGCAACCTCGGAGGAGACACTGCCTTGCCAGCGCGGCGCCGATGGCCCCCACGCCGAAGATTACCACCTTCACATCTTTCATCAACCAATCGCCCTCCTCACGTCCTCCGCGATGCTCTCCACCGCCTCTCGGAGCTGGATGATGTCCTTCTCCGTGTGCGCGAAGGACAGCGCCCCGCCGCCGTGCACCGTGAAGATGCCCCGATTCAGAAGCAAAAGCTTGTACTCCTCCTCCCGGAGCCGGGGGTAGGTTTTGAGGTAAACGTCACGGGCGTTCCGAATCTCCAGCCCCTCCTCCCGCGGGAAGTGGACTTGGAAGATGGATCCGACTCCATTGCAGACGGCAGTCACCCCTCCGTCGGCGAAGGCCTCCCGGATTTCCGTGCGAGCCTGATCCCCAAGTACCGTGAGACGTCGGTACTCATCTTCGTGACTTCTCAGATAAGAGAGGGTGGCAAGGCCGGCCGAAGTCATGAGGGGGTTGGCCGAGAAGGTCCCGCCACCGATGGACACCTTCTGCCCGTCTCTGCCCCTGCCCTGGGGGTTTGTCAGTTCCATGACGTCCGCGACACCCGCCACCGCTCCGACGGGAAGACCTCCGCCGAGAATCTTCCCAAGGGCCACGACGTCAGGCACGACGCCGTAGTACTCCTGGGCGCCACCAAGCCCCAGACGGAAACCGGTGATGATCTCGTCGAAAATCAGAAGGACATCCCGAGCCTCGGTCTCCTCCCGGAGAGCCTTCAGGAACTCTGGGTCAGCGGGGACGGCTCCACCCGCACCCAAGACAGGCTCCACGATGACGGCTGCAAGGTCCTTTTCCCGCCGAATTGCCTCCAGAGTGGCGTCCACATCGTTGAAGGGGAAGGTCGCGACACGGCGCTGGATTTCCTCAGGGATTCCTAGGGATTCTGGCCGGTCAAAAGGCCCGTGGACGGCCACGAGAAGGTCGGTGCAGAAGCCGTGCCAACCCCCTTCAGCTTTGAGAATCGTAGAGTGGCCCGTGTAACCCTTGGCCAAACGAGCCGCATACATCGTGGCCTCCGCCCCGGTGTTGGCGAACCGGACTGACTCGGCACAGGGGACATGCCGGCCAACGGCCTCCGCCAGCTGTATCGCGCCCTCGTGGGGCATTCCCCAGTGCACGCCACGCTCCAACTGGTCCCTCAAGGCCTCCGTCACGACCGGATGGTTGTGGCCCAGGATTAGGGCAAAGTGTCCGATCCAGAAGTCCAGAATCTCGTTGCCGTCAACGTCCCATATGCGGGAGCCCTTGCCCGAGGTAATGTAGAAGGGGTAGGGCGGGAAGTATCGGATCCCATGGGACACGCCCCCCGGTATCACCTTCGCTGCCCTCTCGTGCAGAGCCCCCGAACCCGAGGTCCGGCGAACGTAGTCTTGTTTCGTTTCCTCCAAGTTCACGCCCCCGTCGGGGAGGCCTATCCGCAGAAGGCCTTAAACCTCTTCACAGCCCGTCGGCCCTTCTCAGGGGATGGAGGGGTTCCCGGCGATACCGGAGCCCTGGCCAGCCCAAAACTTAAACAAAGATGGCGAGACTCCTTCCGCGTGGACCAGGCAGACATATCCGTCCAGCCGCTGGACATGGCCGACGGCACCTACCTCGTGGACACGCAGATATTTGGTGAAGCCAACTTTGGCGGCGTCTACTTCATCGACGATGAGCACAGATCTATCATCGAGACGGGGACGTCCCGTGTGTACTCCAACGTGCTTACAGCCTTGAGACAGCTGGACGTGGAGTTCTCTACGATAGAGAACATCGTCGTGACGCATATCCATCTGGACCATGCAGGCGGAGCTGGATTCCTGTTGGACCACATGCCCCAGGCGAAGGTCTTCGTCCATGAACGAGGGTTCTCCCACCTCGCGAGCCCCGACCGTCTGCTCGAGAGCGCGACTCAGGCCTTGGGCGAAGCCTTCGAGGAGTACGGGACGTTGAAGCCCATCCCGGAAAGCCGAATGGTCGCTCTCAGCGGCGGAGAGGTCCTGGACCTGGGTGGACGGGAACTGGAAATCCTGTACACACCTGGCCACGCACGACACCACGTCTCCGTCTTCGATAGGAGCAACCGCGCGATGTTCGCGGGAGACTCCGCCGGGATATACCTCCCTGAAGACAAGAGGCTCCTTCCCACAACGCCTTATCCGGAGTTCGACTTCCCCGTCGCCCTAGAGGCAATGGAGACGATGGCTAGGTTCAACCCGAGGACGCTGCTGTTCACCCACTTCGGCCCTCGGCGGGACGCTCAAAGGGCCCTCCGGGACCAGCAGGCCGAGTACACGAGGTGGAGCGAGAAGTGTCAGGAAGTCCTCAAGAGTGGTGATCTCCACCGCGCCACAAAAACCGTTTACGATGAGTGGTATGGCGACGTCCGCGGCTTTTCTCGCCCCTTTGTCGAAAAGATGATCCTGAACAATCTCAGAGGCTTCCAAAGGTACTTCGAGAGAACGATGGGAGATGCTTCCCGACCCAGTTAGGGAGATTGCAGCGGAGATTGGCTCCGACACGAGCTCTGGAGCACTGCCCCTCGCCCTTCGAGCCATTGAAGCGTATTCCGGACTCCGGGGGGGCGACAACATAGGAGCCGCTGCCGAGGCTCTCCACAGGCTGATGCGGAGAGGCCAGCCGTGGATGGCGGCAGTTGTCAATGCCTCCGCCATGGCGTGTGAGCTGGCCCGGGCTGAGGATTGGGGGAAGCTAGCAGCTCTGGGAGACCGTCTGCGGCGAGCTCGCACGGCGGTGGCGCAAGCCTCCCCGACCGTGTTGAGGCGTGTCAAAACGGTGTTGACGCTGAGCTACAGCAGCGATGTGTTTGAGGCGCTCAAGGGGCTCCGTGAGCAATCTCCCGCCCTAACCGTCTACGTTGGCGAATCAAGGCCTCTGGGCGAGGGAGTGGCGCTCACCAAGGACCTTCGAGCCGTGGGCGTCGAAGCCTTTGTGATTGTCGATGCGGCAGGTCCGAGTCTCGTGCCCCAATGCGATGCGGTGGTCACCGGTGCAGATTCCCTCCTGAGAAGCGGCCAGCTCGTGAACAAGATCGGGACGTTGGCTCTGGCGCTGGCCTGCGAAGACTCCGGAGTCCCCTTCTATCCCCTGCTGGAGGTGATCAAGGTTGAGCTGGAGGGACAAGAACTCCCGTGGCGAGAGGAGTCGAGGGATCCGGGAGAGGTCAGTGGCGAGGTCGAGGCTCTGAACTTCTACTTCGAAAGGGTCCCTGGGAGGCTCGTTGCCTCGGCGGTTACGGACGCTGGGGTTCTTGAAGTAGACCAGGCGCTTGACCGCTTCAGGAGAAAGAGGGATCTGGGAAGCTTCTACCTCCCGGAATGAGTTCCAGGAGGGCGTGGTGAGCGCATCCCGTCAGAACTCAGTCACGCCTGTGAACCGGAACCTGTCGATTTTGACAGGAGGAACTGTGGAGGCGCCGATGCCGAGCCATGAGGAGAACCGGTGGGGTCTCGCACTCCTTCCCACGAGGGACATTCCAGAGAATGCCTCCATGATCCCCTGGGTGAACCTCAGGTTCTTCACGGGACCGACGATTTTTCCGTCCTCGATGAGAAAGGTTCCATCCCGGGTCATTCCCGTAATCAGCGCTTTCGGAGCGTCCACAGGGTTCGTGTAGTGGAACCGGGTCACATAGATGCCTCTCTTGGTTTCTGCAATCATCTCATCGAGATCGGAATCCCCCGTTCTCAGGAACGGGTTGACCGCCATGGGACCTATGGGATTCGGTGGCGGAAGGGCGTGGCCTGTGGACACCCTCCCCTCCTTCCCGGCCGTATAGGAGTCGTAGACCACATTCTTGGCGACTCCTTCTTCAAGGAGGGAGACTCGCTCCTTGGGGACGCCCTCGGCGTCAAAGGCCAACGGGAGCCCGCCGGGCCTCGTGCCTTCGTCCCATACCGTAGCCATCTCTCCAGTCACCTTCTGGCCCAACTTCCCGGTCACGTACGACCTACCCTCTTGGTAGGGGAGTGCGCCGAAGACAATGTAGGCCAGATACAGCACCAGGTTGGCGACAGCGTAGTCCTCCACCACGACCTCGTACTCGCCCGGCTCAATAGCCTTGGCTCCGAGGGAGTCTTCCGCCTTCGTCGCCGCCTCCGCTGCCATGCGGCCGTGGTCGATCTGCGAAATGTCCACGTTGAGATCCTCTCCCCAGCCATATCCCTTGTCGCCGTCGTGCTCCTTGATGGCTGCCACCGTCAGGTGACCTGTCGTCATCTCATCAAAGGCGCGGGCTCCCAGGGAATTGGCGACGGCGAAGGAATACGTGCTCGACTCGAAGGCCCCGTAGGCCTGCTCTGCGCCGTGGGATGACACAATGGAGACGACGTCTCGCACCACATTGGCCCTCTCCTCGGGCGTCGAACCAGCCGTTCGAGCGGAGAAGCCTTCAACTTTGGCCGGTTTGCCCCCCTCTGGGAGTGATACGAACTCCTTGTTCGGTCGTTGCGCCTTGGCGATTCTCTCGGCGGTGGCCACAGCTTCTTTCACCGACGCGTCGTCCGTCGTGTTCGTTCTGACGATACCAATCTGCTTGTCGGACACCAGCCGGACGAGGAGGCTCACGTCCGTCGTGGCAACATTCTGATGAATCGCCGAGTTGGCATACCTCGTGAGGGCGATCTTGTGGCCGAACAAGGACGCTTCCGTCTGGTCCGCAGGACTTAGTTCAAGAACTCGATCCAAAATCGCAAAGGCCTCAGACCTGCTCAGCCCCACCTAGGCCACCCCCACGCGGACGTCGCGGAACCTGGCCGGTGCGGTCGCGTGGCCGACCCGAGCTACCTGACCTGGTTCTCCCTTGCCGCAGTTGGGGACTCCCCAAAGGACCCAGTGGTTCTTGCTGCATACGGCATCGCAGGCTCCCCAGAACTCGTAGGTTATCCCGGTGTAGCTCGGGTATTTGACGAGACCTCCCAGCTGACCATCCTTGATTTCCCAGGCTGCCTCCGTGGCGAACTGGAAGTTCAGTCGGCGATCGTCAATGGACCAGGACTTGTTGCTCTCCATATACAGGCCTTCCTTGGTATCCTCCACGAGTTCGTCGAAGTCCCAATCCCCTGGCAGCAGGTTGATGTTCGTCATCCTAATGAGCGGAATGCGGCTCCATCCGTCGGCCCTCATGTTCCCGCTGCTCGGCTCGTTGAATAGTGTAGAGGTCTCCCGCGAGCTCTGGTACGCCTTGAAGAGTCCCTCCTTCACCAGGTCAACCCTCTTGGCCGGGACCCCCTCATCGTCGTAACCGAAGGTCCCCAGTCCACCCTCAATGGTGGCATCGGCTACGATGTTGACCTTGTCCGAGCCATAGCGGAAGGTCCCCAGCTTGTCCGGAGTCAGGAAGGAGGTCCCCGCGTAGCTGGCTTCCATGCCGAGGACACGGTCTAGCTCCGTGGGGTGACCGCAGGACTCGTGAACTTGCAGAGCCGCCTGATTGGCGCCCAGGATGATGTCAGACTTCCCCGCTGGACACCTCTTGGCTTCAAGGAGGCCAATCGCCTCCTGCCCCGTCCTCTCGGCGTTCCCGGCCAGGTCCATCGACTCGACAAATTCCCAGCCGGCGGCCCTGAAGTTGCCGCCGAAGGAGGCAGGATAGGACCTTGTGTGGACCTCCCCGTCCTTCATGGCCATGGCCACGATCCCGGCCCCGGTGTTGAGGATCTCCTGCTCGAGGTACGAACCCTCGCTGGATCCGAAGTACTTCCTCTCCCTGAAGGCCTGGAAATTGGCGATCCTCACCTTGATGGCCTCGTCGACGGCCAGCGCCTTCTGGGCATCCAGGAGGAGTTCGATTCTGTCTTCCAGGGGGACGGTCCATGGGTCCGTCTTCCAGGTCGTCCGATACGTATCCTCCCGAGAGGGGACCTCGGAGAGAGTCACGTCCTCGGCTTTGACTCGGGCAGACGCCTTGGCGATTTGGACCGCCTCCTCCGCCACACGTTGGACCTCTTTCCTGTTCACGATGGACGAAGAGGAGAATCCCCAGGCACCGTCGGCCAAGACCCGGATGCCGAAGCCGGAGTTCGCGTTGTCGGAAAGTCCCTCCACGATGTCGTTCTTGATGCGAATCATGCTGAGGCGCCTCTCGGCAACCCTCATGTCCGCATAGGCCGCCCCAGCCCCCCGGGCCGTCTCAACCCCCAAGGTACAGGTGTCCTTCATGAGAACCCCCCAGCGCCCCTAGGACACACCCGGCATAAACCTTGCCCTAGAGATCGACCTCCAGGCCGATCCCCGCCTCGAGGGCCTTCTCGTAGGCCACCGCGGCCGTCGCAACATCCTCAATGGCCATGCCGATGGAGCGGAAGAGGGTGATGTCGTCCCTCTCCGTCCGTCCAGGCTTCATCCCTGCAACCAGCTCTCCGAGTTCCGCGTAGATCTGCTCGGGGGAGAACGAACCTGTTGAGATCGCTTCCTGCAAGTCGAGGGCCTCCTTCAGGGCGCCCTCCTTCCAATCCACCGTCACGGTGGACCTCCTGTAGACCTCGTCGTCGAGCTCTCTCACGGGCCCACCCCCGATGGAGTTGACGTGCATTCCCGGTTCCAGCCAACGGCCTGGTAGCACCGGGACGGTGGAATTCGTGGCGGTCACCACGATATCGCTCCCGGCAACGACCTCCTCAGGGGCGTCAGCGATTAGGGCCTCAACGCCGAGCTGACTCGCCATCTCTTCGCTGAAGTCCTTCACGTGTCCGCGGTCTCGGCTGAAGGCCTTGACCAGGTTCACGTCTCTTACCGTCCAAAGTCCGACGATCTGCGTTCGGGCTTGGATTCCCGTGCCGAGAATGCCTACGGTCTCACTGTCGACCAACGATAGCGAACGGGCCGCCAGCGCCGAGGCGGCGCCTGTCCTCATGGAGGTTACGTAGCCGCCGTCAAGGAGACAGAGGGGCCGTCCTCCTTCCCCCTCCAGTAGGACGACGGCACCGCTGATGGCGGGCACTCCTGTCTCACCACTCCGGGGGAAGTCAGAGACGACCTTCACCCCGGCATATCCCATCCCAGCCAGCAAGGCGGACATGGTGAACATGGTCCCCTCCTTGCCAACAGGGATGATCTGCCTGGCGGGCATCGTGGCGGTTCCCCGGGCGTGCTCCACCAGCCCCCGCTCTACGGCATCCAGGACCGTCCTCATATCGAGGATTTCCCCAAGGTCCTGTCGCGAGAGTACGAGCATCCGAGGGGCGAATGCCGTGTCGATTCAAAAGCGTTGACCACGGGACCGCCGCACCTATTTAAGAGGATTGATGATAGCCCTGAAGCGGTCTTAGCGGCTGGACGGGAGTGGACACGTGGAAGCGGGAACTTGGTTGGCGTTGGCGGTGGCGCTACCCTTTGTCTCCGCCCTCGTGTCCCCCGTTGTCGAGCAGTTTCGGCTCCGAACGGCTCCCATCATTGCAGCTGCTTCTGGCGTGGCGTCCTTTGCCATTGTCATCTCTATCTGGCTTACCGTCGGACCGGTCACTGCGGCCTATCCTTGGGTTCCTACCGCGGGTCTCGCCTTCGCCCTCAGACTCGACGCCCTGGGATTCCTGTTTTCCGTTCTGATAACCGGTGCAGGTGCCGTCATCCTCGCCTACTCGTACGCCTACATGACCCACGAGGGTGAAACGCCGCGCTTCTACGCCTACATGTCCCTCTTCATGGGCTCGATGCTCGGATTGGCCCTGGCGGGAGATCTCATTCTCCTGTTTGTCTTCTGGGAGCTCACTACCATCAGCTCCTTCCTCTTGATCGGTTTCAGGCGCGACGAGAGAAGGTCGATCTCTTCGGCTCTGAAGGCTCTGATTATCACGGGCCTTGGCGGCTTGGTTCTTCTGATTTCTTTCGTGCTCGTCTGGTCGGTCGTGGGCTCTTTTGATATGGGAGATGTGTTGGCCTCTGGGGACGCCCTTCGAGGCAGCCCCCTCCTGCTGCCCATTCTGCTCCTCTTCGTTGTGGCCGTGGCGGCGAAGTCGGCCCAGTTCCCGCTGCACATCTGGCTCCCTGACGCCATGGTGGCCCCCACCCCCGTAAGCGCCTACCTTCATTCAGCGGCGATGGTGAAGGCCGGAATCTACCTCGTCGCTCGTTTCCTTCCTGCCCTGGCCTCGGTTGAGTGGAACGTCATCATCCTCCCTCTTGGCATGGCGACGATGATAGTCGGTGGCCTCCTGGCGATCCGCTCCGTGGATTTGAAGAGGATCCTCGCATACAGCACGATCAGCCAATTGGGGCTCCTCGTCTCGGCCTTCGGACTGGCCTCCATCACCTCGCAGGAGGCAGGCCTGCTCCACCTCGTGAACCACGTGGGCATGAAGGCCGCCCTCTTCCTCGTGGCAGGAGGCGTGACCCTTGCTACAGGCGTGACGGACATCAGGAACCTGGGGGGTCTGAGGAAGAGGATGCCTGTAACGGCTGTGGCGGCCGGGATAGCCGCCGTTTCCATGGCGGGTCTCCCCCCTCTTGGGGGTTTCCTCAGCAAGGAAGTCTACTTCGAATCGACGATCGAAAGTGGCTTGATCTGGGCTCTGGTCTTGGCGGTTCTAGGGGGGGCCCTAACGCTCGCCTATAGCCTGTACTTCTTCTCCCGTATCTTCATGGGCGAGAGCAGCACGAAGGCCCCCAGGGAGACACTGGTGTTGGCGGTTCCCGCTCTGATTCTGGCGGGGCTGACCCTCGTCCTGGGCGTCTTCCCTTCCATCGTTTCGGGACTGATCTCGTCCATCGCCCAACCTGATGGAGTGTCTGCCTTCGCACCAAACCTTCTCTCCGTCTCTGGGGAGACCCTGGCAATGAGCGCCGTCTCTATCGCTCTCGGTCTCCTCCTCCTGTGGAAGTACGAAGCGGTGGCCGCCGTCTTGAGCCGAGGGGCCGAAGCCCTTGGCAGGGCGACTCCCAATGGCATCTATGAGGGTCTTGCTGGGGCCGCGAGGCGGGTCTCTAGGTCCATTGGCTTTGCCGTGCAGAACGGCTCCATCAGAAGGTACTCCGGTATTTTGTTCCTCTTCGTCATCGTATCCCTGGTTTGGCCGTTCTCCTTCGGGCCCCTCGAGATGCCGGTGATTCGGGACGCCCGCGATGTCTCCATCGTCACCATCTTGGTCGCGCTGGTGATCTTCGCTGCCTTGGCCGCCTTCTTGCGGAACATCCTCCACGCAATCCTCAGCCTGTCGGGCATGGGGTTCCTCCTGGCCATGACCTTCATGTTCCTCAACGCTCCAGACCTGTCCATGACCCAGATTCTAGTGGAACTGGTCTTCCTGGTCATCTTCCTCATCGTGGTCTACAGGATTCCGTTCCGGGCGAAACAACCCTCGAAACCGAGAGGTCCCGTGGATGCGCTTCTGGCCGCGGGGATGGTTCTTGGAGTAACCCTCGTCGTGAGCCTCTCCCTCTCCGCCTTCCTCCTGCCCTCCGTGGCGACCTTCTACCTCGATCCGGGCCTAGCGCCGTTCACTGGCGGCCAGAATGTCGTGAACATCATCGTGACCAACTTCCGAGCCTTCGACACGCTCGGTGAGATCACCGTCATCGTGCTGGCCTCGCTGGCGGTCTACACCCTCCTGCGGAGGTGGCGCTCTGACTAGTGTCGTGGCCAGGCTAATGACGGGGGTCGTCCTGTACGTGGGAATCCTGTTCTCCCTGACGTTGTGGATTTCCGGTCACAACGTGCCGGGGGGAGGCTTCATTGCTGGAGCCATGACGGCCAGCGTCTTCGCCCTCCTCTACCTCGTCTTCGGTAAGGAGTACGTGGAGGAGAGGTTCGGAGTTGACTACAGGTCCATTGCCGCTGCAGGTATCCTCCTCACCGTCTTTCTCGCCCTCCTCCCAATGGCCTACGGCCTGCCCGTCCTGACCAACCTCTTTTTCCGCCTGGATCTCCCCCTTTTCGGGCACGTGGAGCTGACCTCCGCCGCGGGCTTCGACTTCGGGATCTACCTGGCTGTGGTCGGCTCGATAATGACCATCCTCCGTCGGAGCGCTGGAGGTGGGACCCCTGGTTAGCTTCCTCGCCCTCGTGATTGGGTTGATGTTTGGCGTCGCCGTCTACGCCATCCGACACGGCAACACGATCCGGATGGTCATCGGCTTGGGCATCCTCTCGAACGCCGCCAACCTCCTGCTCATCGCCGTGGGGTTCCCGGGGGACGTAGCTCCCATCATCGGCCTCGCCGGCCGACCCGCCGACCCCTTGGTCCAGGCCCTCATCCTTACGGCCATCGTCATCGGGTTTGGCGTCACCGCCTTCGCCTTGGTACTCAGTTATACCCTCATCCGTGAGGAAGGAAGCACCGAGGCTGACGACTACAGGAGGTTGCGGGGATGAGCGTCGTCGTCGCTCTACCTGTCGTACTCCCTCTTGCCACGGCCGCTATCGCCCTCCCCCTCTATCGCTGGCCCCGGCTCCAGAGGGCCCTTGCTCTGGTCTCCAACCTGGCCATCTTCTCCCTGTCGTTCGCCCTTCTGGTTGACGTCTACAGTCGCGGCATTCAGGTTCATCCTCTCTCCGACTGGCCGCCACCGTTCGGCATCATCCTAGTGGCCGATCTCCTGAGCGCCACCTTGGTGACCGTGGCCTCCGGCATCTTCCTCGCTGCCCTTGTCTACAGCCTTGGCTACATGGAGAGAGACTCGTTGCGCTTCTCCTACCTCCCCCTCTTCTTCTTCTTGCTCACGGGTGTCCACGGCGCCTTCCTGACTGGAGACATCTTCAACCTCTTCGTGTTCTTCGAGGTAATCCTACTCTCCACGTACGCCCTCGTCATCAGCTGGGACCCAGACGGGCTCATCAGTCGGGTGGAGAAGCTGGAGGCCACCTTCAAGTACCTCGTGCTGAACCTGATCGGGGCCGCCGTCATGCTCCTAGCCATCGGCACGCTGTACGGGACGACGGGGACCCTGAACATGGCCCACCTCTCCGTCCGGATCACCATCCTCCGGGAAGCGGGGGTGGCCCACCTGGACCTCATCGCCTTCCTGTTCGTGGCCGTATTCGGCCTGAAGGCCGCCGTAGCCCCTCTCCACTTCTGGCTGCCCGACGTTCACCCCTCGGCTCCCACGCCCGTGAGCGCGGTCCTCAGCGGGATTCTCATCAAGGTGGGAGCCTACGGCATGATCCGCCTCACCTCCCTCCTCTTCGTGGGCTTTCAACCCCTCTTGGAGGTCGTCCTCCTCGTGGGCCTCGTCACCATTCTGCTTGGCGGCCTGCTGGCCACTGGTCAGATGGACCTGAAGAGGCTGTTGGCCTACAGCAGCGTGAGCCAGATGGGCTTCCTTCTTCTGGGAGTTGGGCTGGCCACCGGGCAGGCCATCGCCGCCGCCCTGTTCTTCCTGATCAACCACGCCATCATCAAGAGCATGATGTTCCTGGCCGCGGGCGGCGTGATGCACGTTACTCGGGAGCGGTCGTTGGTCAGCATGGGGGGCTTGTACCGGTCCTCTCCCTTCCTTGCTGCCTCCTTCCTGGTGGGCGTCATGGCCCTATCTGGCCTCCCTCCGATGAACGGCTTCGTCAGCAAGCTTTTGATCTTCCAGGCCCTCGTCGACTCGGGAAGACTGGTCTACGTCCTGATCGCCCTCGTTGGCGCCTTCCTCAGCATCCTCTATACCTTCCGAGCGTGGCTGGACATCTTCTGGGGCAGGGGTAATGAGCCTCGAGGGAGGGCTCCAGGTGTCGCCCTGTTGGTCCCGATCGGGGGCCTCGCCGCAATGTGCCTCCTCTTCGGCATCTTCCCTGAGCCCCTGGTCGGCCTCGTGACCCAGACGGGACTTCAGGTGGCGAATCCTGACCTCTACGTCGAGGCAGTGTTGGGAGGGGTGAGTTGAGGCGGTATCCCTACCTCGTCCTTGCTCTGGCCGTCACCTGGATGTTCCTGCGGGGCTCCCTCACAATCATCTCCTTCCTGGAGGGCCTCTTCTTTGGCATCATCACGGCCTTGGTCACCCGGGCCATCATCAAGCCCGACTTCGCGGAGGCTTTCCCCCGGGTCGTGCGCCGCCTTCCAGCCTACCTTCGCTATCTAGCGTTCTTCATCGTCAGCGTGATTCAGGGGAACGTCGACGTCTCCTATCGCGCCCTCCATCCGAAACTCCCCGT
Source organism: uncultured Methanomassiliicoccales archaeon (assembly GCA_964347795.1). Classification (GTDB taxonomy): domain Archaea; phylum Thermoplasmatota; class Thermoplasmata; order RBG-16-68-12; family JAJISG01; genus JAJISG01. The sequence goes on from CAYFZX010000011.1 coordinate 13,206, forward strand.
CTACCCGGGAATTCTCGCCGTGGACATCGAGGGGAGGAGCGAGTTGGAGGTGACCATGATGGCGAACACGATCACGCTGACTCCAGGCACGTTGACCATGGATGTGGACATGGACAAGGGGCTGATGTTCGTCCACACGATCAACGCCTCGGACCTGGAGCAGGTCAGGGAGGATTTGAAGGAAGTCGAGCGGTACGTCAGGAGGGTGCTGCGGTGAACTTCGCCTACGCCATGATCGCCCTGGTCGCCATCATCCCGCTCGTCCTGTACCGGTTCGTGAGAGGGCCGAGTATCCCGGATCGGGTGGTCGCCCTGGAGGCGGTGGTCTCCATCGTCGCGGCCCTGCTCGTCCTGAACGCCTTCTATCAGGGCTCGTCCCTCTATATCGACGCGGCCCTGGTCCTGTCGATCTTCGGCTTCATCAGTACCGTCGCCATCGCCAAGTACCTGCAGAGGGGGGACGTGTTTGCTTGACCTAGTCCGGGAGATAGTGGGCACGGTCTTCCTCGCCCTGGGCATCTTCTTCTACTTCAGCGGCGCGTTGGGCATCCTTCGCTTCCCCGACGTCTACAATAGAATTCACGCGGTGACCAAGACGTCCACCATTGGGGTAATCAGCATCCTCATCGCCGGCATCTTGGCCTTCGGATTCGATCCGATCAGCGTCAAGGCCGTGGCCATCATCGTCTTCCTCATGCTGACGTACCCAGTGGCGGGCCATCTGCTCGCCCGGTCTGCCTACCGGACCGGCGTGGTCCTCACGGACAAGACCTTGCACGACGAGTATCGCCACGTCCTGGAGCTCGGGGAGGAGGGAGAGTTTGAGAGCTTGGGTCAAGAGCGAGACGTTTAGTCCTCTGTCGACAGCCGTGGCTTAGGCATGGAATCTCGCCACGAGTCTCCCCGAGGCCTCGAGAGACCGAGCCGTCGAGCCAACGGGCACCCCCGCCAGCTCACTGTAGGCCCTGGAGATGACTTCGTCGGGTCCCCAGACCACGTGGTTCGTCGGACCCTGCCAGATACACAGGACGTCGTAGTGGTTCACGGGGAACGCCGTGCGCAGGTCGCCTCGGACCCTGTCGTTCAAGAACTCCCGCAACCTTGACAGCGGCAGAGACGGTTCGCCCGCTGCCATTTCATCCGTGAAGCATAGAATCCACGTGCCCTCCTCCGGCCCGTCCTCCGTCAACTCCTTGGCGGCCTCCACCGTGTCGGCCAGTTCCGGAAGGAGGCGAATGCTTACGGCGGCCTCCCGGCCGAGCCCCTCTTTGAGCCCCGCCTGAAGGACCTCCCGCAATCGAGAACTCGGCAGGAGGGGAGGCACTGAGATCTTGAGGGCGGCGTGCTCATTGGTCACGGCAATCAATGACCCTCGAACTTCCCGAAGCCCTTGCAGGGCCTCCTCAAAATCGACGTCGGACAGCCTCGCGTACTCTCCCTCGTTCACATGCAGAAGGACGATGAGCTCTCGCCTCAGCTCTCTCTCGAGCTCCTCATCCTGGAGGGTCAACATCCTGCTTCTGCGCGGAAACGACCTCTGAACGGATAAGAACTTTGGCTCCGAGTCGGTCAGCTCATTTCAGTTTCACGAGTGCGAACCTGACGAAATAGGCCTCGGCGGTGGCGAGTACGCGTGCGTGCGGAAGGTTGACGGGTGCCTCCTGTGGATTCCCTTTCGGCTTGGCCATAGCGCCTCGTCAGACTGGGCCTGCATTTAAGGAAAGGGGACTGCTGATTGGAAGTGAGAATCAGGTCGAATAACGATTTGGCCTTCAGCCCTTGAGGTATCGGTCGATAAGCTGAACGAACTTCTCCACCTTCGCCTTGGAGACAAGCTCCTCTCCCTCCAGGACCTCGACGTTCCTCTCCAACAGGGCCATGTCATGGTCGTTCAGGGCCTCAGGGTTAATGGGCACAAAGAGGAGGGTCTCGCTCTGCATGACGAAGTCGTTGAGATGTTCGAGAAACAGGAGGGTCTTGGAGAAGTCATTGTGAAGGAGAAGGTACTCCACTCCATCCAAGAGGATGGTCCCTCGGGGGAACTCGAGGACGAAGTCGTACACACACTTCGTCATGGTGTTAAGGGCCTTTGGATCGACCCTGTCCTTGCCCACCGATGGGGTCAGCCATTTCAGCCTTGCCCCCTCAGGGACACCACAGTGACTCCGGGCGATCTCCGGGTGCTTCCGCGTGATGCAGAAGCCCTGCCGTTGGGCCGCCTGCTCGGCGAAGAGCTTGAAGGCCGCCTTCCCCTTCTTCTCCCGGACCAGGTACGTCGTGCCACTCCGGAGCTCTTCCTGCATATCCTCCCCTGGGACAGGGCTATCACTGCAGATACAAGCTATTAAAGACCACCGGGACAAAAATCAGATAGGGGGGGTTTCAGGCTTCATCCTTGACCGTGGCCAGCACGCTGCTCGTAAAGGTCCTTTCGATCCCCCGCATGGACCGGAGCTTCGAGAGGATGAAGTCGCTCAGCTCCTCGACGTCCTCCGACCGCACCTTCACCAGGTAGTCCCAGTTCCCCGTGATGAGGTGGACTTCGTAGACCTTCGGGAGTTCCGCCAGCTGCTGCGCGAGCTGCTTCTCCGTCACGCCGCTGTCCGGGTCATGGCGGACGAAGACGAACGTCGTCATCCCCTGCCCCAGTTTGCCGTAGTCCCTGAGGACGGTGAACTTCCGGATGATGCCCTGTCTGCGCATCCGCTGGATGCGGTAGTTCACCGTGGGTCGAGGGAGTCGAAGCTCCCGCGCGATGTGGGCGAGGCTCTTGGAGGAGTCCTCTATGAGTTTCTCCAGAATCCTCTCATCAGTGCTGTCTAGCTTGAACTTCATTGTCGATTTCATCTAGGTCATGGCAACGGATTAAGGTTTTGATTACGATGGCACGATTCTGTCAACTTCTGTGTTCGAATCTTCCACGCGAAGGCCTATTTACCCGACTGATTATCGGCTCTCTGGAGGGAGGACAACGGACCCCGTTCTCAAGTCAGCCATGGACCTGAAGGACGAGATCGTGGAGTGGAGGCGAACTCTTCATCGCATCCCCGAGCTAGCCTACGAGGAGGCCAAGACGAGCGGCCTCATCGCCGACGCCCTGGAAGGACTTGGGTTGAACTTCGAGGAGGGCGTCGGTGGAACGGGAATCGTTGGCCTCGTTGAGGGGTCATCGCCCGGGAAGGTGGTGGCCCTTCGTGCGGACATCGATGGACTTCCCCTCGACGAGCGCACGGGGCTGCCCTTCGCCTCGGTCCACGAGGGCAGGATGCACGCCTGCGGGCACGACTCCCACATGGCCATGCTCCTCGGCGCCGCCCATCTTCTGCAGGACATGAGGGAGGAGCTGTCGGGCCAGGTCAAGCTCATCTTTCAGCCCGCAGAGGAAGAGGGGGAAACCGGGGGCGCCAAGCCCATGATCGAGGCGGGAGTCCTGGAGGATCCGAAGGTGGACTACGTCTTTGGTCTCCACGCCTGGCCGAGCCTCGACTCAGGGAGCCTCGGCTACCGGGCGGGCGCGCTCCTGGCCGCCACAGATACATTCTACCTCACGCTCAAGGGGAAGGGAGGACACGGGGCGAAGCCCCACCTCGCCGTGGACCCCATCGTGGCGGGAGCCCACCTCGTGGTCGCTCTGCAGTCCCTGGCATCCCGGGAGGTGGATCCGCTGGAACCCTTCGTTCTCACCGTCGGGAAGTTGGAGTCGGGGACGGTGGACAACATCATCCCTTCAGAGGCCTACATGGAGGGCACTCTGAGGACGGTCAACGAGGAGACAAGGAGCGGCCTCAAGGAGAGGCTTGAGCGGGTCATAGGCGGCGTAACGGCTGCCTATCGGGCGGACTATGAGTTGAGATTCGAAGAAGGTTATCCGCCGACCGTCAACGACGCGACCGTGACGGCGAGGGCCCTGGACACGCTCGGCGAGGTGTTCGGGGCTGATGGGGTCGTAGAGGTGAACCCGTCGATGGGTGGAGAGGACTTCTCCCGGTTTCTGCAACGAGTGCCGGGGAGTTTCTTCTTTCTGGGCACGCGCAACGAGAAGAAGGGTCTGACAGCGTCCCTGCACAGCCCGCACTTCCAGGTGGATGAGGATGTCCTTCCCCTGGGATCCGCGGCCTTGGCGAAGTTGGGCTTGGCCTTCACTCGATGACGTCTCTCGCCGTCGACCAAGAGGGAAACCATATAACGGACGAGCGATTGTGTCGGCAAGGACGGGTTCTGTATGCGCCTCCGCACGGGGGCACCCTTCGAGGGGGAGAGAGGCAGGGTTCGTCTGCAATGAGGAGGAAGAACATTGGGTAGATTCGAGCAGAAGCTCGCAGAGCAAGTTGTCAGGAAGAGCCTAGCCCTTCAGGCAGGAGAGGAGTACTTCATCGAGACCTTCCAGCACACCGTGCCTCTTGCCGAGGCGCTGCAGGTGGAAGCGGCCAAGGTTGGGGCCCATCCGCACGTTATGCTGTTCACGGATGAAGCCTATCGCAGATATCTCTCCGATGTCCCTGAGGAGTACCTCAAGAAGCCATCCCCGCTCATGTTGAGCGCCTACGACTACGTGAGCGCTGTCACGCACCTGGGTGGTCCCGAAGACCCGGCGATATTCGAGAAGATGCCCGCGGAGCGTCTCAGTGCCATGAACGAGGCGGGGCGGCCTTTCCACGAGAAGTCCCTGGAACGAAAGATCAGAGGGGTCGGCGTGGAGCTGGGGACCGTAACGCCTCAACGGGCCGTGAAGTATGGCCTGAACTACGACTCTTGGTCGAGGTCGGTGCGGAGCGCCCTCAACGCGGACCTCACGGAGATCGCCAGACTGGGACGGGAAATGGCAGCCCGACTGGAAGGTGCGACGCAGGTCCACGTCACCGCGAAGAACGGCACCGACATCCGGTTCGACGTCGCCGGACGCCCCGCCTACGTCGAGGACGGGATCGTGGACTCCGATGACATCAAGAAAGGTTCCTTCTGGGCGTCCCTCCCGGCGGGGAGCGTCGCCATCGCGCCCCGGGAGACAACGGCCAACGGCACGGTGGTCTTCGACAAGATGGCCCTGTGGGGCAGGGTGCTGACGAGCGTCCGTTGGGTCTTCGAAGGAGGCGTCCTCAAAGAGTACACCGTCGGCAGGAACAAACAGACGTGGGAAAACTTCTACGGAGCGGCCACCGGAGACAAGGACAGGATTGCCGCCTTCAGCCTCGGGCTGAATCCTCGTGGCAGGCCCTTGGGCTTCAACCTGACCGATTGGTTCTCCAGCGGCGTCGTGGGCATCGGGATCGGAAACAACGACTATCTGGGTGGCGAGAACGACACCACGTTCGAATGGGGAGCCACGGTCCTGAAGGCTACGGTGGAGCTTGACGGAACGGAAATCGTTTCCAACGGGAAGTTCGTCTGAGACTCTCTCGGTCTAGATAACCATGGGGCAAGCTTCTTCTGCCTACCGAGCCAGCGGCAAGCATGGCGCTTCGTCAGCCCAGGAAGAGGAGGAAGGTCAGGTTCGAGGCTGCCAAGGTCTTCCGGACGGAGGTCACTAAGGCCGATCTTGAGTTTGACCTCGATGTGGAGACTGCCCGATACAAGGCATCAAAGGGCCAAGGTGGCAACCGTTCGCCACCCGAGGTGCCTCCCTCCGAATCCGGGAGGGGGACATCGTGGAACGCACGGCGCTGGGCTGTCTAAAACGCGTTTCCTGACAAAAGAGAAATGGGTCGGCCCACCTCCGGCAGCTCCACATCTTTTGCCAAGCCCACGAACATTTCCGGGTGCTCTGTGTGCACGGGGATGACCTTGCGCGGACTCATCTGGTCCACCATCTGTTCCAGGTCCTTCCGGCTGGCGTGGCCGCTCGCGTGTAGTTGATGGTGGACGAGGCTGAAGCGGCGAAGCCAGTTCCGGAGGATCTCATCCTCTATGTCGTCTTCCTGGAAGGGCTCGCTCTTCGAGTGGATGAAGTGTCCTCCCGAATCAGGGGCGATGTCCACCAGCTCGGCCAAATGCGAGAAGTCTAGCTGCAGCACGACCTCGCCCTGGTGTTCTCGGATGTACTCAGCGTCCACTGCCCGGTCGCCTAGATAGTCCCTCAGCTCCCTCTCCCACGTCTTCGAACTGGCCATCTCCCGGAAGTAGGCCTTCGCGTCGTATTCGCTGAAGACCCGCGGGAAGTGGAGTCCAGGGTCGGATTCCAGCGCCCTGAGGAGGTAGGCCGTCCTTGCTGAGGTGATGAACTCCCTGCCCCCCTCCCCCGACGCCATGTAGAGGGTCCTCATTCTGTCGATGTCCCTCGGGTAGAACGTTGCCACCACAAGGCTGTCTCCCGCGCGCTGGATGATCTTCGTGGAGCCCTCCAAGACCTGGCCCTCGCTGTAGTCGACCCTGCTCTCCTTGGGCTCCATGCGGGTGCCCTCCGTGATCAAGGCCAGGGGCCGGGCTTCCATGACGGCCTCCATAAAGTCATCAGTCATCTCGCCGTGTGGACCGTGCCACCGAAGGTCCCCGGTGTAAACCACGGTCCCTTCGGCGGTGTGGATGAGAAAGCCGTAGGCGCCGGGAACGGAGTGGTCCACGTGTATGGGTTGCACCTCAATGCCGTCCACGCGGACGACCCGACCCGTGCGGAACGTCCGATAGTCATGAGGGCCCATGTCGATCCTCGAGGAGGACTCCTCCCAGGACCGTATGATGGTGTGGGCCGTCTCACCCAGGTGGATGGGGATGTCCCGATCAACGTAGGCGAGGTGAAAGATGTGGTCGTAGTGGGGATGGCTGATGAACACGCCATCGAATTCCGGGGGCGTCCATCGCATCCCCGTCCCCTTCAGTGCCTTGCGATCGTACAGACCTCGGATTCGGGGCATGAGGCCCAGGGTGAGGAGGTCGCGGAGGCCGAATCGTTTCCTGGGCATGAGCCATGGGTCGACGAAGTATCCCTTCAGGAACTGAAAGGTCTGGCCCATGTCCAGGAACAGGCGAACGTCCCCGGCTTCCAGGAGGAACTTGTTTCCCCCGATCTCACCGACCCCGCCGTAGCAGGTGAGCTGAAGCATCCACAGCGACATCCGGCTACCAATACTTCTGCCTTTTTGGCGGCGCCCCCACCGTCGCCTCGTCCTCCAGCCGCACGACTCTGCGAAATGCGCGCCGAAGATTCCCGTAGGACTTGTCGGCATCCACCATCCTCCCGTACGCATTGTTCAGGTGGGTCCGAAGGGTTTTCCAATCCCCCTCGAACTCCTCGAAGCCACGTTCCAGCCTCCGCAGCCGATCCTCTATGTCCTTCGCCTTCTCAGCAATCTCTTGGGCCCGCAAGGATGCTCCCAGCAGGTTCAAGGAGGCGACCAGGGTGCTCGGAGAGACCACGGTCACGCCTCGGGAGGCCGCGTCCCTCAGGAGTCCGCCCTCCGACTCCGCCAAGTAGTGGTACACGGCTTCCGCGGGGATGAATCCCAGGGCGAAGGGGACCCCTCCCTCCTCTGGCTTGACGTAGTCGTCAGCGATCTTATCGACGTGGCGTCGCACGTCGGCGGCAAAGCGCTTGGCATGCTGCCTCCTCTGCCTCTCATCCTGCGCCTCCACCATTCTTCTGTAGTTGTCCAGGGGAAACTTGGCATCGATGCAGACGATGCCCTCGGGGGTGTCGAGAGAGGCATCTGGAATGCCAATTCCCGGGAGCCGCTTCCGTATGCCAAGTCGCCCGGAGGGGAAGACGTCCCGCAGAAGCTCCTCCAGGTGGAACTCGGCAAACTGGGCCCTCCCGCGCTTGACCTGGAACAGCGTTTGGAGGCTGGAGGCTGAGTCTAGGATCTGTTGCGCCGTGCTCTTGATGCTCCCCATGTCCTCAATCAGGCCAAGCTCCTTGATCGATGTGGCGAAGGCTCCCTTGAAGGTCTCGGAGCTCTGGGCAAAGCTCGCACGTAGGGCGGTCTCCAGGCTCTCCGGGTCGTACCGACTGGGGCGCCTGGCGAGGCGAAAGACGACCCAGGCGAGCAACGATGCGGTCACTGCCAGGCCGCCGGCCAGGAAGGCGTCAAGAAGCTCTACCATGAGTGCCCTCCAACATCCCTTCTGACAGGGCAGAAGGAGGGGTCATCTGGATAAGCTTTTCTGAGGAAACGTCGGAACGGAGCAGCGGCTCACGTCTGGGCCCTGGCGTATTGCCTCGGCCCCTCCTTGAAGATGTCGCCACCGTGAGTGTCGTTGGCGACCACCGTGGGGAAGTCCTTCACCCGAAGCTCCCTCAAGGCCTCGGTCCCGAGGTCCTCGTAGGCAATGACCTCCGCCGACGTGATCCTCTGCGCGAGGACGGCCCCCGCTCCTCCGACTGCGATAAGGTACACGGCCTTGTGTTTGACCATGGCATCCACGACAGGCTGACTGCGATATCCCTTCCCAATGGTAGCCTTCAGCCCCTCTTCGATGAGTCGGGGCGCATAGCTGTCCATCCTGATTGACGTGGTGGGTCCCGCCGATCCTATGACCCTCCCCGGCCTCGGCGGCGTGGGTCCTACGTAGTATATCACCTGACCCTTCAGGTCGATGGGAAGGGACGTGCCCTTCTCAAGGGCCTCGATGAGACGCTTGTGGGCAGCGTCCCTGGCAGTGTAGATGACTCCCCCGAGGGACACGCGATCCCCGATTCTGAGGTCCCTCACGTCCTCGTCCGTCAGGGGCGTCTCGAGGGCCACCGCGCGCGACTTCACAAGACGGCCTCCTTGTGCCGGTGAGCGTGGCATTCCAGGTTGACCGACACGGGCAAGCTGCCGATGTGGCACGGTCCCTCCTCGATGTGCACCGCCAGAGCGGTCACGGTGCCGCCAAGCCCCTGGGGTCCGATGCCAAGGGCGTTGATATCGTCCAGGATCTCCTCCTCCAGTTGAGCGAGATGCGGCTTCAGGTTTCTGGATCCCAGCTTCCGGAAGAGGGCCTTCTTCGCCAAGAACGCGCAAGTCTCGAAGTTTCCCCCCAGTCCGATTCCGACGGTAACCGGCGGACACGCGTTCGGTCCAGCGTTCCGAACGGTCTCCAGGACGAATTCCTTGATTCCGGGGATGCCCCTGGCGGGGGACATCATCATCAATGCGCTCATGTTCTCCGCGCCGGTCCCCTTCCCGGCAACCTTTATCCTGAATTCATCCCCCGGGACGAGGTTCAGGTGGACGACCGCGGGGGTGTTGTTCTTGGTGTTGATCCTGTCCAGCGGGTCCGCCACCACGGACGCCCGGAGGTAGGCACCGTCACACGCCTCTGCGATGCCGGTGTTGATGGCCCCAATGAGGTCTGGACGGTCAAACGTGACACCCTCCCCAAGCTCCACGAATACGACCGCCATACCCGTGTCCTGGCACATGGGGAGTTGCTCTTTCTTGGCCAGGGCCGCGTTCTCAATCATCAGCTGGAGGATCTCCCTGCCAGTGGGAGATTCCTCCGTCTTCGCGGCGCGCTCGAAGGCTCCCAACATCTCCTCGTGAATCTCATAGCAGGCCTCGATGTAGAGCCTCTTCACCGTCTCCGCGACCTGGGACAAGCTAATCTCGCGCATCCAACCACCCTCAAACGGCTTGCGGATGTTGTTTCTGGGCCTATGAGGTTTGTGTAAATAGAGTTCCGTAGGGTTCACGACGCTACCCGGTGTGGCGTCTGGCCAGCGTCAACCTGGTCCTCCTGATCGCACGGTCTGAGAGGACTTCAAAGGAGGCCGCTTCGAGCTCTCCCGTAAGCCCCGGTCCGAAAAGGTGAAACACCTGTCTATCCTCTCCGCCGAGACCTACCTCAATGTGCAGGCCGAGTCTCTCAAGCACATTGCGAGGAGCTGTCCTCTCCAGGACGATGAGGCGCCCACTACGCCTGAGAACCCTTCGCGACTCGAGGAGGGTCCGGGCTCGGGTCTCAGGGGACATGTGGTGGAGGCTCTTCGCCAGGACGACGACGTCCATGGTTTTCGATTGGAAGGGAAGTCTTCCGCCATCCCCGCGGACCACCGAGGTCCCTGTGGACCTATGGGCGATCGCCGCCCTCCGTGGATTTCGCTCCAGGCCGATCGCTTCCACACCAGGACACTGGTGAAGGACGAAAGCAAGCAGGCCGCCGCGACCGCACCCCACGTCCAGGAGCCTCATGCCGTCTTTGCTCGGGAGAGCCCCCAAAAACGCTTCCCGGACCTCCGTCCTCCCCATACGGCGGGGCACTGTGCCGAGGCAGAAAAGGATTGAGGCCGAGGGCCGGCGCCTACATCACCAGGGCCCCACGGATGAGATCGGCGACCGCTCCAGGAAGGGAGACATTTCGGCCGGCCTCCCTGAGTAGTGCGCGCACAATCTTCTCCTTGGGCTTGCCGTCGATACAGTACAGCCTCTCCATGACGTCACACACCAGCCTCGGATAGTCGGAGTACAATCGCGGATTCTTCAGGTATTCAGGCGCCTTCCGGAAGGTGAGAAGATCGTCCAACACCGAGTGTTCCTTCAGTCTCTCCAGATATGTCTGCAGGGCAGCCGCCGAGAAATCCCCTGTCTTCTTCGCATCCTCGTAGACGTCGGCGGCGGCCATTCCAGAAGCAATGGCCAGATCGACCCCGCGGAACGTGTAGCCGTTGTTCAGCAAGAAGCCGGCGGCGTCGCCCGCCACCACCACCCCATCTCCGTAGGCCCGTGGAATCATGCCTATCCCCATGTCAGGAATGAGGTGGGCTGAATACTCGATCACCTTGCCTCCCCGGACCAAGCGCTGGACTGTCGGGTGGAGCTTGAAGGCCTCGACAAGGTCCTGGACTTCCAGCCGTCTCTGACTCACATCCTTCGCCTTGGCGACGATGCCCAGTGAGAGGGTCGACCGGTTCGTGTAGAGGAAGCCGCCACCGGGAATCCAGCCCGTGGCATATCCGGCGTAGACGTAGGCCGCCCCCTCTTCCTTTGTCAGGTTGAACCTCTCTTCGATGTCCTCCTCAGAGAGTTGGATCGTCTCCTTGACGCCGATGGAGACCTCTCCGGATCGGAGTTGTCTCCGAAGGCCCGCCGACTCCGCCATGAGGGAGATCGCGCCATCAGCCGCGATGACCATGTCGGCTCGAGCACGGTCCCTGCCAGCGACGATGCCCTTGACCTGGCCATTCTCCCTCCAGAGCTCGTCCACCTTGATGCCCGTTATGAGCATCGCCCCGGCTTCCTCTGCCTTCTCCGCCAGCCACCTGTCGAAGGAGCCCCGAAGGGCAGTGAAACTCAAGGCGTTACGGTCAGGCGTTGCCGGCGCATCATATTCCAGGGACACGGAGGAGTCCTCGTCCAAGAAGACGATGTGTTCCCGGGTCACGAAGCGCTCCACGGGCGCCTCCTTCCAATCCTCTCCAAGAAGCCCTTTCAGAGGGTAGGAGTAGATGCGTCCCCCGAACACGTTCTTCTGACCAGGGATGTTGCCTCTCTCCACCAAGAGGATCTCGTAACCCTTCTTCGCCAGGGAGTAGGCGGCAGAGCTGCCCGCTGGGCCAGCTCCGACGATCGCCACGTCGAATCTATCCATGAGACCACCGAGTAGGGTCCTGACACAGCCGCGCTAGAATAAGTTTATCGAGTGCCGCGTCGGAAGGCCGCCACTCTTTTAAGATGCGCTTTCCTACTGTCGGCTGTCATGCCGGAGGATCCCGAGCCAACGGCGGAGAAGTCCATCCACGTGGACGACAGGGTGGGCCTCAACAGCTTCGAGTTTGATGAGGAGCCCTTCATTACTGTGCAGACCGACCTGTGCCACTCTTGTCGATTGAAGCCGTGCCTCTATGTTTGTCCAAGCAAGGTGTACCGATGGGAGGGTCAGGGGCTTGTCTACAATATCGAGGGCTGCATCGAGCTTGGGGCCTGTTTCATCGTGTGTCATGAACTCGGGAATGGGGCGATCGCCTGGGGCTATCCTCGAGGGAGCAAAGGGGTCCAGTTCAAGTACGGTTAGGCCCGGAGGCGACGGGGGGTCCAGAGAAGGAGGTCCCAGCCATGCGGGCTTTGTTTCTGTGGAGATACCAAGGACCTGACCTTTATTAGTGGTAGGCAATTATGTCGCCTAGAATGCTCTCACAGAGGAAGCCTGAATGGCTGAGAGTGCGCCCCCCTGGGGGAGAGTCATACTCGGGCCTGAAGGCGCTTCTGCGTGGCCTCAGGCTGCATACCGTGTGCGAGGAGGCGCGTTGCCCGAACCTCGCGGAGTGTTGGGAAGGAGGCACGGCGACCGTGATGCTCCTGGGCGATGTGTGCACACGGGGCTGCAGGTTCTGCGCGGTCAAGACGGGGAACCCCCAAGGCCGAGTCGACCCCTTCGAACCAGTCCACGTCGCCGAGGCCGTCAGTGGCATGGGTCTCTCCTACGTGGTCCTGACCTCCGTGGACCGTGACGACTTGCCGGACGGCGGAGCGGGACACTTCGCCTCAACGATGCTAGCCATCAAGGCCAGGAACCCCAACATCACCGTGGAGGCGCTCATCCCAGACTTCCAGGGTGACTCTGAGGCTCTCAGGGTGGTCGTGGATGCGCGACCTGAGGTCCTGGGCCAGAACTTGGAGACGGTTGAGCGGTTGACCCATCCGATCCGAGACCGTCGATCGGGCTACCACCAGACTCTCATGCTCCTCAGAAAGGCGAAGGAGTTGCGCAACGACCTCATTACCAAGTCCTCCCTCATGCTGGGTCTGGGCGAAGAGGAGGAGGAGGTCCTTCGTGCGATGAAGGACCTACGAGAAGCTGGCGTGGACATCGTCACACTGGGACAGTACCTGAGACCCACGAAGCGACAGGTCGAAGTTGACCGGTACGTCAGCCCGGAGGAGTTCGACTCCTACCGAGAGCGTGGCGAGGAGATGGGCTTTCTCTCCGTCGTGGCTGGGCCCCTGGTGCGGAGTTCCTATCGGGCGGGGGAGTGCTTCGTGGAGAAGGTACACCGCGACGAGCAGGGGATGGCGGTCCCGCTGGGGAGGTAGACGGAATGGGAGAGCTGCTTCAGATTCTCGGCCTCGACGGTAGCTACGACGAGACGCTGGAGCCCAAGCTCTCGGAGCGGGAACTTCGGAAGCTCTACCGCTACATGGTGCTGACGCGGATGTTTGACACGAAAGCCATGGCCCTCCAGCGACAGGGCCGCATCGGCTTCTTGGTCCCCAGCTTGGGCGAGGAGGCGGTGCAGATAGGGAGCAGCTACGCCCTGGAACCCGAGGACTGGATTGTCCCCGCCTACCGGGAGCAGGGGGCAGCCCTCCTTAGGGGCTTCCCGCTGAAGACCATGATGTCCCAGTTCTACGGCAACAAGGAGGACATCCTGAAGGGTCGCCAGATGCCGAACCACTTCGGCAACAAGGCCATTAACTTCGTCACGCCCTCGAGCCCCGTCGGAACACAGATGCCAATCGCCATGGGCATCGCCTGGGCGGCCAGAATCCGAAAAGACAACATCGCGGTGATGGTCTACTTTGGTGATGGCGCCACGTCTCAGGGCGATTTCCACGTGGCCATGAACTTCGCGGGAGTGTTCCGCGTCCCGCTGGTCTTCCTCTGCAAGAACAACCAGTGGGCCATCTCCGTGCCCTTCTCGAAGCAGACCGGGTCGGAGAACATCGCTGTCAAGGCCCAGGCCTACGGATTCGACGGCATGCGGGTGGACGGCAACGATATCCTCGCGGTCTACACCGCGTGCAAGGAGGCCGTGGATGTCGCCCGCTCTGGCAAGGGTCCGACCCTCATCGAATGCGTGACCTATCGGATGGGCCCCCATTCGTCCTCCGACGATCCCAAGAGGTATCGATCGGAGAAGGAGATGGAGGAGTGGAAGGAGAAGGACCCGATCTTGCGGTTCCAGCTCTACCTCAAGTCCAAGGACATCTGGAATGAGGAGATGGAGGTCAGCATCCGGGAGGAGTTTGACGGCCACCTGAACGACGCCGTGGACTATGCGGAGAAGGTGGGACCTCCGATCCCGGAGAGCATGTTCGACGACGTCTACCGGGACATCCCCTGGAACCTAGTTGAGCAAAGGGAGGAGTTCCTCCGACAATCAGGAAGGGAGTAGATGGTTGAGATCAACATCGTGCAGGCTGTCAACCAAGCCCTGCGAGGAGAGATGGAGAGGGACGACCGCGTTATCGTCTTGGGAGAGGACGTCGGCAAGAACGGGGGCGTCTTCCGTTGCACCGAGGGACTCTACGACATGTTCGGCCCCGACCGAGTGATCGATACCCCCCTGGCGGAGTCTGGAATCATAGGAGCCGCCATCGGCATGGCCCTCTACGGCCTGCGACCGGTTCCGGAGATCCAGTTCCTCGACTTCATCTATCCCGCCTTCGACCAAATCGTCAGCGAGGCGGCCAAGTTCCGGTACCGCTCCGGGGGGGAATATCCTGTTCCCATCACGATTCGGACCCCCTACGGTGGGGGTGTGAAGGGGGGACACTACCACTCTCAGAGCACGGAGGCCTACTTTGCCCACACGGCGGGCCTGAAGGTGGTGATTCCCTCCAACCCCTATGACACCAAAGGCCTGCTGCTCTCCTCGATCCGGGACCCCGACCCCGTCATCTTCATGGAGCCGAAGAAGTCCTACTTCGCCGTCCGGGGAGAGGTACCCGAGGAGGAATACACGGTCCCGTTGGGGGAGGCTCAGGTCCTCCTGAAGGGGGAGGACGTCTCCGTCTTTGCCTACGGGGCGATGATCCACGTCTGTTTGGAGGCGGCGAAGAAGGCGGAGGAGGTGGGCATCGAGACCGACGTGGTGGACCTTCGCAGTCTTGTCCCGCTGGACGTCGACGCCATCCTCGAGTCCGTTCGGAAGACTGGTAGGGTTGTCATTGTCCACGAGGCGGCGAAGAACTGCGGCTTCGGCGCCGAGATTTCCGCTTTGATTGCGGAGAAGGCCATCGATCACCTGGAATCCCCCATCCTCCGCGTGGCGGGATTCGACACGCCCTTCCCGTACGCGTTGGAGGACCTCTACCTCCCCGACGCCGACCGCGTCATGGACGCCGTGGAGAGGGCGTACGGTTTCTAGGAGGAACAAAATGGCGAAAGAATTTCTGTTGCCAGATATAGGCGAGGGGCTCGTCGAGGGCGAAATCGTCAAATGGTTTGTTCATGAGGGTGACCAGATCCAGGAGAACGACCCCCTGGTTGAGGTGATGACGGAGAAGGTCAACGTAGAGATTCCGAGTCCTTTTGCCGGCACCGTGGTGAAGATCTACGCCGAGGAGGGCCAGGTCGTCAACGTAGGTGAACCCATCGTGGCCATCGGGGAGGAGGGTGAGAAGGCGGAGAAGCCCAAGGCTAAGGCCAAGGCCAAGGAGGCTCCACCTGAGGCTGAGGAAGAGGCTCCGGAAGAGGTCGAAGAGGCTCCGAAGGAAGAGGTTCCGGGTGCCCCCGCCAAGGTCCTGGCCGCCCCGGCGGTCCGACGCCTCGCACGTGAACTGGGAGTGGACGTCAAGGAGGTTCAAGGGACCGGTCCCAGAGGGAGGGTCACCGCTGATGACGTCAGAAAACACGCGGAAGCCCCTCCCGTGGTCGAAGTGGCCCCGGAGCCCGTAGAGCCTGAGCCAGAGGTGGTGGAGCCCGAACCTGAGGCTGAGACGGCCGCTCCTGAGGCCGCCATCCCCCCCAGCAGGGCAGAATCCATTCCGGAGGACTTGGTGGAGAAGGTCCCGATCCACGGCATCCGGAGGACGATCTCGGAGCGGATGCACCAGTCGAAGACCACGGCCGCTCATTTCACCTACGTGGAGGAGGTTGACGTCACCGAGCTCGTGGCCCTGCGGGAGAGGGCGAAATCCTGGGCGGAAGAGAAGGGGGTGAAGCTCACCTACTTGCCCTTCATCCTGAAGGCCCTTGTCGCAGCTCTGAAGGAGCACCCGTGGTTGAACTCCACGGTGGACTGGGAGGCCAATGAGGTCTCCCTGAAGAAGTACTACAACATCGGCATCGCCACCGCCACGGACCAGGGACTCTTGGTACCCGTGCTGAAGGACGCGGAGGGAAAATCCCTCTTCACCATCGCCCAAGAAGTGGAGGAGCTGGCGAAGAAGGCTCGGGAGGGAAAGCTCACCCTGGACGAAGTCCAGGATCACACCTTCACCATCACCAGCCTGGGAACGCTCGGGGGCGTCCTGGCAACGCCCATCATCAACCCGCCGACCGTTGCCATCCTGGGCGTCCACAAAATTGCGAAGAGGCCCATGGTTCGGGATGGGGCGATCGTCGTGCGTGAAATGATGAACGTCAGCCTGTCCTTTGACCACCGCATCGTGGATGGGCACGTGGGGGCGGCCTTCACCGATGCCCTTGTCCGCTATCTCGAGGACCCGGGTCTCCTTCTGCTCCAAGTCCTGGAGTCGGGGGAGTGATGGCGAGGAAGGTTGAGGCCGTCGTCATAGGCGCCGGCCCCGGAGGCTACGTCGCCGCTATCCGCCTGGGCCAACTCGGCGTGGAGACGGTCCTGATCGAGAAGGACGCGCTGGGGGGAGAGTGTCTCAACTACGGTTGCATCCCCTCCAAGGCCATCATATCCACTGGGAACATCGTCCACCACGTCCGCAACATGGAGAAGAGGGGGGTCAAGGTGAAGGGGCTTCAGGTGAACGCCAAGAAGCTCCAGTCGTGGAAGCAGTCCGTGGTCGACCGGCTCACCCGAGGCGTCGGCACCCTCTGCAAAGCGGCGGGCGTCGAGGTCCTGTACGGGACGGCGGCGTTTACCGGTCCTCATGCCTTGGAGGTCACCACTGAGGAGGGGAAGACCTCCTTGGAGGCTGAGCACGTCATTATCGCCACGGGTTCTGAGCCGATTCCCCTGAAGGGCTTCGAGGTGGACGGCGATCGGGTCATCTATCCCAGGCAGGCCTTGGAGCTGACTCGGATCCCCAAGAGTCTCACCGTCATTGGTGGGGGCATCACCGGCCTGGAAATCGGGACGGCCTATGCCAAGCTGGGGGCCAAAGTGGTCGTCGTGGAACTCTTGGACCAGCTCATCCCGGGTCTCTCCCTCGACCTGGTCCGAGTCATCGAGCGGACTCTGAAGCGCCTCGGCATCGAGTACCATGTGAAGACCAAAGCCCTCGGCTTGGAGAGGGCGGAAGATGGCCTCGTGTTGGCTGTCGAGACCCCGAAGGAGCGGATGGAGATCGTGAGCGAGTTCTTGATGGTCTCCGTGGGACGCAGGCCCTCGAGTTCCGCCCTCGGGCTCGACAAGGCTGGCGTCGAGCTGAACGAGGAAGGGTTTGTGAAGGTTGACAGCACGATGCAGACGAACGTCAAGGGGATATACGCCATCGGCGACGTCACTGGAATCCCCTATCTGGCCCACAAGGCCTCCAAGGAGGGGATCGTGGCCGCTGAGGCCATCGCTGGGTTACCAAGCGAGGCGGATTTCCAGGCCATGCCAGCGGCCATCTTTACCGATCCTGAGATCGCCACCGTGGGCCTTTCGGAGGAGGAGGCGAAGGAGGAAGGGTACGAGGTGATCGTGGGCAAGTTTCCTTTCAGGGCCTCGGGGAGGGCCCTGACCCAGGATGATACGGAGGGGTTCGTGAAGGTAATCGGCGAGAAATCCTCCCGAGACGTCTTAGGCGTGCAAATGGTGGGTCCAGAAGCCTCCGACCTCATCAGCGAGGCTTCCTTGGCCATCGAGATGGGCGCCACGCTGGACGACATCGGCCTGACGGTCCACCCTCATCCGACGCTGTCTGAAGCCCTGATGGAGGCGGCTGAGGACGCCTTGGGCAAGGCCATTCACCTGCCGAAGAAATGACCCGAAGCTGCGTCCTCGTTGATCCAGGTCTGCTCAACTACCAGGAGGCCTGGCGGCTCCAGAGGCACCTGGTGGGTAGGCGGCTGCAGGACCAGGTCCCCGATGTCTTGCTCCTGATGGAACACCCTCCTGTGTACACTGTCGGCCGCCGAGGGAACCCCGAAGGATTGGAGAACCTCGGCCTGCCTGTCTTCGAGGTTGAGAGAGGCGGAGACGTCACCTATCACGGGCCCGGACAGCTGGTGGGGTACCCAATCTTCGCATTGCCCCAGGGGAAGCTGGATGTGAAGCGATACGTGTCCAGGCTCGAGGACATGCTCATCCGGACTGTGGAAGATTTCGACATCCCGGGAGAGCGAGGCCCTCACTCTGGTGTATGGATCGGTCCCTCGAAGGTCGCCTC
>CAYFZX010000012.1:0-1109 GCA_964347795.1 uncultured Methanomassiliicoccales archaeon
ACGTGTCTGTCGGCGTCGGGCTTGTGCTTCATATTCAATTGACCGTATCAAGCCTAGGGCTGGGGTTCGCGTGTATGGGGGAGTCCGCGTCGAAACTACGCCGCCGCTTCTCTCTCGACAATTGTTGCGATGCCCTGACCGAATCCGATGCAGAGCGTTGCAAGGCCCCACCGGACATCGCGTCTATCCATCTCATAGAGAAGCGTGGTGAGTATTCGTGCCCCACTGGCCCCCAGGGGATGGCCCAAGGCGATCGCCCCCCCGTTGGGGTTCATCTTCTCGTGGTCTAGCTCGAGTTCGCCCGAGCACGCGACGGCCACTGAGGCAAAGGCCTCGTTGAGCTCCACCAGGTCGATGTCGTCCATGGTCAAGCCAGCCTTCTTCAAGGCCTTGCGGCTCGCCGGGATGGGGCCGGTGAGCATGATGACTGGGTCCACACCTGCGACCGCCAAAGTCCTCACCGTCGCCATTGGCTCGAGGCCCAGTTCTCGAGCCTTCTCCTTCGTCGTAAACATGAGGGCGGCTGCGCCGTCATTGATGCCGGAGGAGTTACCAGCCGTGACCATCCCATCCGGTTTGAAGGCAGGAGGCAGTTTCGCCAGCTTTTCGAGAGATGTGTCCCGTCTTGGATGCTCGTCCACCTCGAAAAGCTTCTCCTTGCCGTCATCACTTTTTACCGGTACAGGAACGATCTCATCCACGAAGCGGCCCGCGTCGATGGCTGCGACAGCACGGCGATGACTCATGAGGGAGTACTCGTCGAGTTCCTCACGGGAGAGACTCCATTTCTCGGCGATCAGTTCTGCGGAAACACCCTGAGGCACCAAGTCGTACCTCGCCAAGAGCCGCTCGTTGAACACGCCAGCATCGCTCCCCATGGGCACACGCGTCATCTGTTCCACGCCGCCTCCAATCACGATGTCTGACTGGCCAGTGGCCACCGCCATGGCGGCAATGTTACAGGCCTGAAGCGAAGACCCGCACTGGCGATTGACGGACGTCCCGGCGATGGAGTCCGGCAGGCCGGCGGTTAGGACCGCAATGCGGGCGATGTTCAGACCCTGCTCCTCCATCTGGGTGTTGCAGCCAAGGACCACGTCGTCCACGCT
>CAYFZX010000012.1:1209-29970 GCA_964347795.1 uncultured Methanomassiliicoccales archaeon
TTCCTCGAAATCGCTGTATATTCGCCACTCGGAAACGAGACCTTCCCGAATCTCAGCTGTCCACAGGACCGTCTCGTGTTCCTCAACCTCCGGCGGCACATGCGAGCCAGTGGTTCCACCGACGATCGCCACACCCTCGCCACCGGTGAGGACCTGTTTCACGTGGATCCTGTAGTCTTTGTACGATGAGAAGTAGTCCTCCCACCCCTGTCGACCACGGGTGACGTCCCCCGCCGTGTCGACAAAGGTAAAGTCTTCGGTCTGATGTCGCGTGAGGGCTTCAGAGTCTCCAGAGTTGATGATCTCCACGAACTTGAGCGCCACAGAAATGTTCTCCTCGGACATGTTATTAAACTCAATTCGGGGCCGTTCTGCTGCTTAATAAGCCTATCTCCGTCCGCCTTCAGCGCTCAAGATAAGTATCGAGCCGCAGATTCCGCCTGAGGGTGATGCTTTGGACGGTCCCATGGAAGACATACGGGTGTTGGACCTGACACGACTTCTCCCTGGGGGGTGGGCAACCCAGCTGCTTGCTGACCTTGGGGCGGAGGTCATAAAGGTAGAGGAGCCAACCGTCGGCGACTACATGCGGATGGCGCCTCCCACGTTGGACGGGGAAAGCTACTCCTTCCTGTTGATAAACCAGGGAAAGAAGAGTTTGGCTCTGAACCTGAAAGAGGAGGAGGGCAGGAAGATCCTTCACCGTCTGGTGCCCACGGCCGACGTTGTGGTCGAGCAATTCAGACCCGGGGTCGCGGAGAGGCTCGGAATCGGATATGAACGCGCCAAGGCATTGAGGGAGGACATCGTCTATTGCTCCCTATCAGGCTTCGGCGCTACGGGACCCTACAGGGACAGGCCGGGTCATGACCTCAACTTCCAGGCACTGTCGGGACTGGTGGACATGAATACCCTGGATTCCAGACCAGTGCTTCCTCCGCTGCCCATTGCGGACATGGCCTCGGGTACGCTGGCCGCCTACGCAGTCCTTGCTGCCCTCTTACGTAGGGAGAGGACGGGCCTCGGATCGTATCTGGATCTTTCCCTCTTCGACACTGTGGTCCACATGAATCTGATGAATCTGGCAGAGGTCTTCGTCGGGCGCGATCCAAAGAAGTCTGGCACTTTCATAACGGGACTGTTGCCCTTCTATGACATCTACGAGACTGCGGACCGCCGCTACCTCTCCCTAGCCGCGATAGAAGAGAAGTTCTGGCACAGGTTCTGCGAAGTCGTCGGTAGAAGCGATCTCAAGGAGAAGCACTTCATCACCGACGGGAAGGGCGAGGGAGTGAAAGAAGAACTTCAAAAGCTCTTCGCGTCGAAGACCCTGCAGGAGTGGGATTCCATATTCGACAACGAGGACGTGCCATATGCGCCTGTTCTCAGCGTAGAAGAAGCCACGAAGGATGGACATCTCCAAAGACGAGGTATGCTCAAACGGGAGGTTCTCAACGGACGAACCTTTACTACTCTTCGACATCCTGTGATGTGGACGCCCTCCGGTCCCGTGCGTGAAGGTGGGCCGCCGGAACTCGGCGAGCACACGTTCGATATTCTCACTGGAATGGGCCTCGATCCTGCCACGTTGAGGGAGCTGGATAGGCGCGGGGTGGTGGTTCTCCCGGAATGACAACCTTCATTATCCTTGGGTCGCTGGCAAGGCGCAGTGGAGGTCTTTAGAGGCAGACAACTTGCAGCCGAAGAGCAGACGATTCCAGAGGCAATTGCGACCTCCTTCGACAGGTATCCTGACCAGCCCGCGGTCCGCTACTCATCCGAGAACCGCCTTGTGGACGTGACCTACGGAGAGCTACAGTCACAGGTTGAAAGTCTCGCCAGTCACCTCCGATCCATGGGACTCGAACGGGGAGAGAAATGCTTCCTTATGGCGGACACCAGACCGGAGTGGCTCCTGGCGGACCTGGCCATCCTATTTGTCGGTGGCATCACGGTGACGGCTTTCCCGACCCTCCCCTACGGGCTCTTCGAGTACCACGTAAGGGATTCTGGATCCGGCCTCTTGATTCTTGAGAACCAGGAACACGTCCAGAAATTCCAGCGGCTCGAGAAAGAAAGGCCAGGGATGCGTGTAGTGGTCATTGATCCGGTGGGGAATCTGCCCACCCTGGAATCCATGCTCACGTCAAAGCCCTCAGCGGAAGAATCGAAGGAGTTTCGGAGGCACTGGAGGCAACTGCAGCCCCAGGATATCGCTTCCATCATCTACACCTCCGGGACTACGGGGACCCCGAAGGGCGCTCTCCTGACACACTGGAACATCGCCTCCGCGGCGCTTTCTGGTCTACAGGTGTTGGGGGCAGAACCTCAGCAGTCTGTCATCGCCTTCCTCCCGATGGCCCACATTTACCAGCGCCTGGTGTGCCTTGGGATGCTGATGATAGGTGGCATCGTGGCGTTCTCCACACCACAGACGCTGGCCGATGATTTCCTCAGGATGAGGCCAGATCACATGGCGGCGGTGCCCCGGGTCTATGAGAAGCTATACAAGAGAATCAGAGAAGAGGTGGACCGACGAAGTCCGTTGAAGCAGAGGGTCTACCACTGGGCCGAGAGGATTGCGGTCGAGTCAAGCAGAGTTGTGGCCTCTGGACAGCCTCGCCCTCTCGGACTCCGGGTGAAGCACCGCATCGCAGACCGCCTGGTGTATCGCCAGATCAGAGGACGCCTCGGCGGGAAGCTCAAATACGCGATGTCGGGTGCGAGCGCGTTGCCGCCTCGCCTCGCCTATCTCTTCAACGGCATGGGCTTCAGCGTCCCAGAGGGCTACGGGCTCACGGAGACTGCGGCGCCAGCAAACCTCAACCCCCCTGAGCGGATCAAGCCCGGAACCGTCGGCCCGCCCATCCCCGGCGTCAGCGAGAAGCTGGACGAAGATGGGGAGATTCTTATCAAAGGCCCCAACGTTTTCATCGGATACCACAACAAACCCGAGGAGACGGAGGCGGCATTTGCCGAGGATGGCTGGTTCCGTTCCGGTGACCTGGGGGAATTCGACGAGGATGGGTATCTGAGGATCCTCGGGAGGAAGAAGCAGATCATCGCATTGTCGACGGGGAAGAAGGTCGCTCCGAGGCCGATTGAGGAAGCCCTGCGGGCCTATCCATGGATCGAAGACTGCATGGTCATCGGTGACAACAGGAAGTTCACCGCCGCCCTCATCCAGCCTCAGTTCGACAAGCTCGTTGAGTTCCTCAGGGCCGAGGAGATTCCCCTCCAGTCGGGAGTGGTCCAGGGTAAGGGTCCTGCAGGCGAAGACGTCGTCGTGGAGGTGCCGGGGGTGGCCCTTGAATGGCCGGAGGTCAAGTTGCTCTTCGAGACCATGGTGACCGAGGTGAACGAGAGTCTGGACAGTCATGAGAAGGTCAAGAAATTCATCATCCTCAGCCGGGCCCTGAACCAGGAAAGGGACGAGATTACGCCTACCCTCAAGAAGAGAAGGGAGGTCATTGAGGCCAACCTGAAGGATCAGATCGAGGCTCTCTACGACTGACTACTTCCCCTTGAACTCGGGCTCCTTCTTGCTGAGGAAGGCACCCAGCCCTTCGAAGATGTCTTCCGTCGATGTGACAACGCTGAAGGCGAGGGCTTCCATGTCGAGACCAGCCTCGCCAAGCCCCTGGGCGCTGTAGTTGAGGAGCCTCTTCGCCAGTCGATAGGCAATGGGAGGACCCTTGGCGAGCTTCAAGGAGAGCTCATCCACAGCGGTCTCGAACTCATCGTCCTCGACAGCCCTGTTCACCACCCCCATGGCCTCCGCTTCCGCGCCGTTGAGCCTCTTGGCCAGGAAGACCATCTCCTTCGCCCTTCCCAGGCCAACGAGTTTGGCAAGCCTCTGAGTTGCGCCGGCCCCCGGGATGAGCCCAAGCGCCGTCTCTGTGGCTCCGATGCGGGAGCCGGTCGTAGCGATTCTGAAGTCACAGGCGATGGCTATCTCGAGGCCCCCTCCAAACGTGTACCCCTGGATGGCCGCAACCGTTGGCTTGGGGAAGTCAGCCAACTGCTTGAAGACGTCGTTGGTCCTCTTCGTGAAGGTCCAAGCCTTGTGAGCCTTGTCGACTCCCGTGAAGGCCGTGACATCCGCGCCAGAGCAAAAGGCCTTCTCACCGGCCCCCCTAATGATCAGACACCGCACTTCAGAGTCCTCCTCAAGACTCCTCAAGGCGGAGGAAATTTCCTCCACCATCTCTGGCGTGATTGCGTTGTGAACCTCTGGCCGATTTAGGACTAGGGTGGCCCTCATGGATTCGGGGTCCTTTTCCAGTGTTATCGCCTTGTACGTGGTGACCTCCTTGGCCTCGTGACGGTAGAATCCCTGACCACTCTTCTTGCCCAGGTTTCCCCCTTCCACCATTTTCAAGAGGATATCGGCCGGCTCATGCCTCTTGGAGGCCTTCAGCTCGTCCACGAGCCTGTCAATACCGATCTCGTCTGCCAGGGCGAGGGGTCCTTGGGGGAAAGCCGTTCCCAGCCGCATCGCCAAGTCAATCTCCTCCGGTGGAGCAATCTCCATCTCAACCAGCAAGGCTGCTTCGTTCAGCGTAGGTGCCAATATCCGAACGGGGTCGAATTCCTTGCCGTCCTCGGGCTTGATCACGGGCTTCGCGTCGCCACGGTAGTCGTAGAAGCCCTCTTCGCTCTTCTTCCCCATCTTTCCCTTCTCGACCCTCTCCTTGAAGGGTGGTGGAACCGGAATGCCCTGCTTCTCCTGAGCAAACACCAGCAAATCGATGCCCACCTGGTCAGCGAGCTCGAAGGGGCCCATGGGGAAGCCCACCTGGAATTTCATGGCAGAGTCGATGACCTCTTTGGCGGTCTTCTCCTCGTGAAGGATCCAGGCGGCCTCGTTCATGTAGTGGAAGATTATGCGTGTTGTGATGAATCCTGGGATGTCCTTGCGACAAAGGATGGGGGTCTTGCCCAGCTTCCTGGAGAGGTCCTCAGTGAGTTTGATGGCCTCCTCTCCCGTGTCCTCCCCTTTGACGACCTCCACGAGCTCCATGATGACAGGCGGGTTGAAGAAGTGCATTCCAACCACCTTCTCGGGCCTCTTGGTGGCACGCCCCATCTCGGTTATGCTGAGGCCTGAGGTGTTGCTGGCGAGGATGGCCTCCGAAGGAGCGTGCTCGTCCAGACTCTTGAAGATCTTCTTCTTCAGGCTCAGGTCCTCAGGAGCGGCCTCGATCACAAACTGAGCGCCGCTGACGACCTTCTTGAGGTCTGTACTCGGGCTGATGCGGTCTATGATTTGATCTGGCTTCTCCTTCAGCTTCTCCCCTTTTGCGAGCTTCTCGAGACTCCACTCAATTCTTTCCAGCCCCCGCTTCAGGAACCGGTCTTCAATGTCATGGAGTCCAACCTCGAAGCCGTGGAGAGCGGCCAGCTCCGCCACTCCGTGACCCATCTCTCCCGCCCCAATGACAGCGATTTTCTCAATCTCATTCAGCCTCAAAGGATCCCCCCCGCAAGGGTACGTCGCCATCCTGGGCGAGCTATAAAACACTATTCAGGCAGGGGTTGGACCTGGTACGGGGACACGCGGGAACATGGTTCCCGAGTGCCAACCCCCGGAAGTCGCCCACCGCACTCCAAGGACGCCGCGCAGACTCCCGCGATGGTGGCTGACTCCCTTGCCCACTCGGTCCGAAGGCTAGACAGGTCTCCACCGGCAAGCCACGGGCAAACCCCTTTAAGCCTGCGACCCTAGCGTGGCCTGGTTTCGGTCATGCAGGGGTCTCCGGAAGACGCGTCCGAGGGCGTCCCCCCACATATGATGAGGATGTGGGAAGAGCGGACGAAGATCGTCAAGAATATGGAGCGGGTGAAGCACAAGCTCGTCGTCATGAGCGGTAAGGGGGGCGTCGGAAAGAGCACCGTGGCTGCGAACCTTGCAGTCGCCTTGGGCAAGGACCGGCAGGTTGGAATCGTCGACGTTGACATAACCGGACCGGACATCCCGAAGATCCTGGGTATCGAGGACTTGAGGCTCCAAGCCACCGAGGATGGGATTCAACCCGCCCGGGCCGACAATGACGTGAAAGCCGTCTCCATGGCCTACTTCACCATCGAGAGGGATACCGCTGTCATCTGGCGGGGACCTCTCAAGATGAAGGCCATCAATCAGATGCTTGGGGACGTCGACTGGGGGGAGTTGGATTACCTCATAATCGACCTGCCGCCGGGAACGAGCGACGAGCCGCTGAGCATCGCCCAGAACATCCCGGATGCCGACGGGGCGATCATCGTGACGACACCTCAGGATGTGGCCCTTCTCGACGTCCGGAAGGCGATCTCTTTCGCCAACACTCTCAACATGCCCGTCGTGGGCATCGTTGAGAACATGAGCGGCTACACGTGTCCGGAGTGCGGACACCATGTAGACGTCTTCAAGAAAGGTGGCGGTGAGGCCGCGGCTAAGGAGCTGGGACTGCCCTTCCTGGGTCGTATCCCGCTCGACCCGGAGGTGGTGGTGGGGGGAGACGCGGGCAAGCCCTTCGTTTTGGCTCGTCCGAAGTCTGAGACCACGAAGGCCTTTCAGCAGGTGGTTGAGAAGGTGATCCAGCTTGTGGAGGGCCCCCCCGCCTAGTTCAGGTGCCTCTGTATCATGCCCTCTATCGTGGGCCTGGGTGCCGCTCCGACGATCACGTCGACCGATTTCCCGTTCTTGAACAGCATCAGGGTGGGTATGGACATCACCCGAAACCTCATGGAAACCGCTGGATTCTCATCGGTATTCAGCTTGCCAACAGCGACTTTGCCCGCATAGTCCTTGGCCAGCTGGCGGAGGATAGGAGCCACCATCCGGCAGGGGCCACACCACGGGGCCCAGAAGTCCACTAAGAGCAACTCGTGTCTTTCCCGCTCCTGGTCAAATGTAGCGTCTGAGATGTCGAAGGGCTCGGAGAGGACTGTCGTCTCAGGCGTTGAGCTAGCCCTCCGCCTCAGCTCTTCCATCTTCTTGGCTCTGATCCTTTCAAGCTCGCTCATTCAACGTTCACCCTTTGATGATAGTGGCGTGACGTTGCTCGCTACAAGTTCGACCCTTAAGAAGCATCCCTCTCACCCTTGCACTATCCGGGACCGACCGTGTCGGAAGACACCTTGATCTTCGCATGGGGTTGGCCGGGTGCTTCCAAGTCCAGGATTCGGAGGTCTCTCCTCAGCAGGTTGAACTCCCTGGTGTCTATGGCCTCGCGGTCGATAGGAATCAGCAGGATCGACTCGGTGACCGATGTCTTCTCGTTGATGTCATGGAGCAGGGTAAGGACGGAGGAGAAGTCGTTGTGGGCTACCAGATACTCCACCCCGTCGAGGAGTACGACGCTTTTGGGGTTGATCTCAAGAAAGTGATGGATGGCCATGGCCACGTTCTCGGGAGGCGTCGGCCGTATGCAGTTTGGGTCGGAAACCACCCTGCTGAGCCAGAGGACAGGAGTCCTCTCCAATCCGTACGCCTGCGAGACCTTCTCCGGCTGGAGCCTCGTGATGCAGAGTCCCCTGACCCCATGGGTCACCATGTCCTCAAAGATCTCGAAGCTGTGAGTCGGTTCCCTCTCTTCGATGATATACCCGTATCCTTGCTCAATCTGGAAGGTGGGCGCAGTGTCGAGATCCGCCTCCGGCAGGGGGGCAAGCAGGTCGTGCAGGAAGCTCCTCTCCCGGACCGCGTAGGCGACGAGGCCTATCAGGAGGACCTGTATGAGGAAGGCGAAGATCCTGAAGTCGAAGCCGAGGTTGGTGAAGGCCACTTCCGTTAGGAACTCAGTAACGGTGTACCCCGTGAGGCCCAAGATAATGAGGTGCGTGTTGCGGACGATGGCCTGCGATGGCTTCCTCTTGTGGAGGTAGCCAAGGAGCTTGTAGGGGATGTAGATCATGATGGTGACAGCGATTATGGTGCTGAAGATGACGAACCACTCGGGAAACCGAATATTGTATCCCCCGCCAGGGATGAGTTCGACGGTCGCCGTGGTGGCGAGAACGCTGATGAGCCCCAGCAGCATGATAAAGCTGTAGATGACGTAGGAGTTGGGGAACTCCCGGATCATGTATCGATTGAAGTCTCGGGCGGAGTTGATCTCTGGCGTGGAGGTTACGACCACGAAGGCGCCAATGGCCAGGGCGAAGAGGATATCAAAGGTCGCCTGAACGCGCTTGCTGAGAATGATGAAGCTCTCCGGGCTCGCCGGCTGAAACAGGATGCTTATGGTGACATTGGAGGCGACCGCCGCGGAAAGGAGGATGACTGCGACGGCCAGGAGCATCTTCTGAAAGGTCTTCCCGGTCTTCTGTCTCTTTATGGAGACCAGAATGAGGAAGGAGAGGAAGATCGCGATTGCGGCCCCTAGATACTCGAGGATTGCTACCGCCTCGTCTATTCGAGGCATATGACCAGATAATATAGGTTGACATACCGTTATCAGAATGTCAGCCGACCTATTCTATCAATCTTGATAATCATGGCGGATTCTGTCAGACAAGTCCTTTTTACTAGCCCCGGCGACCGAGAGGCTGGCCTACCGCTGGAGGACCATGCTAAAGAGAGAGGTAGCCATCAGCAGAGCGGACGTCAACCTTCTCCGGGAGAACGTAAGAAAGCTGGGAAGTTATGCAGTCAGCCTTCTGGATCGACATGACCTTGGATTGGACGCGGCTACCTTTAAAGAGCATCTCTCCCGCACCTACGAGCAACTTGCCCTGATCTCCGACCCCGACGAGGTCCTCTCGATAAGACTGCATCCCAAGGATTTCGCGCACGGCAACGTGGTGGAGCCCGTGGACCTCCCGTGGAACTACCCCCAGACCCTTCGCTTTGCCTCGGGGGCGTGCATGATCTCCGAGGAATACCATCGATGGATGACGCCGGAGAACCTGAGGAGGTCCCTCGCGGCCAAAGTGCTCTACAAGTGCCAGACGGGTATCCTTGACGACATCGTGGACAAGGGAGACTACAACTACCTGGAAGCGAAGGGACTCTACCACATCGTCCTTTCCTCCATGACTGACCCCTCCCTCGATCCCAACACATTCATGAAACGGCTGATGGCAATTCTCCGGCAGGAGCAGCTCCAGCACTTCGACCTAATCACGGCCATCACCAACAACTTCAACCTTCTCTTCTCTGTCGCTCCCCACGGGAAGGATCTCTTCTACCAGATGGAGACCCTGGACGAGAAGGTGGCCCTTGGTCAGGCGCTCACCATGTTCCAGAAAGAGGATCACCTCGACCTGGGCCAGGTGGCCGTCATCTCGAAGGGATTCTCCACACTGGACGACGATCTGACGTGGTACGAACGGCTCGCGAACTACGTCAGCGGTGGCACACGCTACAACCTCATTGACATCTCCTTCATCGATCGGACGATCCGCGAAAGCCGGATGAGACGTATCCTGAAGGGCTGGTTCTACTTCGACGCGGTCATTGTCTTCCTCAACAACGTGGTCAGTGTGTACGAGGACCTTAAGAACGGCATCGCGAACCTGTCCTTGATTGCAATGAGGGAGAAGGATGTCCTCCCTTTGAACACCTTGCGGGGTTACGATCCAGACATAACGCTCGAGGATTACGAGACCCACCTGGACAGACTGGCTGGATTGGCGTCCAAGGCCCTCGAGGCACTGACGGGGAGCCTGGCAGATCCTGAGCAGTATTACCCCTTCATCGCGGTCATGATGCCCGCGGTGATGCTGGCGGAGTGGATAGGGAGACACGACGAACTCGTTGACGTGTATCTCGGTGCCCTAGCCCCCAGCATTCGGAGGGCCGTTGAAAGGGCCGAGCGACTCGAGGTACCCCGGATTTCCACCGCCTGAGAGGGATGCCACCCGGAGCCAGTCCGCCCGTTATCAATCACTGTAACCACCTCGATACGCTTTAGAGCATGAAGCGCAAGGTAGGCAGCCAGGGAGCTTAATGGTCAGGGTTCGAAGGCAGACTCACGTGAAAGCCCTGGATGAGGCCCTCGAAGGCGGCATACCCGAGGGCCACATAGTCCTTATCACGGGCGCCCCTGGGACCATGAAATCGTCCCTCGCTTTCAGCATCCTGTATCACAACGCACTCAGCGAGGGCCACAAGGGTCTCTATCTCACCCTCGAGCAAAACAAGGCGTCGCTCGTCGAGCACCTGGAAGCCATGGGAATGGACGATCCAAAGGGCTACGAGGGCGTCTCCATCTTCGACATGGCGACGCTGAGGAAGAACCTTGCGTTCATGGCGGAGGGATCCTGGATCACCCTATTCCGGGGCTACATCAGGAGTCTGACGGATTCAGATGCGTATGACTTCCTGGTCATAGATTCCCTGAATGTGCTTGAGACCATGGCCAACTTCGAGGCCCGTCGGTCTGGACTCTTCTATCTCTTTGAATGGCTGAGGGACCTGGACGTGACCACTCTCATCATCGCGGAAGCCCTCGGGGACGTTTTCACTCCCGGAAAGGAGAGCGATGAGTCCTATCTCGCCGACGGCGTTATTCATCTCTCTCTCTACCCAATATCCGACCTAGAGGTTCAGAGGCGACTCAGGTTCGTCAAACTGAGGGCGACGAAGCATGAAGTTGCCTCCTTCGCCCTCGTGTGGAGTGGCAAGACCTTCGAGGTCACCAGGCCAGTCTCCGTGGGGAGGCCTGCCAGGGCGGAGCAGCTGTAGCCTCCAGACACATCAGAGTTGGGGAAACCTAATATAGCGCCGGTCATTAAACACGACTGATGGCCTCCTGGGACCTCACCATTTCTAAAGAGTTGTCGATGGTCTCAAACCTCATTCGGGAAAGCATCGCGTCCGAGGAGGCCTTGCTGACCGAAATTGCAGAGTACGTCATCGGTGCAGGAGGCAAGAAGGTTCGACCGGCCGTGACGGTCCTATCCTTCTACAGCGTGGGCGGGGAAAAGGTCGAAGACACGATCAGAGTGGCCGCGGCCCTCGAATTGATTCACAATGCGACGTTGCTTCACGACGACATAAACGACGGTGGCGCTATGCGTCGCGGCAGGCCAGCCGCGTACGCGAAGTATGGGATTCAGAACGCCCTCGTGACGGGGGACTTCCTCTTCACCAAGGCCTTCGCCATTGGCGCCAAGTTCGATGCGAGTATTGTCGACATAACTGCAGAGGCCTGCGTGAGTCTGGCAGAGGGTGAGATACGTCAGAGGAGGTACGCTCGGGACCTGTCCCTCTCGGAGGAGGACTACCTGGAGATCATTCGGAGGAAGACGGCGGGTCCCATATCCGCGGGGGCCAGGATCGGGGCCCTCCTGGGCGGCGGGAGCCTTGAGGAGGTCCTCGCCCTGGGAGAGTACGGGACCCACCTGGGCATTGCGTTCCAGATTGTGGACGACATCCTCGACGTCATCGGTCGAGAAGAGGTCTTGGGCAAACCTACGGGCTCAGACGTGAGAGAGGGCAATGTAACCCTCCTCACGCTGGACGCCCTCAGGAACGGCTCCCAAGGGCAAGCCGAGGAGCTGGCCAACATCGTAAGAAAGCGGGAGAAGAGTTCCGGGGAGATTGCCAGGGCCCTGGAGATCATCGTCAGCTCAGGCGCGGTGGAGTTCGCCAGGGGCCGAGCGGTGGAGTACGGTGAGAGGGCGAAAGAGAGCCTTGGACTCATCGGCTCTGTGCCGCACAAGCTAGAACTCATGAAGTTGGTGGATTTCGTCCTTACACGAGAGTCGTAGCCGATGCCTGATGCTGGCCTCGATAGAGACCTCTGGTGGCACGTCATAGAATCTCTTGAGGAGTTTCTGCCGTACTACGAGAGGGTGAACAACGTATCCACGTTCTTCGGGTTGGGTCGATGGAGGAGCCATGCAGCTGGCTTCGTCGGGATCGAAGAAGAGGTCTTAGAAATCGGCCCGGGATCGGGGGGATTTGCGCGGATGTTGGGATGCCGTCGGGTCTACCTCCTCGAGCCTTCGCTCTCCATCCTGAGATACTCTCTCGCAACGCTCGATGACTCTCGGTATCTTGCACTTCGGGGCGTCGCAGAAGGCATGCCAATCCGGTCCGAGAGCGTGGACAGAGTATTCTGCATCTTTTCCTTCCGCGACTTCATGGACAAGAGGCGTGGACTCGGGGAGATTCTCCGGATTCTGCGTCCGGGCGGTCGGCTTCACATAGTCGACCTCTTCCAAGCACCTAGCGGCCTCAGGCGGAGGATTATGAACCTCTGGCTGGAGGTGGGAGCCCCGAGGGTCCTGCAGACCCTAGTCCCAAGGCGAACAAGGGAAGCCTGGGTACACGACCCCTACCGCCAGCTCCTCCGGACCTATCGTTCTGTCAGGACGGCCACGGAGTACGAAGAGCTAATGAGAGCGGTGGGTTTCTCGAAGGTGACATCCGAGGACCTCATGATGGGCAGCGTTTGTCATCTCCAGGGGGAAAGGCCATCTACGACGTAGCCGTGGTGGGCGCTGGACCGGCCGGGAGTACGGTGGCACGGTACGCTGCAACCAGGGGACTGAAAACCCTCTGTGTGGAAAAGCGACGAGAGATCGGCGTCCCCGTTCAGTGTGGGGAGTACATGGCCTCCAATGAGGAGGTGGAAGCCCTTTTCCCCAGGACGGACGAAGTGGCGACCCTGTACGACCTTCCCGACAGTCTGAAGGAAGCCGTTACCGATGTCATCCGGATCCGGAGTCCTTCCCTGCAAGCCTATGATGTTCCCTTCCATGGCTACACGGTTTGCCGAGAAAATGTGGACAAGCATTGGGCCTACCTCGCCGAGCAGGAGGGCGCGGAGATAATTACCGGCTGTACCGTCCAGCGAGTACGGGGAGAGCATCTTCAGACGTCGAGAGGAGACTTCCAGGGACGAGTGGTCGTGGGTGCTGACGGACCATTCTCCATGGTCGCCCAATCGGCGGGACTCCACCCGCCGGCGGAGCTGGCGGCGGCCATTACGTGCGACGTTGAGGGGGAGTTCGACCACGCGCTGGAGATCATCTTCGGTAGTTTGGCACCGGGGGGCTACGCGTGGATCATTCCTAAGAACGGTGTTGCCAACGTGGGCCTTGGGGTCTGGCACCGCTATAGGGGGAGATTGCACGAGCTCCTCATGAGGTTTCTCAAGAAGATGGATTTCACCACGGACTCATGGACTGGCGGCTGGGTGCCGGAGCTAGGTCCTGTTTCCCGGACCGTGAAGGGGAATGTCCTCTTGGTCGGAGACGCGGCCGGACACGTCATGCCCACCAATGGCGGTGGGGTGAACTTGGCCATGCTGTGTGGTAGGATCGCTGGCAACGTCATCGCGGATCACATCCATGACGGAGCGTCCTTGGGGGAGTACGAAAGGGGTTGGAGATATGTCGCGGGGGAGCAGCTCGCCACGGGAGCTAAGATCAAGAAGCTGGCGGACAGGTTCTTCCCCAGCGACTTCTGGCTGGAGCAAGCTATGCGGTTGCTGGGCGCCCGTCGAATGGGGAGGGCGATACGGTGTCAGAGTCTCTGGCCCACCCTGGGAAGTCTCCGACGCAGAGCCCGAGCCTAGGGTTCCCCGTTCCCGATGGGGTCTGGCGCACTCGGACCCAGTATGAAAGGCTTATGGGTAGCGGGAGCGGTGTTGAACTGCAATGGAAATCAAGTTCCTCGGTGGGGCTAGCGAAGTCGGCCGCCTCGGGATGCTGCTGAGCGGCGGGGATCCCACCCTGCTATTCGACTACGGGGTGCAGCCGACGGACCCTCCTCAGTACCCCCTTGAAGCCCCCCCCGTGGAGGCACTCCTCCTGACGCACTCGCATCTGGACCACTGTGGGATGGTGCCGGTGATTAGCCGTAGGTACGATGCGGACATCATAGCGACGCCCGTCACATTCGATGTGGCGAAGGTCCTCCTCGAGGACAGCATCAAGGTGAGCAAGAATGAGGGGTTTCCGCAACCGTTCACCCGAGAAGACATCAGGAGTGTGGGCAAGAATGCCGTCACGATCGATTACGGCGACCTGTTGCGGATGGGCAACGTCGAGGTGGACGTCCACTCCGCCGGTCATATTCCTGGATCTTGCATGTTCGAGGTGAACGCCGAGCAGACCGTCCTCTTCACGGGAGACCTGCAAACGATGGATACCCGTCTGGTCAAGGGGGCCCAGCCTGTTGGATGCGATGTTCTCGTCATCGAGTCAACGTACGCCGGCCGGAGTCACACCAGCCGCCAAGAGACTGAGCGTGCATTCCTTGGCAAGGTAGGAGATATCGTGGAGAGGGGCGGGGTGGCGGTGGTCCCCTGTTTCGCGGTGGCGAGGACTCAGGAAATCCTCATGTCCTTAGCGGATTCCGACTACGAGGTCTGGCTCGACGGCATGGGACGCGAGGTAAGTCAGCTCTATCAACGGCATCCCAGCTATCTGAGATCGCGTCATGAGCTTCGGAGGGCCCTTCTACGGACCGAGGTGGTTCGGTCCGCCTCGGGCAGGGAGGCGGCGCTGAGGGGGGATGTGATCGTGACAACTGGCGGGATGATGGATGGGGGTCCCGTCCTGTTCTACCTCGGCCGGCTCAAGGATGATTCACGGAACGGCGTTCTTCTCACGGGATATCAAGTGGAAGGGACGAACGGTCGGAGGCTGCTCGAGCACGGATCCATCGAGATTCACGGCGTTCGGACGAAGATTGACTGTGAGGTGGAGTCCTTCGACTTCTCAGCTCATGCCGGGCATGAGCAGCTGGTTGAATTCATCGACGCTTGCGATCCCGCGACCGTGGTCCTGATGCACGGGGACTCCCGGGAAGCCCTGGCCGAGGCCTTGGAGGGCCGAGCGAGTCTGCTCCCGACAGAGGGGGAGTGGCACACCATCTAGAGGAGCGCCTTCAGGGCATTTCCGGCGAACTTGAGGAGTCGTGGTTCCTCCTTTAGAAGCGCGAGGACGACTCGCGCTTGATAGTCGACATCCCCCGTCTCCGAGATGGTTCTGAGCAGCTTCGGCTTGTCGAGAATCTCGAAGATCTCCTCCAGCTGAGGATCAGTCAAACTCGAGAGGATCTTGTGGAGGAGGAGGTATCGCCTAAGTTCCCTTCCTATGCCCCCTTTCCACCGTTTCTCGTAGCGAGACAGAACGGCCGCCGACTGGTCCCCCTGTCTGAGGGACTCAACTGCAGTTTCGGCGCAGTGTTCTGCGCACACGAGACCCGTGTAGATACCGCCTCCAGTGGTTGCCTTCGCCTGAAATGCTGCGTCTCCCACGATCATCACGTTGTCCGCATACGTCCTCCGGGCCGTTCCGATGGGAATTCCACCGATGACATAGCCCAACGTCTGCGCTTCAGAAAGGAATCGGGCGGGCGGCTCGAGGTTGAACATGGCATCTAGATAGGGCCTCGCGTTTCCCTGGGACAGGCACAGACCAACACGGGCAGTGTGGCCTGCTGGAACTAGCCAAGCGAAGAAGCCGGGCGCGAATCTGGATCCCGTGAACACCTTCACGAACCCATTGGTATGTTCCGATCCCGCCACGTCCGCCTCCAAACCTGGGAGGATCCTGTACGGTCTTCCGAGGCGAAACCACCTTGCGACGTTGCCCTTTACCCCATCCGCCCCGACCAGGATGCTGCAGCGGAACTGCTCTTGGTGCCCGTCCATCCTGACGCTGACCTCAAGGCCGTCGTGGTTCCGTTCGGCTCTCGTAGCCAGAGCACCCAGGAAACAGGTGACGCCCTTCTTCAGAGCAGTTCGCATGACTTCCCGATCGAAAGCAGCGCGATCGACCACCAGGGCCTCGGTCTCGCCCCCATCCACGACGACTTCGCGGCCACCTGGTGAGTAGAACTCGCAGCCCCTAATCCGCTCCAAAATGGTACTTCTGCAGTCAACGATATCCATGACCCGTGGAGTGAAAATGCCTCCGCATTGGACAGGCTCGCCAATCTCCCGATGCTCTTCCACGACGGCCACCGAAAATCCTGCTTCGGCCACGCGGGCCGCGACATGTCCTCCCACGGGACCTGCACCGATGACCAGGACGTCGAAGGCTTCTGACACGGCCCACTACCGCTCCATGAGAATCATGAGGAAGTTCTGCAAGTGGGCGGCCAACGCCGCGTTGTCCGTATACCCACAGGCCGTCAAGTCGGCTGCCGCGAGGAGGGCTTTCTCCCCGTCAGATATGACGTCCGTTGCAATGAGGCCTTGCTTCCTAACGACGTCTGCTCCTTCTGGAACCTTCTGGGTCGGCTCGGTGATGATGGTGACGGTCACCCCGCGTTTGATGGCTGCCTCGAACCGTTTGCTGAGGGCCTCCCGGATCTCCGCCATGGTGGGCGTTGCCATCATGAAGGTCCTCGTCGCCGTGTCCAAGAGCTCTGAGATCTTTGACAGAACCCTCGATTTGCCCGTGATGGTGAAGACCAGCTGGGGCTCCCCCTTGTCCATCAGAACCTCATGGATGAGTTGAAGATCATCGAAGACG
This sequence comes from uncultured Methanomassiliicoccales archaeon, assembly GCA_964347795.1. Classification (GTDB taxonomy): domain Archaea; phylum Thermoplasmatota; class Thermoplasmata; order RBG-16-68-12; family JAJISG01; genus JAJISG01. Next base: position 17,635 of record CAYFZX010000012.1, read on the forward strand.
TCGGCCACCTGCTTGAGGACCTGGTCCCTGGCCTTTTGGGGAGGTTCCGGTTTGAAAATCATTGGGCGGCCGCGCGTGGAGATGGCGTAGCCCTTCTCCACGAGGGAAGAGAGGACCTTGTAGGCCGAGGTGCGAGGTATCTTGGCGGTATCCGCGATGATCTCGGCGTTCCCGTAGCCGTGGGCGACGAGAGCGATGTAGGCTTTGGCCTCGTAGTTGGAGAGCCCAAGGGACTGGAGAATCGAGGCGGCCTCCCTGTGATCTCTTTCAAGGTCGAATTCTTTCTCGAGGCCTCCCAGGACTCCCTCCATTGTCTCGCTATCCCACCGCATTCGTAAAAGCTTTCCGCGCTAGGTGCCCCAACGGGGGATCAGGTTGTGCTCTATCGCCAAATGATCCAAGATGCGTGCCACGACGAAGTCGACTACGTCGTTGACGGTCTCTGGCCTGTGGTAGAAGCCCGGCGAGGCAGGGAGAACCGTCGCACCCATACGGGACAGCTTCGCCATTTGGCTGAGATGAATTTCATGTAGCGGTGTCTCCCTGGGAACCAGGATGACCTTTCGGCCCTCCTTAAGCGCCACGGAGGCGGTTCTCGCGATCAGGTTATCCGCCAACCCCGTGGCGATCTTCGCGACGGTATTCATGGAGCACGGGACCACGACGAGCGCGTCGAAGATGTAACTCCCAGAAGCCAGGGGGGCCCTGAAGTCATCGTTCGAGTAGGTGAACGAGGCGAGGGAGGCGAAATCCTCCTCCGTGAAGTCGGTCTCCGTCTCAATCACACTCTTTGCACCTTCAGAGAGAATGAGATGGGCCTCCCCCTTCAGGAACTCCAGCAGCCTGTGGGCGTATTGCACGCCAGAAGCCCCGGTGACGGCAACAATGATTCCCATGAGGCGTGAGTGCAACGATGGCGGGCATATTATAGCTTTGACAGCCTCGGCCTGCCAGTCTGAGGAGGGAATCTAGACAGCTGTCTCCGAAATGTTTTATAGCTTTAGGTCATATTTTTGCGTCAACTCAGATGACTACCGTATTCGATGTTCCCCCCCAGGACCTAATCCACGTCGTCGCTGCGGACTTGAAGAAGTCGAAGACGGCGAAACCTCCGGAGTGGGCCGGCTACGTGAAGACCGGGGTCAGCCGCGAGAGTTCCCCCGTCAACCGGGATTGGTGGTTCACCCGTCTGGCCGCGATATTCCGGAAGGTCTACGTGAAAGGCCCCATCGGCACCGAACGGATGGCTGCGGAATTCGGTGGCCGCAGAGACCGGGGCTCGGCGCCTTATCATCCTAGGAAGGGGAGCCGTGCCGTCATCCGTGAGTGTCTGGCTCAGTTGGAGGCCCTGGAGTACGTGAAGAAGACGAATCAGGGCGGAAGGGTCGTCACACCCAAGGGTCACGCCTATTTGGACTCCAAGGCCCACGACGTCATGACACGACTGGTCAAACAGAAGCCCGAGCTGAAGAAGTACGTGTGAGGCGAGTCCATGGAAGAAGACGAGCTGGAGGCGATCCGGAGGAAGAAACTCGAGGAGCTCCAGAGGGCGTCGGAGCAGCGGGTCGCGGAGGAGGAGATGGCGGCCCAAGTGAGGGCTCAGCGGCAGGCAATCCTGCGGCAGATCCTCGCCCCTGAAGCCAGGGAGCGTCTCGGTCGTATCACCTTGGCCTACCCGCATCTCGCGACGGAAATCGAGAACCGCCTCATCACCCTGGCACAGTCCGGCAAGATCAACTCGGTAATAGACGATGCAAGCCTGCGGCAGATATTGCGCGCCATTGTCCCAAAGAAGAGGGACATCAAGATCGAGAGGAGGTAGCTTGACCCGCCACAAACCCCACGCCATGAAGCTCAGGCTGCAGAAGGCAGCCAAGAGCAATCGAAGAGTACCAGCGTGGGTCATCATGAGGACTTCCAGGAGGTTTCTCCGGCATCCAAAAAGGAGACACTGGCGTCGGGGGAAGTTGGACAAGGGATGAGCCATGGCGGAGGAGGACGAGCGGGTGGTTACCGTCCCGCTGGGCAAGTGCTGGGATCTCCCTCGGACGAAGCGCGTACCCGGGGCTATCAAGGTCATCAAGGATTACGTGAAGCGGCACATGCACGCCAAGGAAGAGGACGTCTGGATCGACCCCAAAGTCAACGAGATCCTCTGGTCTCGAGGCATCCAGAAGCCACCCCGCAGGATTACCGTGCGTGTCATTAAGTTCGAGGATGAACTGGTTGAAGTCTCGCTTCCCGAAACGTAGTCAAGGCTAACATCCTGGGGAAAACCTATTTAGCCGCCCAGTTACCCTCTTCTCCCCGGTGCAGCGTCGGGATTCTCGGATTCAACAGCACGTAGGAGGAACGCCCAAGTTTGCTGAGTAAGCTCGATTTCGCTGGTAATCCCTACCTAGGCGTCTTCTGTGCTGCGAACAATTCCATCCTCGTGGCGTCGCCCCATGTCCCGCGAAAGGCCTTGCAGCAGGCAGCGGAGTCTTTGCAGGTAACGGCTGTCCAGACGACCCTGGGAGGTTCCACCGTCGTTGGCAGCTTGATCGCCATGAACTCCGCCGGGGCTCTGGTCTCGAGCTTCGTGGAGCCCGCTGAAGTTCGTAGGCTTCAGGGTGTGGACTCGTACCGCTTGGACCACCGTCTTAATGCGGTTGGGAACAACGTATTGGTGAATGACAACGGAGGGGTCTGCCACCCCGGCTACAATGAGGACGTCGTCGATGAGATGGAGGATGTCTTTGGTGTGCCCATCGTGCGGGCCACCGTCGGCGGGATGAAGACGGTAGGATCCGCTGCCGTGGTCAACAACAACGGAGCCATTTGTCATCCCCATTCCCGGGAGGAAGAGCTGAGACTCGTGGAAAAGGTGTTGAGGGTGAAGCCCTTGATTGCCACCGCCAACTACGGAACGCCGCAGCTGGGGGCCTGCGTTGTCGCCAATGACAACGGGGCGCTGATGGGCAACCCAACAACCCCCATCGAGGTTGGGAGGATAGAAGAGGGCCTTCACCTCTACTAGAGGGAAAACACCCAGACCTGGGGATCTCCACCCAGGTCCTCTGGCTGAAAGCTGACGGCGTGCCCCACTCGTAAGACCTTCCTGTGGACTACGTCCAAGAAGTCCTCCACCGGATTGACGGAGAGGGAGATACCACCCACGCGGTAGTGCATGGGGACGGCAATCTTTGGCTTCACGGCTTCGATCCATTTCACGGCCTTCCTCGGACCGATGGTGAAAACGCCTCCGACCGGCAGGAAGAGGATTGAAACGTTCTGTTCGTTGCCAACAATTTCATCCGAGGGCAGGTCACCCACGTCCGCGAGGTGGAGCAAGGAAACTCCGTCCATCTCTATGCGGTAGCAGCGTACCATGCCTCGCCGGCGACCCCGTGCGGTGTCGTGAGGAAGGACGTAGGTTCTAATCGGCGTCCCGTCGAGCTCTCCATCGAAGGGCTCGCGGATCACCGTAGGCTCACCCTGAACCGACCGCACCGCGTTGTGATCGAAGTGATCGTGGGAGATGAACACGAGGTCAGCGATCGCGGCGGGCGGCGGAATGCCTATGGACTTGCCGTCGTGGGGATCGAAGACAATCGTCCTCGAGCCCCGGATCTCGAAGCAGGAGTGACCGTGCCAGACCAACTCCAGAAGACTCCCCGCCAACCCTAGGCCAAAGCGGGTTAAATCCGTTTCGGAGACCTCGGATAGGAAAGTAAAAATATCGCGGCCTCAATGAAACAACAGGCATGAAGACCCTGATTCTCTGCGTTGACAGGGACAACGACATCGGGGTCAAAGCCAATATCCAGGGACCAGTTATCGGTCGCACAGCCAACCTCGATGCGGCAGTAGGCATGGGCTTGGCCGACCCTGAGGATGCGGACGTGAACACCATCCTCACGGCCATAGCCATGTATGATGAGCTGGTGGAGAGCGGCATTGACGCCGAAGTGGCCACGATTGCGGGAGACCCCCGCGTCGGCCACCAGTCCGACACCATCCTGAGTGCTCAGCTGGAAGAGGTCCTGGAGTCGGTCAGACCGGACACCGCCTATCTCGTGAGCGATGGCGCAGAGGACGAGTATGTCTTTCCCATGATTGCGTCGAGGGTGAAGATCAACCACGTCAAGAGGGTCTACGTCAAGCAGAATCCCAGCGTCGAGAGCACTTTCTATCTCATGGCCAAGGCAATGAGGGATCAGAAGCTTCGACGCCGCATCGTCCTGCCCATCGCAATCTCTCTGGTCGCCCTCGCCGTCGTCCTGCTCTTCAGCCCCGGCTTCGCGTTGCCCGCTGTGCTGGGCGTCCTGGGTCTGTACTTGCTGCTGAGGGCCTACGAGGACATCCTGAACCCGAGGAGGATTTGGGTGAAGCTTGCGGCCTTCTACGCTACGATAAAGACCTCCATCACCTCCGGGAGAATCTCCGTCTGGTTCGACCTCGTGGCCGCGGTGATATTCCTCGTGGCCATCTTCATTGGATGGGATGCCATACGTCAGCCATCAGGCAGCATTGTCCAGGACGCGGTTGTGTTCCTGGCGGCCAGTTTCTGGATCTTCATTATTGCCTTCTTGCTCGTGGAGGGTGGGAGGGTCGCAGAGGCTTACTTCACCAAGGGTAAGATCGTGCGCTCCTTCTTCTACGTCGTTCTGGCCTTTATCGTCCTGATGCTTCTCATCGGGGCCGGACTTCAGGTGATATCCGCGTGGCTGGACCTGGCCGGTCCGCCAGGGCAGACCCTCACTCTGATCTACATCGAGGTCGCCCTCGCCATTTCCATCGTCTTGGTTGCCGCCTTCCTGCATCGTTCCGAAGAGAGGGAGGTCACTGCCCAGGACGCGTGGAGGCCCTGAGGCCCTCCATGAACTTCCCGGAATGGGAGCCCCACTACCTGCAGATCATCGGGGAGTTTGACTACGATCGCGAGGAAGACGAAGCGGCAGCACTCCTGCTGTCTAGACTCCTCCCGGCGGAGAGGACGACTCCGGACCAATTGCGGCAAATCATCGAGGACCGTATCGTGACGGTGCTTGGCAATGGGCCAGGACTGGCGGCGGAACTTGGTGCCGTCGAGGGCGTCGTGGTTGCCGCCGACGAAGCGGTCTCCGTCGCCTCGGCCCACGGCATCCGGCCTGACGTGGTGGTGACGGACCTTGATGGAGAGGTCGAGGACATCCTCAGGGCAGGTGAGAGCGGATCGGTGGTCGTCATCCATGCTCACGGTGACAATCAAGATGCGCTGCGTCGTTGGGCGGCGAAGTTTCCTCCAGGCACGGTGGCGACCACCCAGTCTACACCGTTCGAGGGGGTCCACAACTTTGGCGGCTTTACGGACGGTGATAGAGCGGTCTTCCTGGCCGATCATTTCGGCGCGAGAGAGATCCGACTCCTGGGATTCGACTTCGAGAACCCCAACGAAAAGGACCTGGCGATGGAGGTCAAGCAGCGGAAGCTGCTCTGGGCAAAGAAGCTGATTGAAGGCCTTCAGCGGCGCTCCGTCATCCTCTTCCCATCCTTCTCCAACTGAGGATGGGCTTCCTCGCAGCCGCCACCTCGTCGACTCGCTTGACCGCTGCGCTCCAGGGCGCCCCTGAGAGGGTCTCCGCATCCTCTCTGAGAATGGCTCCCAGGGCTTCAGCAAAGGCGTCGAGCCCTTCCTTGGTCTCCGACTCGGTGGGTTCGATCATAAGAGCCTCCTCAACCAGATCCGGGAAGTAGGTCGTGGGCGGGTGGAACCCGTAGTCGATGAGCCTCTTGGCGAGGTCGACGGCCCTCAGACCCCTTTCACGCAGGACGGCCGCGCTCGCCACAAACTCGTGCTTCCTCAGTCCAGCGTAGGGGACCGGAAGGGATTTCTCCACCCTGGCCCTGAGATAGTTGGAGTTCAGGACAGCCTGGTTGGTGGCCGCCTCCAGACCCTCTGAACCCATTCGAGTGATGTACGCGTGGGCCCGCAGCAGCACGCCGAAGTTGCCGAAGAATCCATGGACTTTCCCAATGGACTCAGGCCTGTCATAGTCGAGGGAATACTCTTGTCCGTCGTATGTGACAAGCGGTACGGGGAGGTAGTCAGCGAGGTCTCCCCTGGCCCCCACCGGCCCAGCCCCTGGACCCCCGCCGCCGTGAGGCGTGGAAAAGGTCTTGTGGAGGTTGAAGTGCATTATGTCGAACCCCATCCTTCCAGGGTTCGTTTTGCCAAGGATGGCGTTCATGTTGGCTCCATCATAGTAGAGGAGCGCCCCCTGATTGTGAACCTTCTGCGCGATTGATAGGACCCCCGACTCGAAGATGCCGAGGGTGTTTGGGTTGGTGAACATGAAGGTGGCCGTCCTCTCACTCAACGCGTCTTCCAGGGCCCTGACGTCCACAACCCCCTCTTTCGAGCCAACCTCCACCACATCATACCCCGCCATGGTGGCGCTGGCGAAGTTGGTGCCATGGGCGGTATCGGGTAGAATGACCTCAGTCCGATCTTCCCCCTTTCTCGAGAAGTAGGCCCTTGCCATCAAGAGTCCCGTGAACTCACCCTGGGCGCCGGCGGCTGGCTGCAGGCTCACTAGGTCCATCCCCGAAATCTTGGCCAGGGTCTCCTGCAGCTCGTACATGACCTGGAGGGCGCCCTGCACCTGCGCGACTGGTTGGTGAGGGTGCAGTCTTCGGACGCCAGGGAGTCCCGCCAGGGTTTCCGCGTACTTGGGGTTGTACTTCATCGTGCATGAGCCCAGGGGGTAGAAGCCGGTGTCCGCCCCGAAGCTCATCTGAGACAGGCGAGTGAAGTGACGGACAACCTGGAATTCCTCGAGGGTGGGGATGTTGACCTTCTCTCTCTGCATTGAGGAAGGTACGAAGCCCTCTGTGACAGGAGAGTCGTGATCCCGGCCGGGGAGGTCGATCAACAGCGGCTCATCGTAGCTGGCCTGTCTCGACCTCACGAGAGGTCCTCCAGGGCGCTGACAAGGCGATCAAAGTCTTGATGAGAGTGTCGGTCAGTGACGGCGAACAGTGCGGATGGGGCGATCGCGGGGAAGCGCCCACTGAGGTCCAGGCCTCCGACGATGCCTCTGCTCAGCAAGTGGTCGTGGATGGCAGTCCAAGGCAAGGATGATCCTACGGGGAACTCGTTGAAGTAGGGGCCACTGAAGAGGGGGGCTCGAAAGTCCGCCAGGTTGTCCATTCTGGACATCAGATCTCTCGCCCCCTGGATGAGCCTCACCGCAAGCTGTTTGAGACCATTCGCTCCCAGGTGGGCCAGGTACACCGCCGCGGCAATGGCCAACAGCGACTCGTTGGTGCAGATGTTGCTCATGGCCCGCTCCTTTCTAATGTGCTGTTCTCGGGTCTGGAGGGTCATGCAGAAGGCCCTGTTGCCCTCCGCGTCCGTGGTTAGGCCGATGACTCGCCCTGGCATCTTGCGAATGTGCTCCCCCCGACAGGCGAAAATGCCCAAAGACGGTCCGCCGAAGTTCAGCGAGTTTCCAAGGGGCTGTCCCTCTCCGATGACGATGTCGGCGCCGTAGTCCCCTGGAGCCTTGAGGACGCCCTGAGCGAGCGGGTTGATACCTACAATCACCAGGCAGTCCGGATGATCCTCCTTCAGGCGAAGGACACCCTCATCCAGGAGACCGAAGAAGCTCGGGTTTTCGACGTAAACCCCTCCTGTCTCCTCTCCGAGAGTTGCATCGAGGGCCTCTTGGTCTAGGGTCCCGTCACTCGGATCGAAGGCAATCTCGTTGACTCTGAGCCCCGGCCCACGGGCATAGTTCTGAAGGACCGCCCTCTTCTCCCAATGGAGAGCCTGGGGGACGAGGAACTCCTTCCTCCGAGTGAGGCGATAGCACATCAACGCGGCCTCTCCGAGGGCGGAGGACCCGTCGTACATGGAGCTGTTCGCCGCGTCCATCCCGGTGAGTTCGCAGACGAGGCTCTGGTACTCGAAGAGCGCCTGCTGCAGACCTTGGCTCACCTCGGCCTGGTAGGGTGTGTACGACGTGTAGAACTCCGAGCGGGAGACAATGGCCTCCACCGTCGCGGGGACGTACATATCGTAGTATCCCGCCCCAAGGAAACTAAGCAGCTCCTCCCCGCTCTGATTCCTGCTCAGGATCCCTCGGATTCTCTCAACGGCTTCCGCCTCCTCAAGTCCTGGGGGGATGTCGAGACCGCGGACCCCAATCTCCCGCGGGATGTCCATGAAGAGATCCTCGACGTCCTTGAGTCCGAGGTAATCCAGCATCTCGGCCTCTCGGGGAGGCATACCATCTCCCTATAGGAGGGCTCGATAAAATCCTTCGGTCCGCCCCTCTCTACCCGCCAGAAATGACGGAGACCACTGAAATCTTGTCGCCATCCTGGAGGATCTCGTCCACGGGAAGCGGTCTTTGGTCCCTCAAGATTAGATGGGCCTCCGGGTTCAAGGCAAGCGCATCCATGAGGCGAAACCCATCGGAACCCTCATCCAGATGGATCGTCTTGTCCCTTCCAGCGGGGAGGACCCGAACCCGAACATGCATGCGAATCACTTAAGGTGACCCAGCCTTATTAATCCTGGGCGTGCCGAGGTAGCCTAGCCAGGTCAAGGCGGTAGCCTCGAGAGCTACTGGTGCTCCGCACCGCGGGAGTTCGAAAAGAGATCGAGAATCTCCCCCTCGGCGCTCTCCCTGGCTGACTCGATGGAGAGGCACTAGAGGGGCCAGAGGAAGCTGAGGACTGTAATGACGACACCGGTGGCGATGGCCATGCCGACGACCAGCCACGGGGGGACCTTGATGGCCTTCTCTGTCTCGGAGTCGAAATACCGTATCAGCCCCGCGGCGGAATGGAATCCCTCAGTCTTGCTTTCCTTGGGGGGCATATCATGGATCATAGCGCTACCGGGTATTTAAATCGTTTTCGGAGTGGCTGGAGCCATCTGCCAGCCTGTCACGGCCTTTGGAGAGGTCTGGCTGTGAGAATCTATATATATACCAGAGCTCAATTGAGGCCACTCGACCACTGGGAGGAGAGCGATGGCAGAGGAGAACACCGTTTACATCGGGAAGAAACCCACCATGAACTACGTCCTTGCAGTCGTGACGCAGTTCAACAGCGGATCAAGTGAGGTCGTCATCAAGGCGAGGGGGAAGTCCATCGGCAGGGCCGTTGACGTCGCCGAGATCATCCGAAACAGGTTCATCCCCGATGCGAAACTGAAGGACATACAGATATCGACGGAGCAGGTCACAAGCGAAGAGGGCCGAACCGCCAACGTCTCGAGCATCGAGATATTCATCACCCACTAAGGGCTCGACGCAAGAACACTGCGGCCCTACAGAAGGTTTATGGCCTAGCCTCAGGTAGGTGGGCCCGGTGGAGCCTAAGCTCTGGGAGAAGGATGAGGGAACCAGGCTCCGGAAGGTCCTCAGGGCGAAGCCCCTCTGTCGTAGTTGTACCGGACGTCTTTTCGCCCGAGTCGGAACGGGGCTGACCAACGCGGAACGTGGCAGTATGGCCTTGGCTCGTCTCAAACTACGAAGTCCGAACGTCTGCTGGTTGTGTCAGGGTCTGGTCGACGAGGTCCCCAAGTTTGCTGACCTCGTCATGGCGGCTCTCTCCGACTGGCAGTCCGAGACTTTCCTCGTGGGGTGTCGGCTCGATCCCGACCTTCTTGACAGGGAGGAGATCCTGTGGGCTGAGGCGGGCCTCCGGACCTACGAGCCCATCAAGGCCGAGGTGAACCGTGAGGTCGGGAAGATTGTGGAGGGCCAGCTGGACAGGAGGGCGGAGTTCAGCAACCCAGAGGTGACCGCAGTCGTCGATACCCTGCTGGATCATGTGGACCTCCAGGTTTCCCCGCTCTTCATCTACGGGCGCTACAGAAAACTAGTTCGGGGAATCCCCCAGACGAAATGGCTCTGCAGAACCTGTCGCGGCATCGGCTGCGAGCGGTGCGGCAACACTGGGAAGATGTACGAGACCAGCGTGGAGGAAATTGTGGCGGAGGAGGCAATGAGGCAGGCTAGGGGTGACGGCCATTCATTCCACGGCATGGGTCGGGAGGACATCGACGCGCGCATGCTGGGACGGGGTCGTCCCTTCATTCTAGAGATCACGAGGCCGCACACCCGAACCCTCGACTACAAGGCGATCGCTCGACACGTCGGCCGTACGGGCATGGTGGAGGTCGACGCCCTTCGCCCCTCGTCCAGGGATGAAGTCGTCGGCCTGAAGGGCAGAGTGTGTGACAAATCATACCGCATGCTCGTCCGCTTGAGTCGGAAAACCAGCCTGCAAAAGGTTAATGAAGCAGTTGAGGCATTGAAGGCCAGCAAGATCGTCCAGAGGACTCCAGCACGAGTGGCTCATCGACGGGCCGACAAGGAGCGTGTGAGACAGGTCCTGCAAGCCGAAACCACGGCTCTCCGGGATGATGTCCTGGAGCTACGCGTGAGGGCCGAGGCTGGGACCTACCTGAAGGAACTCATTAGCGGCGACGAAGGCCGCACGCGCCCCAGTCTGGCCGAGGTACTCGGAACCTCCGCTGAAGTGCTGGAGCTGGACGTCTTGGAAATCCACGACGAGGAGATCCATGGTTAGAGCCTCTAAGGGAACGCGGAAGAGGACGAGGCAGAAGCTCCGCAAGAAGCCCAGGGATAGGGGCCTCCCTCCCGTGACTCACTTTTTCACCAACTTCGAACCAGGGGAGAAGGCGGCGATTGTGATCGACCCCAGTGTCCACAAAGGCCAGCCCAACAGCAGGTACCACGGGCTTACAGGGACAGTCTTGGAGAGGCGAGGCCAGGCCTACGTTCTGGCAATCCGGCAGGGCAGCCTGACAAGAAAGGTGATTGCCGCGCCTGTGCACCTGAGAAAGGTGCAGTAGGTGGGATCGCACATGGAGGAATTCTTGACTCTCACAGAGGTAAAGGAGCTGCTGCAGAAAGAGAAGGAGGAGAGGGGCGAGCTCTCCCCTGACCAAGGCTATGCGCTCCAGCATTCAGAGGCTTTCTCGCGACTGACCAAGAAGAAGGTCCTGAAGCTGGTCAAGGAGCTCCTGGCCCTCGACTTCGTCCCACCGCCTATCGCCGTGAAATTGGCCGACCTAATGCCTACCGAGCCGGAGGAAGTGAGAGCCGTGTTCTCGAAGGAGCGCTTCACTCCCAGCAAGGAGGACGTCGAGCAGATTCTGGACATCGTCTCCAAGTATCTTTGAGGGGAATCCTTTGGAGGACTACGCTCGCATCATCGACTATTTGCCTCAGGGACATCCCGACAGGGCAAGGTACCGGAGGGAGCCTCTTGCCTACGGCCTGGGGGAGGACGAGTTCAAGCTCTTCGAGCTCATCCCCAAGGCCGAAACTGCCCTTCCCATTGGAGAGAGAGTGTACATCGGCAAGGAGCTGGAGGAGCGCGACAAGATCCAGCACGTCAAGCGGCGGATCGGCTATGAGGAGCTGACCGCGGCCGCTCAGAGCGAGCTGCCGTTCATCCTGGAGGAGATCATCCATGAGCGGGAGGACCGGTTCATCCGTTTCTACAACGACGCCCAAGCCATAACCACGCGATTCCACATGCTGGAGCTGCTCCCGGGCCTTGGCAAGAAGACCATGTGGGCCGTCCTCGAGGAGAAGAAGAAGGGGCCGTTCAAGAGTTTCGAGGACCTAACAGAAAGGGTCCCAACGCTGCATCACCCTGACAAGCTCATCGTCAAGCGGATCGAGACGGAGCTGGCTGACCCTCACCAGAAATACCACATCTTCGTGGCAAGGTAGGCGCTAATACATTCACTGACCTCTCCCCACCCTCTTTAAGTGGAGAGTCTCACTGTCTTCAGCGTGCGATTCGACTGGATCCCCCCACAGAGGGATCTTGTCACGCAGGTCAGAGACGGGCTGTGCGTCCGGTGCAAGGCATCGAAGATGCTCTGCGGCAAGCCACGGTGCCCCCTTCTGGTGCGCTATCACTCCCTGATGAAGACGGTGCCTCTCCTCGACCTCCACTTGGAGGGCTCCTCCCCTCCAGGGGTCTTCGTAGGTCGATTCGGATATCCAAAGCTGAACATCGGTCCGCTGGTTCCTCCTTTCCACGGCGACACCTCCCTGTTGGATCAGCCCGAGAGTTGGCTCGACCTCTCTATTGACGACTTTGTAGGCTTTCGGTCGCAACTAGTCCGGGGCCTCTACCGCGTGAATGTGGGAGACGCGCCCAAAGGTCCCGGCATCGTCGAACGGCTCCAGGAACTGGCGATTGCCCGGGCACCATCGGATATCGAGGTGGACTTCACCAGAAGGCCGCGGGGGAACGTGGTCTTCGCCGACGACGTTCAGCCATATGGGCCTTCTGCCCCACTGGAACGCCTGT
>CAYFZX010000013.1:0-26200 GCA_964347795.1 uncultured Methanomassiliicoccales archaeon
TCGCACGTACTCCTTTTCGAGACTCCTGCCTATCGCATGACGATATTCCCAGATGGCCGAGCGATTGTCAAGGGAACGGACGACGAGGGGATCGCCTCTTCCATCTACGACAGGTACATCAGCCTCTAGGCGCAGGGCACTTTATATGGGCCCGACCCACTGAGGAATCTGGTGACCTCCAGCCGAGGAATACTACTCCTAAGCGGCGGCATTGATAGCCCCGTAGCGGGACACGTCCTCGCCAAGCAAGGCATCGAGATTATCGGCCTCCACTATTCTCTCGAACCGTTCACTGACAGCGCCCCTGAGGAAAAGGCTCGACGAATCTCAGACCTCTTGGGCTTCCCCAAGCTTTACGTGTGCAGCATCGGGGAGGCCCTCGCAGAGATGGCTCGGAGCTGCATTCATCGCTATTATTTCGTCCTCTCGAAGCGTCTCATGTACAGGCTGGCTGAGACCCTGGCAGGGAGGGAGGCAGGCGAGTTCCTCATCACAGGTGAAAGCCTCGGCCAGGTGTCGAGCCAGACTCTCCACAACCTGAGGGCCATAGACGACTCCGTTCGAATTCCAGTTCTGAGGCCTCTCATAGGATGGGACAAGGTGGAGATCGTCCAGGCCGCTCGAGAGATCGGGACTTACGACATTTCCAAAGGGCCCGAGGTCTGCGACGTGCTGGGGCCTTCCCATCCGGCCACCCAGGCGAAGCTCGAAGTTGTGGTCTCGGAGGAGAGGAAACTGGATTACGAGGACATCGTCGAGAGGTCCCTAGAGACGCTGAAGCTGGTTGCCCCCTCAGCCATCAAACCTTCCGCAGCTGAAGCTTAATAGGCCCGGTCCCCATCAAAGCTTTGAGATGAGTTACTTCATGATGCGGCCCTGCAAGACCACGGCGGCTTACTTCGCAACGTTGAGGAAGCACATCACACTGGATCTCGAAGCCTCGAGGCGGGATCTTGAGAAGGGTGGATTCCGGGTGACAGACTGCGGCGTCTTGCTGATCGTCCACGATGATCCAGAGAGGACCCTGTATAGGACGGGGCGCATTCTTGTCAAGACGCCAGAGGAGGGGGAAGCCCGGAGAGCCGCTGAGGAGATCTACGACCTCCTGGGGATCATTGGTCGGCTGGCGGCTTGAGGCAACCTCGTGAGAGATGATGGGTTGAAACTTGTTCTGGACACGTCCGCAATCCTGTCTGGCATGGACTTCGAGGGGGAGGTGTATGTTCCCTCAAGCGTTATCAAGGAATCTGGAGCGAAAGGTCTGGACCCACGAACGGAGTCCTTCCTCGAGGCGAAGGCCAGGGTCCTGGAGCCGCGGAGCGAGGACCTGAAGGAAGTTCGAGAGGCCTCCATGGAGACGGGTGACGAAGTCCGTCTCTCGCCCACGGACGTGGACGTCTTGGCCCTCGCCGTCCAGCTTGGGGCCACCGTCGTGACGGATGACTACTCCATGCAGAACGTGGCTACCCGGCTGGGGCTAGAGTTCAGGGCCGCCGTCCTCCCGGGCATCCGAGAGAACGTGGGGTGGTCCTTTAGGTGCACGGGCTGCGGCCGGTACTGGCGGACTGAGAGGGAGGACTGCCCAGTGTGTGGCAGCAGGGTACGGCGATATCGCTCTCGTTAGCGCCCGAACCGCCTGCGTCTCATCTGAAACGAACGAATGGCTCTGAGGAAGTCAATCTTCCTAAAACCAGGCCAGAACACGTCGACGAAGTACAACTCGCTGTAGGCAAGTTGCCACAACAGGAAGTTGCTTATCCTCTCTTCACCCGAGGTCCTTAGGACCAGATCAGGGTCCGGGAGGTCGGCCGTGTAGAGGTGTTTGGAGAAGAGATTCTCGTCGATGTCGTCAACGGCTATCTTCCCGGTTTTGGCGTCGCCGACGACTTCCCGGATGGCGTCTACAATCTCCTGACGGCCCCCGTAGGCCACCGCGAGGTTGAAGAAGTATTGGTCGTAGTCACCCGTTCTTGATTCGGCGTAATCTATCGCCTCCTGGACTTCCTTCGGGAGGATCTCCTTCTGGCCGAGGACCTTGATTCGGATCCGGTTTTCGTGCACCCGCTCGTCGTCGCCCGCCCTTCTGAAGTTCACAGCGAAGAGGTTCATCAAGTCCCGGATCTCGTCGTCATCGCGACTCAAATTCTCCGTGGAGAAGGCGTAGACGGTGAGAATGCGGACCCCAAGGTCGAGACACCACTCCAAGACCTCCTCCAACTTCTCTCGACCCTTTCGGTGGCCTTCGGCGGAGCTTAGGCCGATCTCCTGGGCGAAGCGGCGGTTGCCGTCCATAATGATGGCAAGATGGTTGGGAATGGGGCCTTGAAGGATCTCCCTGGTGAGCTTCTTCTCGTAGGCCTGGTAGGCTGCCTCCGAAATGATTCGGGTGATCTCAGCGGCCATCGTCGGCTAACCCATCCTTCGGTTCCTATATATCCTTCCCTAGCCCAGGTTGACACTCTCGCCAGGACTAAGGACAATGGCCTCGGACCCTGTCTGCTTCGCCACAAGCTCCTTGAATACCTTGGGATCCTGACGGATGACATCGAAGGTGCTGTAATGCATCGGGATGACCCTCTTGACCCCGAGGAGCTCCACCGCCTTCACGGCCTCCCGGGGGCCCATGGTGTAGAAGTCCCCGATTGGGAGCAGAGCTAGATCGGGTTCGTAGAGCTCCCCGATAAGTTCCATGTCGCCGAAGACGGCCGTGTCCCCTGAATGATACACTCTGGCTCCCGACTCAAACACATACCCTGCCGGGTTACCGCCTGCCTCGACAGTTCCATTTCCCACAAAGCATGACGAGTGAATCGCGTTGGTCATAGTGATGCTGGTGTTCGACATCTTGGTGGTACCACCGATATTCATGCCGATTGCCTCACAACCTTTACCCTCGGCTCGGGTGGCGATCTCGAATATGCCGACCAAGGGTGCCCCGTTGCTCTTCGCGACCTCCTCCGCATCACCGTAGTGGTCCGCGTGAGCGTGGGTTACGCAGACAATGTCGCACTCCGCCTCCCCGGGCTTCACCGCTGCCGAGGGATTGCCCGTGAGGAAGGGGTCCACAAGGACTCTATCCTCGCCTTCCAACAAGAAAGCAGCATGGCCCAGCCAGGTGACCTTCATCTCGACTCCCAGAGCGGCCAATGGAGGGTCAGGGCTTTATGATTTCGACAACCGGCCCATTACCCTTAACTATTCGCGGGGTCTATTCAAACGTGACAAGGGCGATTCATGGACTACAATACCTACAGGGAGATCTACGGCAAGCTCGCCACGAAGGACGCGTTGGAGAGCCTGCAGTCTGCCTCCGAATACGACGACGAACTCCTCATGGTGATTTATACCCAGAGAGTCGTCCGAGAGGCCACGAAAGCGTTCTACCGAGTCAAACGGCACGCAAGCCGGCTCCATCGTCAGTGGAAGAATGGAGCCTCGTTCGTGGCCTTGGCTCGGCGGCAGGGGTTCCCTCCAATCCTCATGGCTCTCATCGTCTTGGAGGAGGATCGTGTCTCTAGGCGTCAGTTCTGGAAGATCCTTTCAGGCCTCGACGAACAGGAGGACGACAGGCTCAAGAGGGAACTCTTGGAAGCCTGCCAGGAGGACCTCGTCTATTCCCCCGCGGGGACAGAGAAGCAATACGAGAGGGGAGCATGGGGAGAAGAGAGACTCTGGAGTTGGCTCCAGGCAGAGGGTATTGCCTATCGGAGTGAGGAGGAACTTCGCGCTCAGTACGAGAAGACTCCTGACGCCCTCCTCGAGGAACCTCTGACCTACAACGGAAGCGAAATCGTCTGGATCGAGAGCAAGGCCACCTTCGGGGACCCCGTGGAGGTGAAGCGGCACACGAGACGGCAGCTGAGACCCTACGTTGACCTCTTCGGTGAAGGCCTCGTGATCTACTGGTTCGGGTACGCGGAGGACGTTGACCTGAAGCTGCCTGAGGGTGTCGTCATCTCTGATGGAAAGGACTTCGAGGAAATCGGCCAGGCCTGAGGCTGTGATGAGGGAGGATCAAGATGCGGGTCGTCGTTCGATCATCGAATCGACGTACGTATCTATCGGTGTGAACTCCAGGAAACCGGGCCCACACCCACGAGAGGTGCACACGTGAAGAGGGAGGATTTGCTCGGACAAGAGGTGCGGCATATCGATATCACGGCCTTCGATGCGAGGAAAATCATCGACGGCTTCGGCGAGATGGCCTTTCAGGCTAGAAACCTGAGTGCGGCGGCAGAAATCTACGATGCTATGATCACAGATCAGGACTGCGCCATCATACTCAGTCTCGCGGGCTCTCTCTTCAGTGCCGGGCTAAAGAAAGTGGTCTGGGACCTGGTCCGACACAACATGGTGGATGCGATCGTGGCAAGCGGCGCTATCGTCGTCGACCAAGACTTCTTCGAGGCCTTAGGATTCAAGCACTACCGAGGCGATCCCAACGCTGACGACGAGGCCCTCCTCGACTTGGGTATCGATCGGATCTACGATACCTACATCGACGAAAGGAACCTACGAGACTGTGATATGGTGGTGGCACGAATTGCGGACGCTTTGCCGCCACGTCCTTACTCCTCCCGTGAGTTCATCGTTGAGATGGGGAGATATCTGTCCGAGAATTCCAGGGATGAAGAGTCCGTCGTCCTGGAATGCTATCACAAGAAGGTCCCAATATTCGTCCCTGCGTTCTCTGACTGCAGCGCAGGCTTTGGGCTAGTCTACCACCAACACAAAAGGGGCAAGGAGCCGAAAGTCTCCATTGACAGCGTGAAGGACTTCTCAGAATTGACGGCTATCAAGATCGCGGCGAAGGACACCGGACTTGTCATCATCGGGGGTGGCGTGCCCAAGAACTTCGTCCAAGATGTGACCGTCGCTGCCGATGTCCTCGGCGAGAGAGTGAACATGCACAAGTACGCCGTCCAAATCACTGTCGCGGACGTGAGAGACGGCGGATTGTCCGGCTCCACTCTTAAGGAGGCTCACTCCTGGGGCAAAGTGGATCATGGCTCGACACAGATGGTTTATTCCGAGGCTACTATTGCCTTCCCTATCCTGGCGAGCTACGTGTACCACACTGGGAACTGGAAGAGTCGGACTCCGAAGGCTTACAATGGACTCCTCGAGGAGGTGGGCAGCTGATACCCACGAAGATGTTCTTCACAAAGGGGGTCGGAGTCCACAAGGACATGCTCACCTCCTTCGAGGCGGCTCTGAGGAAGGCGGGAATCGAGAAGTACAACATCGTCCAAGTTTCGAGCATCTTTCCGCCGGGGTGCGAGATGCTGCCCCGGGCGGAGGGGCTGAGGCTCTTGAAACCAGGACAGATAGTCCATTCTGTCATGGCGAAGAACCAGACAAAGGAACCGGGGCGGAGACTAACGGCCGCCATCGGCCTCGCCATTCCCAGCGACAGGGAGGGGTATGGATACCTCTCCGAACACCATGCCTTCGGTGAGACCTCGAAAGTCTCCCGAGACTACGCCGAGGACCTGGCGGCGACTATGCTCGCCACCACTCTCGGGGTAGCGTTCGACATCGATACCGCCTGGGACGAGAGGAGACAGATCTACAAGGCGAGCGGCAGGATTTTCAAGACGACTGCCGTCTGCCAATCGTCGGTGGGTGAGAAACAGGGGTTGTGGACGACCGTGATCGCGGCTGCCGTCTTCATTCTATGAGCGCGACCAGTCCTTCCCAAAACGGAGATCCTCGAGGGAGGGTTTATACACAAGACACTCCTTTGACAGCCTGTTGGCCGAGGAAGAAGAGTACATTCGAGTCCGCCTGCCGCGGTCCAAGACGGGCGAGATGTTTGGCATAGCCGACCAACTTCTCGGTGCGTCCCACCTCAGAGTCATGTGCGCAGACGGGGTGTCGCGGCTCGCTCGGATCCCCGGCAAGCTGAGGAAGCGGATGTGGATCAGGGCGGGGGACCTAGTGGTCGTGAGACCTTGGGAATTCCAGGATGAGAAGGCCGATGTCGTCCATCGCTACACGAAGACCGAGTCGACCTACCTCAGCAGAAAGGGAATGATCCCAGAGAGCGTGAACATCTTCTAGCGAGGGTCTGGGGATGGACGAGAGAGCGCTCAGGCTCCTCGAGATGAAAATTGACAGCTGGAAAGTCCGCGTCAAGGACGCGGAGGAGCGGAAGACCTACGACGAAGTCTTCGACCGCCACACCCTCCTCACCTTCCAGAAGCTTATCAGCAACACCACCATCGAGACTTTGGACTTCCCTGTCTCCACCGGGAAGGAGGGCAATGTCTTCCGAGCTACGAGTGTCAAGGGGCCCAGGGCGGTGAAGATTTATCGTGTCTCCACCTCCACTTTCAAGACGATCTCCAGGTACATCGAAGGTGACCCACGGTTCCCTCGCCTGGGGGGAAACCGTCGCAAGATCATCTACGCCTGGGCGAGCAAGGAGTTCAAGAACCTGAGTAGGATGGCGGAATACGGCGTTCGAGTTCCAAAGCCCTATCGCTGCATCAACAACGTACTGGTGATGCGCTACCTAGGCAGCAAGCTAAGGGCCGCCCCGGAACTGAGAACCGTGAGCGTCTCCGAGCCGGAACGCCTCTTCGAACTCCTCCTGCATGACATGCAACGTATCCACAAGGCCGGCCTCGTCCACGGCGATCTAAGCGAATACAACGTCCTCATCTGGAGGAAACTCCCCTACATCATTGACGTCGGTCAAGCGGTCCCCATGGACCACCCTTACGCCGATGAGTGGTTCGATCGGGACATCCGGAACATGGGTCGGTACTTCAGGAGGATAGGGGTGAAAGTCACGGACGGAGACCTCGCCCAACAGGTTCGGGGGAAGTAGATGCTCTACGCAAAGATACCTATGGAAAGGGTGGGCGTCCTCATAGGAACCGATGGGAAGACCAAGAAAGCTCTGGAAGAGAGAACGGGGGTAACCATAGCCATCGACTCCTCAGCCGGTGAAGTCACCATCGATGAATCCAAGTGTGAAGACCCGACCATGGGCATGAAGGCCGCGGAGGTGGTCCGGGCCATAGGTCGGGGATTCTCGGAGGAGAAGGCTCTGAAACTGTTGGAGGAAGAGGTTTTCCTAAGGATGTACGACATCAAGGACTACACCCGCAGCCGTAGCAGGGTCGTGCAACTCAAAGGAAGACTCATCGGGACTCGGGGGAAGACGAGGAAGTTGGTCGAGGAACTGACTGGCGCCTCCCTGTCCGTGTACGGTCACACTGTCGCCGCAATAGGGACCCTGCTGCAGCTCGACATTGCCTGCCGCGCCGTCGATATGCTACTCCAAGGCAGCGAGCATGCGACTGTTTACAGGTTCCTTGAAAAAATGAGACCCCGGCTTAGGGTCGAGGAGATGGGTTTCTAGCCACTCGCAAGAGTTTTCTATAGCTATATCACTGGGCGAAGATAGCATGGCAAGATACGTCTTCAGCTTCCGAGAGGCGGCCGGGAAGGGAAAGGGACTCCTTGGCGGGAAGGGGTACGGCCTGGCGGAGATGACTAGCTTGGGCCTTCCAGTGCCCCCCGGTTTCGTCATCACGACAGAGGCCTGTCTGGACTACAGAAATGCGGGTGAATTCCCCCGCGGCCTGAAGGAGGAGGTGTTGGAGCATCTCGGAATGCTGGAGGAGACAGCCGGGCGGAAATTCGGGGACCCTCGGAATCCGCTCCTGCTCTCAGTCAGGTCGGGAGCGGCCGTTTCCATGCCCGGGATGATGGACACCGTCCTGAACCTTGGCCTGAACGACGAAACGGTGAAAGGACTTGCCGATATGACGTCCGACGAGGCCTTCGCGCAAAATTGCTACCGCCGTCTCCTGTCGATGTTTGGCGACACCGTCGTGGGCATCCATCGATCTGAGTTCGAGAGAGAGCTAGAGGCCGTGAAGAGAGAACAGGGCGTCGAGTACGATGTAGAACTGGATGAGACGGCCTGGAACAGGGTAGTGGGCAACTTCGCCAAGGTCTACGAGGCCCATGGAGAGGCCTTTCCGCAGAAGCCCCAGGAGCAGCTCTGGCAGGCGATCTTGGGGGTTTTCCGGTCGTGGAACAGCGAGAGGGCGGTGAAGTACCGAGAGGTCAACAAGATCCCCCATGACATGGGCACCGCGGTGAACGTTCAGGTGATGGTCTTCGGCAATATGGGGGAGGACAGCGGGACGGGCGTTGCCTTCACTCGGGATCCCGCTACGGGAGAGAACGTGGTGTACGGGGAGTACCTTTTCAATGCCCAAGGTGAAGACGTCGTCGCGGGCATCAGGACTCCAAGGCCCATCCATCAGCTCGAGGACGAGGCCCCCAAAATATACGAGGCACTGGTCAAGACCTCGGACCTGCTGGAGCGGCACTTCAAGGATGTTCAGGACCTGGAGTTCACAATTGAGCGAGGCAAGTTCTACATGCTCCAGACGAGGGCTGGCCAGAGGACGGCAGCGGCTTCCGTGAGAATCGCCGTGGATATGGGGAAGGAGGGCCTGATAGAGCGGGAAGAGGCCGTAC
Organism: uncultured Methanomassiliicoccales archaeon; assembly: GCA_964347795.1. GTDB lineage: Archaea > Thermoplasmatota > Thermoplasmata > RBG-16-68-12 > JAJISG01 > JAJISG01. The sequence continues at coordinate 8,506 of CAYFZX010000013.1, forward strand.
GACGCGTCACGGCAGAGCAGGTCGAACGCCTCCTTCACAGGCAGATCGATCCGTCGGCGGAAGTCGAGGTGATTGCCAGAGGCCTCAATGCCTCCCCAGGCGCCGCAGTGGGGGCCGTGGTGTTCGAAACTGGTGAAGCCGAGGAGGCGGCGGCCGCCGGCAAGAAGGTCATCCTCGTCAGGACGGAGACCACCCCCGATGACATTCACGGAATCGTCGCCGCCGAAGGCGTGCTTACGAGCCGTGGGGGGCGAACCTCCCACGCCGCCATAGTGACGCGAGGGATGGGGAAACCTTGTGTCGCTGGATGCGAGGAGATCCAAGTTGACTACGCGAATCGTTCTTTCTCGGCTCCTGGCGTCGTTGTGAGGGAGGGGGACGTCATCACCATCGACGGTGCCTCAGGGAAGGTGGTCCTTGGCGAGGCGCCCCTCGTGGAGCCCCAGATGACCGAGGACTTCCTGACCCTCCTCAGCTGGGCCGACGATATCCGCAGACTGGGAGTCCGAGCCAATGCGGACACACCAGAGGATTCTAGAAAAGCCCGCGAGTTGGGAGCCGAGGGCATTGGCCTTTGCAGGACGGAACATATGTTCATGGCGCCAGACAGGCTCCCCCTTATGCAGAAGATGATCATGGCAGCCAGCAGGGAGGAGCGTCTCCAGGCCCTTGATAGGTTGCTGCCCTTCCAGAGACAGGACTTCATGGAAATCCTCAGGGAAATGGAGGGTTTGCCGGTGACGATCCGTCTGCTCGACCCGCCCCTCCATGAGTTCCTCCCCAATCTCGAGGACCTCCTGGTTGAGGTCACTGAGCTCAGAATCAAGGAAGAGGATCGGGAGGAGCTCGCCCGTACAGAGGAACTCCTCCGACGGGTTCGGGGCCTCCATGAGGCCAACCCGATGCTGGGGTTGAGAGGTTGCCGGCTGGGCCTCCTCTACCCCGAGATTAACGAGATGCAGGTCAGGGCTATCCTTGGTGCGGCGTGCGCCTTGAAGTCCGAGGGGGTGGAGGTCTTGCCGGAGATCATGATACCCTTGGTCGGTCACAAGAACGAGCTCGCGGAGGTGAGGAAGCAACTGGAGGCAGTCGCCAAGGAGGAGATGGAGGCGGCGGGGATGGAACTCCACTATTCCTTCGGGACCATGATTGAGGTGCCACGGGGCGCCCTTGCCGCCGATGAGATTGCCGAGGTGGCCGAGTTCTTCTCCTTCGGGACGAACGATCTTACGCAAACGACCTTCGGATTCAGCCGGGACGACGCGGAAGGGAAGTTCATGGCCCGATACCTGGATCTCGGCATCCTCGATGTGAGTCCCTTCGAGGTCCTCGATCGCAAGGGAGTCGGAGAACTGATGCGAATCGCCGTCGAGAGAGGACGGAGGACGAGACCCGAACTCAAGATAGGAATCTGCGGCGAGCACGGCGGCGAGCCGAGGAGCATCAAGATCTGTCACCAGCTCAATCTGGATTACGTCTCCTGTTCGCCCTTCCGAGTGCCGATTGCCAGATTGTCTGCGGCCCACGCGACCTTGGAGGAGAGAGGTCAGGTCGTGGAGGAGATTCGCTGATTCCCATCCTGGCCCAAATCATCGGGGTCTCTTTCCTCACCCTTACAATACTCCTCATCCTCGCCTTCGTCCCACCGATTCTCTTCGCGATATGGTTCCGGAACAGCGAGGTCGGGGAGAGGGAGCCGTGGAGCGATGTGTTCAGGGCCTTCACCTGGGGGGCCGTCATCGGTGTCCTCGTGGCGATTGCGCTGAGCTTCGCTCTGGCGGCCATTCTAGAGGTGGGTGGCCGCCTCTTTCTGGAACGTTCCTGGGTGCGACTTTGGGACTTCCTGCAATCGGGCAATGTCCAACTCCTGATCCTCGCCATCGTCATCGCTCCGATTGCCGAGGAGTTCGCGAAAGGCCTTGGCGTCCTTCGGGTCAGGTCCAAGATCAACGAGCTGGAGGATGGAGTTGTCTATGGGGCTTCGGCGGGCTTGGGATTCGGTGCGACAGAGAACCTGCTCTACGGCGGAGTGGCGTATGTCGCCGGCGGCTTGGGCGCCTCACTTGCTGTCATCGGGGTGCGAAGCATATCATCCGCGCTCCTCCACGCTTCCGCCACGTCGGCGTTCGGCTATGGCGTGGCTCGGAGCACGCTGATTCAGGGTGCTAGCCTCCTTCCCTTCTATGTTTTGGCAGTCGTCATGCACAGCACTTTCAACTTCTTCGCCAGCTTCGGAGAGATCTTCTCCGATACCCTGGGCGACTATGCCAGCGTCTTTGGCTTCTTCGCGGCTCTAGCCCTCGCCCTAGTGGCCCTGGTGTTAGCCCGTTCCGCGGTGAGAAGGCACGACGTGCGAGGGGTCATCTAGGGGGGATGGATACGACGTGGATAGAAACGCCTTCGGGAAGGCTGAACGTCGGCAAGATCTTGTGTCTGGTTAGGAACTATCGGGCTCACGCCGAGGAATTCGGCGAGGAGATTCCGCCGGAGCCGACCTTCTTTCTCAAGCCTCCGACAAGCATCGTCCATGACGGTGAGCGGGTCATCGTCCCCGACACGACGTCAGACCTTCAGGTGGAGGCAGAACTAGGTGTCGTCATCGGGGCCACGACGAAGGAAGTGTCGGTCGAATCATCCTACGATTACGTTTTCGGCTACTGCGTTGTCCTCGATATCACCGCCAGGGACCTCCAGCGAAAGGCGATGAAGGAGGGACTGCCTTGGACCCTGTCGAAGGGTATGGATACCTTCGCCCCCCTATCCAATGCGACTCCCAAGGAAGAGGTTGCCGACCCGCATGCCCTTGAAATCCTGCTGAAGGTCAACGGCAAACCCAAGCAGAGAGCGCGCACCGCTCAGATGATACACGGGGTTCCAGCCGTCGTAGCTTCCATATCCTCCCACATGACCTTGATGAAGGGCGATGTGATAGCCACCGGCACTCCGGCAGGCGTTCCGAAGGTGAGAGCGGGCGATGAACTGGAGGCGGAGATCGAGCAGGTAGGCAGAATCACCGTGCGGGTTGAGGGAGCCTCGTAACCCGGCGGAGTCTCACGCGCCGAGATCCAGGAGGTCGAGGCAGTCAAAGCAGTAGCCTTGCCTCCTGTCTTCGGGAAGCAGAATGAGCCTGGACCCACAGCGTCTGCAGAATCCGATGGCGTCTTCTCTCTCCTTAAACTTCCGCTGGTCAGGCCTCAGCTCTTGTCTCAGACCCTGCCCCCTCGAAACCCCCTGCTGACGACGCCGCAAACGGCCGACGTTACTTTAAAGTTTGGTCAGCCCCCTCGGCCGTCACTCTTTATGAGGCAAGACCACATCCAAGAGCTGTGTCTCTCTTTGTGACGCTGGAGGGGATCGACGGAGCCGGGAAGACGAGCCTGGCTAAGGCCATTTATGAGAGGCTGACGGGACAGGGGATTCCCTCTGTCTTGACCGGAGAGCCTACACGGACTTGGCTCGGCGACGCCGTGAGACGGGGCATTGATGAAGGGTTCGACCCACTGGTACAGGCGCTGCTATTCCTCGCCGATCGCAGTCTCCATGTCCCAAAGATTGAGGAGTGGCTCTCGGAGGGCAAGGTGGTCTTGTGCGACAGGTATCATGACTCGACGGTGGCCTACCAGTCCGTCGCCCTGGAGGGCCGCGTCCCGAGACCGACAGAGTGGCTGAACAGAATCGCGTCGCCCGTCCTCATCAAGCCTGACCTGACATTGCTCCTTGTCGTGGACCCACGGGAGGGGCTCTCGCGGGTCTCATCCATCAGATCGCGCACTCGGTACGAGGAGATCGAGTTTCTCACGAAGGTTCAGCAGACATATCTCCGCCTTGCAAAGGGCCCCCGGTTCGTGAGGCTCGACGGCTCCCGCCCCCTGGAGGCTGTGGTCAAGGAGGCGGTGAAGGCCGTCCTTTCCAGGCTTCAAGGATAGTTGTTCTCGGGCCCGTTTCTCGTCAAGAGAAAAGCCTTGGCGAAGACCGTCGCCGTCTCGATGTCCCCCCTGTCAAGATGAATGAGAAAGGCCTTGCCATAGACCTTCTTCATATCCTTCCGACGACCCGAGTTCTTCAACGACGCCATTCTGCGGACTTGCTCTTTTTATGGTATCGTCGTGGGTATCGGACCTGATTCTGAATCGAACCGGGTGAACCCTTTTACACCAGAGGCAAATTTGGTCCCGTGGTTCCGAGCCTTGAGGAGAAACTGAAGAAGGATCTGGAGCTGACCGAACAGGCCCTGAAGAAGGTCAAGATCGCCGCGCCCCCACGCTCATACTCTAGGAGGATCGCAGAGGATTTCTTAGAAATGGCGAGGTCCTACTTTGAGGACGCTTTGCACTTCGAGGGCGAGGGGAACCCGGTGAACGCCTTCGCCTGCGTCAACTACGCTCACGGATGGCTCGACGCCGGGGCTCGTTTGGGTGTCTTCGATACGGGGGAGGACGACCGCCTATTCACGCTGCTCTAGTCTAGAGGACCCTCGCCCCCTCGTTGTCCACATTGACCCGAAACACGTCTCCGTGCTCCCGAAGGGAATCCTCCAGTTGATCCGCCTGACCCATCGCAAAAATGGAGTTCCCCAACATGCACATGGAGGCCGTCCCATGGAGGCCTGCTTTCAAGACAGCAGCCTGCACCTCAGTGGTCGCCAAGACGGTCTGACGGGCAAACTGCCAAGCAAGCTGGAAGAAGTGGTCAAGGTCCCTCCTTCGGAGAAAACGTTCGACACATCGCCGGCCTACGCCGTTGATGCTGCTCACTATCATCTCGTTGCTGAGGATGGACCGAGTGGCGAGAGGCGGTCCCAACACGCAGAGAACCATGTCAGATTCAACTGGAATCCTGTGGACCTGACCGAAGGGTGGGGCTCCAGGGACTTCTCTGATGTCGAGACCCCCTAGGAGCTGGGGGTAGACATCCCCCAGGCCGGTTCTGCTGAGCACCTCTGCCCTGTGTGCAATTGCGGTCAGCTCCTCCTTGGAACGGCCCCCATTCACAGCCTCGTTGATGGCCATGAGGGTGCTGAGCGCCCCGGCTCCGCTCATACCAAAACCCTGGGAGATGGGCAGTTCCACGCGCGTATCCACGCGAACCTCCTTGGGTTCGTCCAAGAACGCCTTCAAGGACAGCTCCGTGACCTCCGCCTGCGCCCTCTGGCCATTGATGTGGATGTCCAAGGACGTGTTGGACGTGTCCCTGACCTGCACCTCCGTAGTCGCACCTGCTGAAACACAGAGTCCAGCACCCCGGGAGCCCATCTTCAGTGGGTCTTCGTCTTGACAGACTTGGAAGAAGGCGGTGATGTGACCAGGGCAGAAGGCCCTACCCCTCGAGGCCATGAAGGATGGCGCCCCATAAGTCCCAGGAGACCTCAGATTTGGTGCCTTTGAACTCCTGCCACTTCCCCTTGTCATCGACTAGGATTACCTCGGTTCGGCCCTTCTTGACATTGTGGATGTCGTTGGCCACAATGAAGTCCATGCCATGCTCCTTGAGCCTCGCCTGGGACTTCTCAAGGAGTTCGGCCTGCTTCACACCTGCCTCTAGCTTGAAGCCAACAAGGGTCCCCTCGAACCCCTTCCGTATCTCTCCGATTACGTTGCGGCCTGGCGTAAGCTCCAGCTTCACGGACTTCAGGGTGGAGGGTATCTTTCCCTCCTTTTTCTCGGGGATGTAGTCGGAGACGGCTGCAGGAACGACAATGATGTCAGCGTCGGCATCCCCGACCATTGACAAGAGGTCCCCCGCGGTCTCGAATCGACGGGTCTCGACATAGGAAGGGATTGGGACGCTGCACCGTCCCATCCAGAGGGTCACATCGGCCCCTCTGAAGAAGGCGGACCGGGCCAGCTCCACACCCGTTTCACCAGTGCTCACATTCGAGAGGACACGCACGTCGTCGATTGGTTCCTCGGTGGCTCCCGCGACCACGAGGACCCTCTTGCCTTCCATGTCCTGGGGCCCGAGCTTGCGGATCACGCGAGCCACGATGACGTCGACCTCCGCCAGCTTGGCTTTCTCCTCCTCTAGCATCGGCTTCACGAACTCGACGCCATGACGTTCGAGCTTGGCGATGTTCTCCCTCACGATAGGATGGTCGTACATGGATGCGTCCATGGCTGGGGCGACCATGATTGGCCGGCCCGAACCCATGGCCGTTGTGGCAAAGGTGGTGACCGGGGTGTCGTCTATGCCGGAAGCCATCTTCGATATGGTGTTCGCTGTCGAGGGCGCGATGAGGAGGAGGTCTGCCTCACCTCTGGACCCGCAGAGATCTACGTGCTGAACGGACCAGTCCAGCTCTAGCACAGCCCTCTTCCCGGTCGCGAACTCCAGGGCGTTGGGGTGGATGATGATTCGGGCAGCCTCGCTCATCACCGGATGGAGGTCGGCACCGTGGCGAATCAGCTCCCGGGCGAGCTTGACTGACTCAACCGCGGCGATGCTGCCAGTCACCCCCAGCACGATGATCTTGCCCAGGAGCTCTTTGCCCTTGGAGGCCTTGATGGCCTCGCTTGGATGCATTCGCTCAACCATCCTACTCTACTGATTTATACTTGAGGGCGTGGGCAACGAATCTGCCAAACCGATCTGTCGATGAAGGTTTATGCTGACGGGACATTGGGAGGAGCCGCACATGGGATTTCAGGAGACTCTCACCTACCTCTACGGCCTGGACCGGTTTGGCATGAAGCTCGGCCTCGATAACATCCGAGCCTTGTTGTCGCGCCTAGGGAACCCCGAGGACGGGCTCCGATTTGTGCACGTAGCTGGCACCAACGGCAAGGGTTCTGTGTGCGCGTTCCTAGACTCGATTCTGAGGAACTCTGGGTATAGAGTGGGCCTCTACACCTCGCCCCACCTGGTGAGGTTCAATGAGAGAATCAAGGTCAGCGGCTCGGAGATTCCAGACGCAGACGTCGTCCGCCTGACCGAGGAGATTCGGCCCCACGCGGAGGTCCTCGCCGAGAAGAACAAGGCGCGGCATCCCACCTTCTTCGAGTTCACCACCGCCATGGCTCTTCGCTACTTCCTGGAACAGAAGGTGGATGCCGTTGTCCTTGAGGTTGGCCTGGGAGGGCGCCTGGACGCCACCAACATCGTCCTCCCCGAGGTCGCGGTCATCACCCGTCTGGGTTACGAACACACCGAGCACCTCGGAAGGACCATCGTGAGGATAGCCAAGGAGAAGGCGGGAATCATCAAGGAAGGGACAGCCACGTGGACCATCGAGCAGCCTGGCCTGGAGGCCATCGACGAGAGATGCAGGGAGCTTCGCGCTCCCTTGAGGCTCGTGGGAAGAGATCTCACAGTGTCAAGGCAGCCCCTCGGCACTGACGGCCAGAGGCTTCTCTTCACCGGCAGCCGCTCCTGGGACTACCGGATCAGCCTACTGGGCACCTATCAAGCAGAGAACGCTGCCCTTGCCTTCGGAGCCGTCCAGGAACTTAGGTCGCTGGGTTGGAGGATAAGCGAGACAGGCGTGAGGAAGGGTTTCTTGAAGGCGAGATGGCCCGCGAGGCTGCAGCTCTACGGCCGATACCCCGCGGTTGTCCTTGATTCCACCCACACAACCGAGGGGGCGGAGAAGCTCAGGGAATCCATCGAGGAACTCTTCCCGAAGAGGCGTGTTCACCTGGTCATCGGTTTGCTGAGCGACAAAGACCTCGCTGGCATCGCCAGCCACCTCTCTCCCCCCTGCAGCACGGTCATCGCGACGCAACCGAGGACGGAGAGAGCCTACCCAGCGGAGCGTGTGGCCAGAGCCTTCGGCGCAGTGAATTCCGTCCGGATTGCGAACCCGGTAGAGGATGCCGTGGAGCAGGCGATATCCATGGCGACTCCCGCCGATGTCGTGCTGATTACTGGTTCTCTCTACACCGCAGGGGAGGCATCGCTCCACCTAGAGGCCTGGTGGAAGAGGTGCGCCTTGGAGGTTATCCGTCGACTCAAGCAGATGTACCTGCCTGGTGACTTCAAGACGGCCGAGCTGGATTCGGCTCTTGGAAAGATCGCGAGGGAAAGGGAGGACCCCTTCGTCGTCCTCGTCTCCACGGTGATATCCCAAAGGACCACCGATACCACAACGGAGGCAGTGGCCGGACAGCTATTCGCCCGGTTCAGCAGCCCTGGCGAGTTGGCCTCCGCGCCCCCAGAGGTGTTGGAAGACCTGATCAAGCCAGCGAACTTCTACAAGACCAAGGCAAAGGCGATCAAGAACATCGCCCTCCGAATACACAACGACTACAATGATGTCGTTCCCGAGGACATGAAGTCGCTGTGCCAGTTGCCGCTGGTTGGGCGAAAGACCGCCAACTGCGTCCGCGTCTATGGATACGGCATCCCCTCCATCCCCGTGGACGTCCACTGCCACCGGATTCCCAACAGGATCGGCATCATCAGGACGAAGGACGAGAGGGCCACAGAGGAAGCCTTGAAGTCGCTTTTGCCCAAAGAGCACTGGTTGGAAATCAACGAGCTCTTCGTGAGACATGGGCAGACAACCTGCCTACCCATCCGCCCAAACTGCGCCTCCTGCAAATTGGCCGACATGTGTGAGTATAACCTCTCCAGAATGCAAATCGCTCAGGAGAATGTCTCCGCCTAGGTCATGTCTCGGGACCCGTTGCGAGCTGGGCAAGGGCCTGAACCTTGTCACCGGGCTTCAGCCTCATGATGCGGACGCCCATGGTCGGACGGCCCTGCACCCTTACGTCGTTAACGGGGAACCGGATAATCATCCCACCTTCTGTCGTGACTAGAGCCTCGTTCTCGCGGACGACCTCCCTCGCGGAGACCACGGGACCGATCTTCTCGATGCGTTTGATGTTGATGACTCCCTTCGCCCCCCTGTGGGTCTTTCGATAGTCCGCCACCGTGGTGCACTTGCCATAGCCTCCCTCCGTCACGGTGAGCAAGTTCGAATCCGCGTCGACCAAGGCCATGCTGACGACCTCGTCCCCGTCCGCGAGGCGGATTCCGGCAACGCCCTGAGTGTACCGCCCCATCGGCCTCACTTCGGACTCTGCGAAGCGGCAAGCCTTGCCGTATTTTGTGGCCAGGACTACCTCCTCACCAGGCTGGCATGGCTTGACCTCGACGAGCTCGTCGCCTTCTCGGAGTCTGATGGCCCATATGCCCGTAACGATGGGCCTGCTGAAGGCGGCAAGGCTAGTCTTCTTGATCTTGCCTTCCTTGGTGGCGAAGAGCAGGTACCTCGAAGCCTCGAAGTCCTCTACGGCCACCCTGGCCGCCACGGACTCGCCACGATCCAGGCGGGGAAGGAGGTTCACGATGGGTCTCCCGCGCGCGTGACGACTCCCCTTGGGAACCTTCCACGCCTTCAGCCAGTAGACCTTGCCTTTGTTGGTGAAGAACAAGATGTGATTGTGAGTCTTGGTGACGAAGAGATCCACGACGAAATCCTCTTCCTTCGTCGCCATGCCGACGAGTCCCACCCCTCCACGCTTCTGCTTGCGGTAGTCCGCCAGGCTCTGACGCTTGATGTAGCCAGTGTCACTGATCATGACCACCGTGTTGACGTTCGGGATAAGGTCCTCCATCACGAGGTCCTCGGGCTCCTCCTCCTCGATCTGAGTGCGCCGCGCGTCTCCGTACTTGTCCCGAATCTGAAGGAGCTCCTCTTTGACTATGGCCATGCGAAGCCGACGGCTCCTCAGGACCGCCCTCAGCTGCTCGATTTGTGAGCGGAGTTTGTCCCTCTCCTCCCTCAGGGACTGGACCTCCATGGCCGTTAGGCGGTGCAACCTCATCTCCAGGATGGCCTTGGCTTGCTTGGTGGTGAGCTGGAACTCTCGCACCAGAGACCTCTCGGCGTGACGGGCGGTCTCCGAGGCCCGGATGAGCCGGACAACCTTGCTGGGAGCCTTCAGGGCGACGAGGAGGCCCTCAACGATATGAATGCGGTCCTGGGCCTTGTGGAGGTCGAACCTCGTCCTCCGCCGAGTCACCTCCTCGCGGAAGCTCAGGAATTCCCTCATGGTGTCTAGCAGCGAGAGGACCTTTGGCTCCCCGTCCACGAGGGCCAGGTTGATGATTCCGAAAGTGGTTTGCAGCGGCGTGTGGGCGTAGAGCTGATTGAGGATGATCTCTTCGTGAACATCCCGCCGTAGCTCCACGACCACGCGGATGCCGTCCTGATCGCTCTCGTCCCGAAGGTCGACGATGCCGTCCACCTTCTTCTGCTTGACCAAGTTGGCGATGGCCTCCACCAGGTTGGACTTGTTGACCTGGTAGGGAATCTCTGTGATAACGATAGCCTTCTTGTCCCGGGGGAGGTCTTCCACATGGGTCGTGCCCCTGACTCGCAGGTGGCCTCGACCGGTCCGGTAGGCCTCGATGATTCCATACTGACCGCAGATGATGCCCCCGGTGGGGAAGTCAGGACCCTGGACTATCTCCTCTAGATCCTCGGGCTTCGCCTTCTTGTTATCGATGACGTAGGCCAAGGCATTGCAGATCTCCCGCAGGTTGTGGGGTGGAATGTTTGTGGACATACCCACGGCGATACCGCTAGCCCCGTTCACCAGGAGGTTCGGAAACTTTCCGGGCAAGACGATGGGTTCCTGTATCGATGCGTCGAAGTTGTCCACGAAGTCGACAGTCTCCTTCCCCAGGTCCTGGAGGATCTCCTCCGACGGAGGAGCCAGCCTACACTCCGTGTATCTCATGGCGGCGGGAGGATCGCCGTCGGTCGAGCCGAAATTCCCCTGTCCATCCACGAGAGGGTAGCGAAGGCTGAAGGATTGGGCCATACGTACGAGGGCGTCGTACACCGCCGCCTCGCCATGGGGATGGAGTCGACCCAAAACGTCTCCCACGACGCGAGCGCACTTGCGGTGAGCCTGACTGGAACGGAGGCCCATCTGCGTCATGGCATAGAGAATCCGCCGCTGAACAGGCTTGAGACCATCCCGGAGGTCCGGCAGTGCCCGACCCACAATGACGCTCATGGCGTAGTCGATGTACGACTGCTCCATCTCTTGCTCAATGGGACGATAACTCATCTGCGCCGATGTCGCCATGACTTCCCTCCTCAGATGTCCAAGTTGATGACGTGCTGCGCGTGGTCCTGGATGAAATCCCTTCTCGGCTCCACGGCGTCTCCCATGAGAATGGTGAAGAGCTCGTCCGCCCTCACGGCATCCTCGATGGTGACCTGTTTCAGCATCCTCGTCTCTGGATCCATGGTGGTCTCCCACAGCTCCTCGGGGTTCATCTCTCCGAGGCCCTTGAAACGCTGGACCCTGGTCCCCTTCCCCATCTCACCGAGAATCCGCTCCATCTCCTTCTCCGTGAAGACGTAGCGGGTGGTTGCCCCCTTCTTCAGGCGGAACAATGGCGCCTGGGCGATGTACACGTAGCCAGCCTCAACCAGGGGGCGCATGTAGCGGAAGAGCAGGGTCAGGAGGAGCGTCCGGATATGGGAGCCATCCACGTCGGAATCCGTCATCAGGATCACCTTGTGGTAGCGGGCCTTCTTTAGCTCGAAGTCCTCGCCGACGCCTGTCCCTGCGGCGGTGATGAGGATCCGGATCTCGAGGCTCTTGAGCACGCGGTCGAGCCGTGCTTTCTCCACGTTCAGGATCTTTCCCTTCAGGGGAAGGACGGCTTGGAAGGATCGGTCCCGGGCCTGTTTCGCAGAGCCACCGGCGCTCGGCCCCTCCACGATGAAGAGCTCGCTCTTTGCGGGGTCCCTCTCCTGGCAGTCTGCCAGCTTCCCTGGGAGGGAGGAGCCCTCCAGCAGACCCTTTCGCCTGGTGAGTTCCCGGGCCTGACGGGCGGCTTCACGGGCCTCGGCCGCCAAGATGGCCTTTTCCAGGATGGACTCGGCCACCCTCGGGTTTTCGAGGAGGTATTCTGAGAGCTTCTCGTATGCGAGAGACTCCACCGCCCCCTTGACCTCACTGTTCCCGAGCTTCGTCTTAGTCTGGCCCTCGAACTGGGGCTCGGGCAGCTTCACACTCAGGACGGCGGTGAGACCCTCCCGGACGTCGTTGCCCTGCAGGGTGATTCCCCCGTTCTTCTGGGGCCCGGAGCTCCTGACGTAGTCGTTCAACACCCTGGTCAGCGCCGCTTTGAAGCCAACGAGGTGCGTCCCGCCCTCCACCGTCGCGATGTTGTTCGCGTAGCTGTGGATATTCTCCGCATAGCTATCCGTGTACTGAAGCGCCGTCTCCACGTGGGTGCCGTTCTTGTTTCCTTCCAGGTAGACGGGTTCCGCGTGGAGTGGGTTCTTCGTACGGTTGATCCATCCCACGAACTCCACAAGGCCGCCATCGAAGCAGAACTCCTGCTGTTCCTTGCCGGGAACGTCGACGCGGATCCTCGTCCCCTTGTTGAGGAAGGCGTATTCCCGAATCCGAGAGAGGAGGATCTCGGGGTCGAACTGGGTATCTCCGAAGATCTTCCTGTCGGGCTTGAAGCGGACTGTGGTCCCGCGGCCCGTGGTCTTCCTCTTCAGAGCCTTAAGGCCCTCGGCGGGCACTCCACGCTTGAACTTCATGTAGTACTGTCTCCCCGCCCGCCGGACTCGGACCTCCAGCCACTGCGAGAGGGCGTTTACCACCGAGAGGCCCACGCCGTGGAGGCCCCCGGAGACCTTGTACATCTTCCGGTCGAACTTTCCGCCGGAGTGGAGGGTTGTGAAAACGATCTCGACACCAGGCTTACCATGACGAGGATGCACGTCAACGGGAATGCCACGCCCATCGTCCTCCACCGTGACGATGTCATCCTCCGTGATCGTGACGTTGATGTTCCGGCAGAAGCCCGCCATGGCCTCGTCGATGCTGTTGTCCAGGACTTCGTAGACTAGGTGGTTCATTCCTCTCTGGTCCACACTGCCGATGTACATGGCAGGCCTCTTGCGGATGGCTTGGAGGTCTTCCAAGACCTGGATCTTTTCAGCGTCGTATGATAACTCGTCTGGCATCGCTTCCCTCAGCGACTGATCTGAAACGCTCTGTATAGACATCCCATCCCTTGAGTTAATAGTTATGGCCGTGGTCTATTTAATGATTTTTAGGGGTCTGGCTAGGGTCGAATCGGGCAGTTCCTAGTATATAAGTGTAACGGCTCAGAATCAGGGGCGGCAGAGCCTTCGAAAGCCTACGTGAACCGCCAGCGGGAACCCTCGGCCGTGTCTTCGACCTGAACCCCTAGCTGTCTGAGCTCCTTTCGAATGCGATCCGAGGTCTCGAAATCCTTGTTTCTCCGTGACTCGTCCCTGAGATTGACAAGGAGGCGGACAAGGCCCTCGAGTCGCTCTGCTGAACGCGCCGACGTCGCCTGGAACAGGCCCAAGATGGAACCGTAGTTCTCGAACTCCGCCAAAAACTCACTCAGAGCGCCGGCGCTCAGGCCCCTGTCGTACGCGCTCGAGAAAGTGTTGGTGAGGCGAAAGATGGCGGCCAGGGCCTCTCGGGTGTTGAAGTCGTCGTCCATAGCCTCGCCGAAGGCCTTGGTGGCCCCGCCGAGAGCCTTTCGCAACTCCCGGTCACCCTTCTCCCTGCCTTCGCCAGCTTCGTGCAGAGCCTGTCTCGCCCTGAGGAGACTGTCCATCAGGCGTTGGTAGGCCGCCTTCGCCTCCTCCATGGCGTCATAGGTGAAATCAATCGGACCACGATATTGGGTATACGCCAAGAAGAACCTCAGGACCTCCGGATCGTACTCCTGGAGAAGCTCCTGGACGGGAACGATGTTGCCCAGTGACTTCCCCATCCTCTCCCCCTTTACCACCACGAAGCCCGTGTGCATCCAGTACTTCACGAACGGCTTGAGCCCGGTGAAGGCCTCCGCCTGGGCGATCTCGGCTTCATGATGGGGGAAGATGAGGTCGTTGCCGGCCCCGTGGATATCGTATTGCGGGCCGAAGTGGGCGATGCTGATCGCGGTGTCCTCGATGTGCCAACCGGGCCTCCCCTCTCCCCAGGGGCTTTCCCAATGAGGCTCACCGGGCTTCCTTGCCTTCCAGAGCGCGAAGTCCCTTGGGTCCTTCTTCCGCTCGTCCACCTCCACCCTGGCCCCGGCCCGCTGCTCCTTCAGCTTCACTCCAGAGAGTTTCCCGAAGTCCTCGAACTTCGCGATCTCGTAGAAGACGTCGCCGTCGACCTGGTAGCCGTACCCTCGGTCTACGAGGGTCTCCACCTGCTCGACAATCTCGGGGATGTAGTCGGTAGCCTTCGCGTAGAGGTTGACGGAGGTGACATTCAGGGCCCCCATCAAACGGAGGTAGTCTGCGAAGTAGCGGTCCCCGAGCTCATCCCAAGGCACCTCCGCTTCTGGTGCGCGAGCGAGGATCCTGTCGTCGACGTCGGTGACATTCTGGAGGTAGAACAGGCTGTACCCTCGGCGCTTCAGGTGGCGGGCGATGATGTCGAAGGCGACGTAGGTCCTGGCATGGCCTAGGTGCGTGTCATCGTAGGGCGTGATACCGCAGACGAACATCTTCACCCGTCGACCCTGCAGGGGAGTGAAGTCCTCCTTGGTCCGGCTGAGGGTGTTGTACAGCCTGAGGCTCATGACAGCAATCCATAGGATGAGAGGGTATTAACCTTGGCGAAAGCGGCAACGGCCCTAGTTACGGAGCGTGTTCAGTCCCCTTTCGAGGTCTTCAACGATGTCCTCCAGGTCTTCGCAGCCGACGGACAAACGTATCATTCCTTCGCTGATGCCTCGGGCCTCCCGCTCTCGTGGGGGGACGCTGGCGTGGGTCATCGAAGCGGGATGTTCTATCAACGACTCCACGCCACCCAGGGATTCGCCGAGGACGATTAGCTCGAGAGCTCTCATGAAGGCCTGGGCCCTCATTCCGTTCTCCATCTCAAAGGTCACGACACCGCCGTAGCCCTTCATCTGGGATTTGGCGACCGAATGCTGTGGATGATTCTCCAGGCCGGGGTAGCGGACAGCCCCCACCTCCTTGGCCTCGTTCAAGACGCGGGCTATCTGGAGGGCGTTCTCGCAGTGGGCCTCCATCCTGAGCGGAAGGGTCTTTATGCCACGGAGGGCAAGGAAACAATCGAACGGGCTTGGTACCGCGCCCAATGCGTTCTGGGAAAACCTCAATCTCTCGTGAATCTCGTCATCTGAGGTGGTGACGACTCCGCCTATGATATCGCTATGGCCTCCCAAGTACTTCGTTGTGCTGTGGACCACCATATCCACCCCGAACTCGAGTGGGCGCTGCAGGTAGGGAGTTGCGAAGGTGCTGTCCACTACGGTGAGGACACCTGCACTCTCGCCCAGATTCCCCAGAGCTCTGAGATCCACGACGCTGAGGAGTGGGTTCGTGGGCGTCTCTGCCCACAACATCCGCGTGTGCCTGCCCATGGCAGCCTCTACGGCGGCCACATCGGTGAAGTCCACGAAGTCGAAAGTCAGACCGTAGTCCTCCATGATCTGTCTGAAGAGTCGTTGGGTACCGCCGTAGACGTCATCGGCCACCACGACGTGATCCCCGCCCTTCAGGAGCGTCATGATGGTACCGATAGCCGCCATGCCCGACGCGAAGGCCAAGCCGTGGTCAGCACCCTCCAATGCCGCGACGTTCTCCTCAAGGGCCTCCCGTGTGGGATTCCGCGTCCTGGAGTACTCATAGCCCTCCGTTCCGATGACCTGGGAGTACGTCGAGGTCATGTAGATAGGCACGTTGACCGCGCCCGTCCTTGGCTCCGGCTTCTGCCCCGCGTGGATAGCCTTCGTGGCGAACCTCATCCAGAGGGCCCCCTGGAGAGATACTCCACGACGTCGAACCTGGTGACGATCCCTTGAACTCCGGCTTCCGACGCGACCAGGACCGCGGGTGTTCCCCTGAGTAGCAGCGTGCAGACCTTCTCCAGCTCCTCCTTGGAGTCCACGGTCGGGAAGGGCTTCTCCATAACGTCCCGTATCTTGGCGTCTCTCAATCCAGGTTTCTTCATGAGTTTGGCCAGGAGGGTCTCGTCACGAATGCTCCCTATTGTCTTGCTGCCCTCCATGACGGGGAGTTGGGACACCGTATAGTCCCTCATGAGTTCGACGGCCTTCATGACGGGCGCTTCCGCGTCCACTGTGACCAGGGGTGGGACGCTCGGATCCTTGGCAATCAAGATGTCGCCAAGAGGAGGTTGTCGCTCCAGGAACCCGTGTTCCCGCAGCCATTCTACGCTATGCACTTTGCTCAAGTACCTCTCTCCCGTGTCGGCCAGGAGGACCACCACTACATCCTCTTCCGACAAGTCTTGGGCGATCCTCAGAGCCCCGGCCAGCGCCGACCCTGATGAACCGCCCAGCAAGAGTCCCTCCTCCAGAGCCAGGCGCCGAGTGAAGGCGAAGGACTCCCGATCTTCCACGGTCACTATCTCGTCGATGTACTCGAACTGGGTCGTGCCGGGGATGATGTCCTCGCCGATGCCTTCCACTTTGTAGACCTGGGGAGTTACCAATTCCCCCTTGCGGAAGTAGTCCGCCAACACGGACCCTGCAGGGTCCACGCCTATGACCTGAATGGTGCGGTTTCGTTCCTTCAGGTAGCGGCCGGCCCCGCTGATTGTGCCCCCGGTGCCCATGCCACACACGAAGTGGGTTACCTTGCCCTCCGTGGCCTCCCAGATTTCGGGCCCTGTCGTCAGGTAGTGGGCCTCGGGATTCTTGGGATTGAAGTACTGTTGGGGAAGGAACGAGTTTGGCGTCTCTCGGTGCAGACGTTCTGCCACCTTGTAGTAGCTTCTAGGTGAGTCTGGGGGCACCGCCGTAGGGCAGACGACGACCCCGGCCCCAAAGGCCTTGAGGAGGTTGATCTTCTCCTGACTCATCTTGTCCGGGATGGTGAAGATGCAGTTGTATCCCCTTATGGAGGCCACTAGGGCGAGGCCTACGCCCGTGTTTCCCGATGTGGGCTCGATGATGGTACCGCCAGGTTTCAGGAGACCCTCCCTTTCTGCCTCCTCAATCATGGCCAAGCCGATTCTGTCCTTGACGCTTCCGCCGGGATTTAGATTCTCAAGCTTCGCTAAGATAAGGGGCCTGAAGCCCTCGGTGATTCTGGTCAGCCTGACGAGGGGCGTGTCTCCAATCGCTTCGAGAATACTGTTGAGGTAGCGCATGGCAGGATGACTACCGCTCGGCCGCTACTTATACAGTGGCAGTTCGGCAGGACTCGTGGGATGACTGGATGGCCAACAGAGGGGAAGCTTCCTATCTCTCGACGCTGAAGGCGACCTTCACGTTGGCTCGGAACTCGATCAGGCTGTCCCCTTCGACTTTCGCCGTCATCCCAACGACGTCCACTCCAGTGATGCCCTTCACCGTCTTCGCCGCGTCCTCCACCGCACTGCGGACGGCATCGTCGAAGCTTTTCGGAGAGCTGCCAACCAACTCGATTACCTTCGCCACGGTCATTTCAATCCCGAAGGCGCATCGGCAGCGGCTGGTTAACTCTTTCTGAGGGCGGGGGAGGATGCAACCTACTTATAATCACGGGCCCTCCCCGCAGGCAGTGGAGGTGAAGCTACGTTCCGATCCCCAAAGACGCCGGACTGGTTTCCGAAGTGTCCCAAACACAAGGTTTCCATGTTTCGCCTCAAAGGCAAGGGCTACAGGTGCCCCCAGTGTGACCAGGCGACGTGACCGGGGAGCTCGCTGAGGGGCGTCCGAAGCAATCATGAGGGAGGCGGGTTCCACGTAGCCCCTTGCGGCG
>CAYFZX010000014.1:0-25855 GCA_964347795.1 uncultured Methanomassiliicoccales archaeon
CGGGAAGCCTTCGGGCGACCCGTTCAGCCGGCCGTTACTAACGCGCATAACCACATTCCCCTTGCTGGTCTGGCCGTTTAGCAGGTCGCGTATGGTCGTCCTGACCGCTCCCTTTGTACTAGACTGCTGGCTGTCGTCCCCTGGGAGCTCGCCAACCCCTCCTGGCAGACTATATGAACCTCGACGTAGTTGGAAGACGACCGTACATGAACCAGGTGAATTGCCGCTACTGCGAGGACATCCGTCAACACGAGGGAGCCCACCAGGTACGCCGAGCAAGACATGCGCTCGATTCCTCCCATCCACGGTGTGACTTCCATTGGCGTTTCGACTGTGCCGTCTGCGAGAGCGCCCGTCACTTCCACGCCATGGCCTACTGTCCTGAAGCCGAGAGCTTCTTTTGTCTCTATTGCGCCAAGGAATATCGGGCACCATCCGAAGAGTTCTGGGGCTGGTCCTACTACTACCGAATGCGATGTCCCTGGCATGACGAATGGCACGTGGCCTTGGACTGCCTCGAATTCAGGGGCGAGCATCCGTGGCAAACCCGGCCAGACTGGCAGCGTAGGAAGGTGGGCATGTCGACAGATGAGCAGATTCCTTCTCTTTGGGACTTCAAGATCCTCCCCGCTGACGAAGTCACGGACGAGGACATCAGACGAGGCTGGGACGACGTGGCAGGATGGTGGCTTTCGCGCTACAACCCCCGGGGTGACCTTAATCGGGAGTGGGTCATCGATCCGGTGCTTCTCGACTATCTTGGTGACGTTCAGGGGTTGCGTATACTTGACGCCGGGTGTGGGTCGGGATATCTCGCCCGCATCCTCGCCGGGCGAGGCGCGCTAGTCTTCGGAGTGGATCTCTCCAACGGACTCCTGTCCATGGCGAGGCAGGAAGAAGCGAGGGATCCCATGGGGATAACGTACCGCGAGGGAGATCTTGCAGAGCTATTCTTCCTGAAGGATAGTTCCTTTGACGCAGCGGTCTCCAACATCGTGCTACAGGACGTCCGCCGCTACGAAGCTGCAGTTGCCGAGGTCTTCCGGATACTGCGACCGGAAGGACGTTTCGTCTTCACCATTACCCACCCCGCCTTCGATCGGCCGCCTGGTGAGTGGGTGCGGGAACCGGAGGATAGCGAACGCGTCGAGGAGTGGGGCGGGTTCGTCATGGGCGAGTACTTCGACCGCCACGCAGTGTCCTGGGCTCCTCACGGGAAACCAGGCGCGATAGGATTCCATCGTCCCCTGCGGGACTACTTCGAAGCGCTCTCCAACTCAGGGTTCGTCGTGCGTCGGCTGGAGGAGCCATTGCCTGGTGAAGAGGCCTTGGAGAAACACTATCGTTCCATGGCAGACTTTCAGAAGGCTCCCAACTTCATCGTCATCGAGGCTCTGAAACCCGCCATGCCGACGCGTCCTTGAGCTAGACCTGGAAGCGACAACAGCGGGTAGATATAGGGTCTCGAGGGTTATGAGAGTCGTTGGCGGCCCAAGATCCTCCTCGAGTCACCGCCTCGGAGCGCACGAGAGAGGTCGTCTGTTCCGTCTGCCGAGGGAACTGGAAGCTTTGCCGATTCTCAGTTTGCCCGAAGCTTTCTGGGGTTCGAGAATGGGCTCGAGAGTTCCAGCAACGTCAAGGGACGACCTTGTACGGGGCAACGCCTCCGTCGGCGTTCATTGGACAGTGGGGATATCCCAAGGTCCTGGCGGGCCCCCTCGTCCCACCCATGGACGAGAACACGCAGCTGATGGACGCCGAGGAGCGCTGGCTGGACCTGACCTTGCAGGACATCCTCTCCCTTCGGATGTCCATGGTCCGAGGAAAGCATCGGCTGAGCGTCGACCTCGCGCGAAGGCCTGATCGGCGGCTGGAGGCCGTTCAGGAGGTGGCCATGGCGGAGGACCCGGTCCATGCGGAAATGCTGCTGGAGCGGAAGCCGGGTCTCCAGATCTTCTTTTCCCCCCGTGGTGCCCCCATTGGCCCGTCCGCCCCTTTCGAAGCACTGAAGGTAGCGGAGAATCCCCATGTTCCGCGGCGGGTGGACTACATCGTGTCGGACACCGACGTCAATGCGGGCGACGGGAGCTGGGACCTCTATCAGCACGGAATCGGTCAGAGGCATCTGACAAGAATCCTCAGCCTGGGGCTCCTCGGGCGGGCGAGACGGCGTCGCTTGGTCCCGACCGAGTGGAGTATCACGGCCATCGATGATATCCTAGGGAAGAAACTTCGGAAGCAGGTACGCGACTACCCACAGCTCTCTGAGGTTCACCTTTACGGCCACCTCGCTTTGGCGAACAACGTTCAGGTCCTCCTTCTGCCAGGCCCGTGGATGTACGAGGCTTTGGAGGGCTGGGAGGGGCATGGGACAACGCCGGGCGCAGACCACGAGATGCCTTGGGGTCGAAGGGACTACCCGAAGAACCTCGTGGGGGCGTACCACGCCGTTCGGCTGCCCGTGCTCGAGCATCTGGATACCCTACGACGACAGGCAACGGCCATCGCCTTCCTGGAGGTCTACCCTGAGTGGATTCCTCTTGGCGTCTGGAGGTTTCGGGAGATCGCCCGTGAGGCCTTTCGTCGTCCGCCTGCCCGTTTCTCCACCCTGGGAGAGGCATTGGAGGTGTTGAGACGGAAGGTGAGCATTCCGCTCCAGAAGTGGCTCGGACGGAGCAAGATCTACGCCTTCTATACGAAGCAACAGAGGCTGGAGGCCTTCCTCCCTCAAGAGTCGGGGGAGAGCCTCAAGTGAGTCCGGCTGAACGGATTTCAGGACGTCGTCTGAGGGATGCATTTCTCAACGGGGTGCACCCGCAAGCTGAGGTGACACTCTGGCAGAGAAACGGACAACCTGACACCCGGCCGACAAGAAGATTCTCCCGCCGTGACGCCTGGGCCCCTCTGAAGCCTCATATATACCGTGTCCAGATTCTAGGCCATGAACGTCTCCCCGCCGCTCTACGTCGACGTCCATGAGCCCACGGACATCGAGGACCGTTTGCGTGAACTCGGATTGCCCGTTATCAGGAAAGCCATCACGCCGGGGGACTATGTGGTCGGTCAGATCGGCGTCGAGCGAAAAACCATCACTGACTTCTTTTCCTCCATAGTCCAGAAGAGACTCTTCGAGCAGGTCTCCCGGCTCCGGGATACCTATCCCGAGGCCATTCTCCTGGTGGAGGGCGATTTGACTCAGCTCGAGGAGTATGTCAATCCCAAGGTCTTCTGGGGTGCTTTTGTCTCTCTTCACCTCGAGGAGGGCATCCCGGTCCTCTTTTCGCCTGACCAGAACAACACAGCCTTGGTGCTGGAGACGCTACACCAACGACAACAGCGGCGCGGCGTGGCCTTCGGCCTCCGCCACAAACCCAAGTTCTTGAGCTTGCAGCAGCAACAGGAATTCATCGTGCAAGGTCTACCCAACGTGGGCGACATTCTCTCCAAGGCCATGCTGGAGAGGTTTCACACCGTCCGGAGCGTGATGACCGCGTCGGCGTCCGAGTTGCTGAAGATTCCAAAGATCGGTCATGCTAGGGCCACGCAGATTTCGGAACTCCTCGACGCTCCTTACGAAGGGAGTCAGAGTCGGCTCGACGACTAGGCGACGTTTCTCCCCTCGGACTGGACGGTGCCTGTTCCCAGAATCCGTGTCTCTCCTTCCAAGAAGGATCACACAGGCACGAGACTTCTAAGTCTCTTCAGGGCTCGCAACTCCTCCCGTTTCCCCACTTTGGCCTCCTCGATGCCCCTTGCCAGGATATGGATAGCCTCGTCCATGGCCTGGCGGTTCACAGGATAAGGAATACCGTCCTTTCCTCCCAGGGCAAAGGAAAACTTCACAGGATCACGCCAGCTGGGGCGCTCTCCATAGATGGCCTCGCCAATATAGGCGAGTGCACGGACGGTGGCGGGGCCGATGCCTGGATGCCCCAACAACTCCTCGTAGTCCCTCGGCTGGAACTCGTAGACCCGTCGAAGGGCACTCCAGTTGAGCCGCTTTGGGACCGCGAAGTAGCGGTAAGGGTCATCTTCACCTGTCCACTTCCGCAAGCTTGCCTGTCGTGGGTCCCGCAGGCTCTGCAGAAGGCGCCTGACTCGGCGGGGCTCTTCCCTTGCCACATCGACGGAGGCCTCCCGGTTCTCCCTGCTAGCCTGAGCGGTCATGTCAAGAACCCGGTCCACCTTTCTTCCCAGGATGGCCGTGTGGGGACATTCCGCGAATCGATGGACCTCCTGCCAATACCAGTGGTAGCGACGCGCGTATCCCGCGTCAGGATTCATGCCCTGTTGGATGACAACCCAGCTTCCATCTTCCGAGAGGATGAAGGCATGGTGATAGAGCTGATGCTGGTCCTGGACTGCGGCGTTATCCACCTTTGCGCTGAGCTTGCTAGCTCTGACGAGGTTCTCCACGGCCTTGTCCGACAATCCGTAGGCTTCCCCCAGGGTCTCGATTTCGGCGGGCGTTCGACGCGAGACGCGCCCTTTGCCGCCGGCGACGTTGACGCCGACGTTCCTCTCCTTTAACGACTCCTTCAGAGCCCCCGTGACGACCGTACCGAGACCACTTGAGTCCCAGTCCCAGCCGACGACATTCCCAAAGCACTGCATCCAGAAGGGGTCTGCCAGCCTCTCCAGGAAGCCCTCTCTGCCGAATTCCTCGACGACGATTTCGGCGATGGAACCTCCGAGGGCGACCATCCGACGGAAGAGCCATCGCGGGGCTCGTCCGCCATGAAGGGGCAGGTCAGCGACGCCAACGCTCACGACTCGCCATCTCGGGGCTCTCATTAATCCTTTCCAGGGAGGACTGCGAAAGTGAGGGGGTCAAAGGCGATGGAGGTGACGGTTCTGATATCCAGGCGGGAAGCTTTATGGAACGGTGGCTCGCATCATATCCACCCTCTGCTGCCTTGGACGGAGGATATCTCCCCATGGTCGAGTTCGCGGATGGAATAATCATCCTTGTAGTAGGTTTCATCCTGATTCAGGGCCTGTGGCTCTCCGTCCTGACCTATCTTCTCTACAGACGTGCCCAAAGGCGAGAGACGACTGGACTGACTGCGACGCCGCCCAAAGGTACGGTGATCGAGGAAATCTTCCTCCTTCACCGCAGTGGTATGCTTATCCGGCACCTTACCCGCCGACTTAAGCCGCACGTCGACAGCGACATCCTCACGGGAATGCTCCGGGCGGTCCAGGAGTTCGTGCGGGACTCCTTCCGCGAGGAGACAGGCGAGCTGAACCACATGACCTTCGGAGAGCTGAAGATCTCCATCGCCACTGGGCGTCACGTCGTTATCGCGACGGTTGTCCGAGGTGAGAGGCCAGCTGACATCATGGATCAGATGACAGCCTCCCTTCGCCACCTGGAGGAGGATCACGGGAGCAGCCTACGGGATTGGGACGGTCGGGTGGAGGCAGTTCAGTTCGTTGACGACTACCTTGACAGGCTCCTGGAGGGGAGCTACAAGGGCAAGAAGGAGACCGCAACTCGCGAAAGGATGCTCGTTGAGAGCCCTTCCTGAAGCCACCTGGGAACTAGCCAACTCGCTCCCCGAGGAACCTGTCGTACCGAGTTTCCAGCGTTCTCCTCTGCTTGCGATAGGCCCCCTCGTCGAGATCGCCTGCTGCCAGCCTGTCCTCGAGGTCTGCGAGTCTCCTTCTGTAATCATCCAGGTTTCCATCTTTATACTCGTCAGCCAGCTCCTGGACCCTCTCCAGGAGCTCCTCGCCCCGGCTGCTCAGTCGATAGACAATCCTTGGACGGCCATCAGCGGGGAAGATGGCGCTGCGGTCCACGAGGCACCACCCGTAAAGCTCGAGAAGCTGCTTGTCGATGCTCTGTCGTCGAAGTTCCAGCCTCCTGGCGAGATCCTCGGGATGGTCCACCCCCTTGGACAGCAGCGCTAGGATACGCTGTCTGCTCGGGGAGGCGATGACCTGCAGAAGCCCGAGGTCGACATCCACGACACGGGATAGGCAGGTATGGCTATTTGAATTTCCTTCCCCGGGGGGCTTTATCAACCTTGCGCCTGAACTTGTCTTGGGCTCGGTGGAGGCTCTCTTTTGCGGGGTGGAGATTGTCAATTTTTATTTTGGAGACAGTATAAATATACCCCTCTCCATCTATTCAACCATGGCAGGAAACGAGTACGTCCGCATACTCGGACTAGGACAGGTGAAGCGATCAAACGGAACTGGGCTCCGGGGCGTCTTGGCAGGCTTCTTGACACGTAGGGCTGCCCACCTCAACAGTGCGAACGGTGGCCCCACACACAGCCCCCCGACGACAAAGGCTATACGGACGCTTCGAGGTAGCTACCTGGTGAACGGAGACCTGGGAAGGCTGCTACGATGAGTGCAGAGGAAGAGCGCATCAAGGAAGCAGAGAGGCGTCTGGAAGAGACCAAGGAGCGACTTAGGCGACAGGAAGAGCGTCTCGAGAAGCTGCGCAAGAGGCTCAAGCGGGGCGAGATCAGCGAGGAAACCTTTGAGGAGATCAAGGAGCGCCACAAGGCCGTCCCTGAGCCACCGGAACCTCCGGAAGAGCCTCTCGAGCCGGAGACAACGGCTGGGCTGGAAGACCTGGGTCCCATGATTGAGGAGTCTATCGGGAAAGCCATGGAACAGGTCGGAAAGACGCTCGAGGCCACCTTCGAGTCTGAGAAGTTCGAGGAGAGGATGGAAGAGGTGGGTAGGCGAGTGAGGGAGGCGATTGGGCAGATCGGGCCAAAGGTGGAGGCCGGAGGAAAGCGAATCATCATTAGGGCAGCCGGCTCCGTTTCGCCCGAAGGGCCAATTGAAATATTGAAGTGCACGGGGTCTGGGAAGGTGAAGAGCGACCTGAACGCCGAAGTGGTCCGCATATCGGGAGCCTGTAAGATCGACGGGACCTGTGAAACATCGACGTTTCATTCGTCAGGCTCAGCCGCGGTAGCCTCTAATCTCACCGCTCAAGAGTTCCACTCGTCCGGGAGCACTGCCGTCGGCGGAGACCTCAGGGCTCAAGAGATCCACAGTTCTGGAAGCCTGAAGGTCAAGGGCAGCATCCTCGATGCTCAAGAGGTTCACTCCTCGGGTGCGCTGAAGGTGGACCAATGGGTTCGCGCCAAGGAGTTCAACAGTGCGGGTGGCTTGGCGATAGGCGAGGGCATTGAGGCCGAAGAGGTGAAGATTAAGCTCTCAGGCACCTCGAAGGTGCCACGCATACAAGCTCGGAAGATCGCCGTCCAGCAGAGAAAGAGAGCTGGCGAACTCATGGTTGACACCATAGAAGGTGAGGAGATACATCTGGAAGGGACACGGGCAAAGCTGGTGCGGGGCAAGGACGTCAGAGTAGGCCAGTTCTGCACCATCGACGTTGTCGAGGCGAAGGAACTCGAGGTCCATGAGACTTCCACGGTGAAGGAACAGCGCAAGCTGAGCGAGGATTAGGGCCCTGGTCGGGCCAGTCCCTGATCGAACTCCGACAGACCCTTCAATATAGGGCCACCAGACTATTCGTGATCAGGCGAGAACATGGAGAGCCAGGGACAGACAAGGGGCCGCCAACCAACAGGAATGAGAGCCTTTTTCGTCATCTGGTTCGGACAGATGACCTCCCTTCTTGGGAGCGCCATGACCTCCTTCGCCCTGATATTCTTCGCGTTCAAGGTTACAAACTCCCCCACGGTCGTGGCCCTTGTCGGAGTTTCCGCCTTTGCGCCGGTGGTCCTATTCAGCCCTTTTGCCGGAACCCTCGTGGACCGCTGGAACCGGAAGAAGGTCATAGTCCTCGCGGATACCGGAGCGGCCTCGAGTACCGCGGCCCTACTAATCCTCCAGCTCACGGGCCAACTGCAGGTCTGGCATCTCTATCCAGTGGCGGCCGTAGCCGGGGCATTTGGCTCCTTCCACTTCCCCGCTTTTTCCGCGGCCATTACCCTAATGATATCGAAGGAGCACTATGCGCGTGCTAGCGGCTTGATGTCGGTTGCAGGGTCCGTATCAGCCATATTCGCACCCCCGGTGGCCGCAGTCCTTCTGGAAACCTTGGGCCTTGGCGTTGTCCTCCTGGTCGACTTAGCAACATTTGCAGTGGCGGTGAGCACCGTACTGGCGGTCCACATTCCGCAGCCGGCGCCCACCGAGGAGGGGCTGGCCGGCAGAGGTAGCTTTCTGCAGGAGACAGCCTATGGATTCCGCTACATCCTTGCACGCCGCAGTCTGTTGGGGCTGCAGCTCGTCTTCTTCGGGGTAAACCTCGTGGCGAGCTTCTCCTTCATACTCCTCTACCCCATGGTCTTGTCACGCACGGCCAATGATCCGCTGATTCTCTCGTACGTGGTATCGGCTGGGGCCATAGGCCAAGTCGCAGGGGGGGTAGTCCTCGGTGTGTGGGGCGGTCCGAGGAAGAAGATCCACGGGGTCCTTCTTGGAATGGCGGTGGCGAGCCTTCTCGGGGGGGTCGTGCTCGGCCTGGGCCGAGACTGGATCATCTGGGCAGCAGCTAGCTTCGGTGGCTCATTCTTCATCATCATCGTCAACGGCTCCAATCAAGCTATCTGGCAGTCCAAGGTCGCGCCTGACATACAGGGACGCGTTTTCGCGGTTCGAAGGCTCATAGCGCAAATCAGCGCGCCTCTCGCTATGTTCGCCGCTGGGCCCGCGGCCGAACTCGTCTTCGAACCAGGGATGGGGGCGGGTGGTGGTCTCGCTCCGATATTCGGACCCATTGTGGGTACGGGTCCTGGGACAGGGATGGCCCTCATGTTTGTCATCACGGGCATCCTCGGAATTGCGGTGGGGTTGGGAGGATATGCCTTCCGGAACGTGCGGGATGTCGAGAGAATCCTGCCCGATCACGATGCGGCTGCGGCCCGGGGTGAGGAGACCTGACGGAAACCTCTCCCAGTCGTCCTTGAGGCACATGGATAGGCTGAAATCCTCACTCCGCAATGGGGCTCGCATGGGAAGAATAGGGCGAGGTTGGCACCTTTCCAAGGTCAGCTTCGGGATAATCCGCCAAGACAAGGAACTGCTCCTTTTCCCGTTCCTGTCCCTGATCATTTCGGGCTTCGCTTGGGGCGGTTGGCTTGCCGCAGTCTTCTTCCTCGACCTACCCTTCGTAGGCCGGCTGGCAACCGACTTCCCTGTCCTGTACTACGCCATCTACTTCGGGTTCTTCTTCTTGACGGCGTTCATAGCCGTCTACTTCCAGGCCGCCATTGTCGGCTCGGCGCTGATAAGACTGGAGGGAGGAAGTCCTACCTTCGGAGACGGGCTTCGACAGGCGAACAGACATGTCGGGAAACTCTTCTTGTGGGCCGTCCTGTCGGCCACCGTGGGCCTCATCCTGAGGGCCGTTCGGCAGCAGGCTGGTTTCATCGGCCAAATAGTGGCCGGGGCAATCGGCATCGCCTGGTCTCTCGCCAGCTATATGGCAGTCCCCGTCATCGTGGTCGAAGGCCTTGGTCCATGGAAGGCTCTGAAGCGATCCGCTTCGCTGTTCGTGAAGAAATGGGGCGAGACGTTGGTGGGCAGTCTCGGCGTGGGCCTCATCGTCTTCCTCTTCGGGCTCGTAGGTGCCGTTCCCTTGGTCGTTGGAATCCTTCTTCTCATGTCCACCGAGCTAATCGTCATTGGCCTCGTCCTCATCCTGGCGGCTGTCCTCTACTGGTTCGTGGTCTTCCTGCTGGGTGCCGCAGCCTGGGCCGTGCTTTCCGCCGTCCTGTACAGATACGCGGCCGAGGGGAAGCTCACTCCGGGAGTTTCGGAGGAGCTTTTGGCCAGTGTCGTTCGAGCCTAGCAGCGGGCAATCAAGGAGATCCCATCAATCTCCCCAAGTTCGCCCACGTCGCATCCGTCTTGAATCCCTTCGGGTCGAAGGAAGTCCGGCAGGCCTGGAACCCCGACTCCCGTAGGGTCCTGAGCACCGTCCGGAGAGGGGGAGCTCGCATACGAAGCCTGCTGGCGACCTCGTCCGTTGTGAAGAACAAGGGCGGGGCCTCCGCCTCTTCCTGCCAAAGCTCGTGATACTTACTCACGACGGCGGGCATGTAATTCTTAGGCTGAGCTCTTCGGAGCACCTCGAGCTGGTGCAGGTCACCGACCCACATGGGTCCCACATCGCCCCCGGCGTCCACGGCTCGGTCACTCCCCGGCTCGTACGTCACATTCCCGAGATGCGCGAGGGCTCTGTCCGCCCTTCCAGCCCCCGCCTCGACCTCAAGGAAGGCCTTATAGCAATGCCCTATCCAGAGTGTCAGTAGAGGACGTGCGGCAAGGTCATACTTCGCTGCCGTCCTCACAACAGCCCCAACCAGGATCCTCACTCCCAACTCGTGACCGAAGGGGGCCTTCACAGAACGTGCCCCGTAGCGCCGAAAGCAGGTTTTCGGATACGCTCCTGCCAGGACAGCGGTATCCGTCGCCGTTACCGCAAGATACCCCCCTGCCCTGAGAGATCGCAGAGCGCTCTCCAAGAACCGGATCGGGGTCCCAAAGGGGTCAATGTCGACATAGTCGAAGCGCTGCTGATGCAGGAGGACGTTCAGGTCCTCGCAGGTGACTGTCGCCCCGCTGACCTCGTTGCGCACGAGGTTCTTCGCTATGACCTCCTTCGCATCCGGCCGCCGGTCGTTGAGGGTAATATCGAAGTCCCCCGCAGATTCGAGAGAGAATCTGATGCCCAAGATCCCCGTCGAGGAAAGGCCATCCAGAACTCTGTTCACGTCCGATCCCACGGCTTCCAGGATCAAGACGGAGACATCTCTTGGGAAGGCCATGGTCTTGTTGTAGAACGGGAAGGCTCCGACCTTCCCTGGACCCTTGACAGCGTGTGCCCTGGGAACCAGTACGTTCGCCAAGCCCTCTTGGACCTCCACGAAGTCCTTGAGCCGGTCTATCTCTCCCATTCCCCCTTCAGAAGTCCCACTATCTTGTAGGGCAAAAGGTTTCTGTTGACCGGGGTGACCTCCAATATCCTCACATCATCCCTCCTTCGAATGTCCTGCAGGAGGGGATTCCGCGACTTCTTGTGCAGCGTCAGAATGACTGGCTTCTCGCTGTCCAGAGCGTCCTTTACGGCGTCGACAAAGGCCTCACTCTCCATCTCCATCTTGCCCACCTCGTCGACCACGATCACGTCGGATTCCTCCGTTGCCGAACGAATCGCGTTAACTCCGATTTCGTCCAGCGCCTCAAGGTCAACGCCGTAGACTCCCACCTTGACCTTGGATCGAATCTCTGGGGAGGCCAGGATCCTCCTGACCTTCTTTCTCCAGTCCATGACCCAGAAGCCAGCCCGCCTCCCCCCCGTCAAGACGGGCTCCGTGACCATGCCGCCCACCGTTCTCTCCTCGGCCTCCAACATCTCGATGACCTTCAGAAGGGCGAAGGTTTTGCCTGCATTGGGGAGTCCGGTTATGCCGATCTTGAGGCTCGTCACCATACGGTCCCGCTAGCCAGGTTAATGCCATCAAAGTATTAAACAAGTACGATAAAAGTCCGATCCGTCGGCCAGGGCACTCACCGCCCCAGCATGTTGCCTTACCCGCTCGTTAGCCGTACGAGCTGTCGATGAAGCCTCAGGGGTGGCTTATCACTTCCACACGGACCATGGAGGAGGATGCAATCCATGTCGGAAATGAGAGCCGCCTCAGACGATGAGCATGGGAGTGATGCCCCCTCAGCCTTTCCCGTTGCTGCCCTGGACGGCCCGAACACAGAACGAGAAGGTTGCCCACCCTGCGGAATCAAGCGACTCGGCCTTGGAATCCTTCGTGGGACTGACCTGAAAACCCTTAAATCGGCCCTGGCGTGTCATAAGACCCTCATGAAGCTCATAGGCGTCATCGGTGGCCAACGGCCCGACGAGGAGTTCCTCGCCCTCGCGGAGGAGGTCGGCAGGCTCATCGCGCAACGTGGCTCGGCCGTTATCTGTGGCGGGCTGTCAGGCGTCATGGAGGCGGCCTGTAAGGGAGCCAAGGAGGCGGGTGGCCTCACGGTCGGTGTGATCCCGACGATCGACAAAGCTGACGCCAACCCATACGTGGACGTCGTCATCGCCACCGGCTTGGGGACTGCACGAAACGTCGTCATCGTCCGTTCAGCGGACGCCATCATCGCCATAGACGGCAGCTTCGGAACCCTTTCGGAAATCTCACATGCCTTCGAGCAGGGAAAGAAGGTCGTGTCTCTGGGGAGCTGGGACATGCGGAAGATGGAGATTCCTGGCGACCTCTTCTACGTGGCGGAGAGTCCCGCGGAAGCAGTGGAAATCGCCATGATGAACTCTGACGACCCGGGCGACAACTCCATCTCCTTCTAAGCCGCGTCGCTACCGCTTCTCTACGTCCTCCCCCGCAGCGAAGGCGCTCTGGATTGTGTTGTAGACGTCCTCCAGGCCAAAGGGGATCTCAGACGATACGGGGGTCAGGCGTCGATACACACCGATGCCTTCAAGGGCCTTCAGGAACTCGACGTCTAACACCGACTTCGGGGAGACACCCTCCTCCTCCAGGGCGTCGTACAGGGCGTAGGGGTCCGAAGACCACTTCAATATGGTTTTCAGCTCCTCCTCAGCAAGGAGGTCGGCCTTCGAGAGGAGGCTGAGGAAGGGGATGGAATGGCGGAACTGACAGGTAGCCGAGAGGAGCATCGAGCTCACCAGGCCGGAGGGCTGTCGGGAGAGAATGGGATCAGAGAGGTAAGTCAGGAAGGCACGGTCGCGACCGAGAGCGTCAATGACGACACGACTCGACTGCCTGAACGTAAAGAGCTCCATCTGGCCTGGGGTGTCGACCAGGAAGTAGTCCGTTCGGTAATCCTCTAGGACCTGGGCCACCTCCTTCGCGTTCAGGGCGATGAGATCGGCGGCCATGATCTGCGCCCCGTTTGGCCCGAGGTCATACTCCGCCATGACCTCCTGAAGGTTGATCCAGTCCCGAATATCCACATCGGGTTCATACGGAAGGGATTCCGCTCCAGGGTCCAGGTTGACGTTTACCGCGTCGAAGCCCTGAAGATCCGCCCAGTTCCTGTACGCCCCGACGAGGGTGCTCTTCCCGCTTCCGGCTGTCCCGACAACATAGAGAACCGGTGTAATCATCCAAAGGAGGACAGCGGCAGCAACCAATAAAACTGTGATGACGGGCCTGAAGGGAGTTTCGGGGTAGTGTGCACCCTTTCGAACCCTTGACCAATCGGTCTCTCCGCCAATTGGGCCTAAGAGCCGACCGCTCTACCTGGCTGAGCTACAGGCCCGCCTCGTGACCTACGCGGGGTCGTCATATTAAACCTATGGTGGCGCGGTTGCTGGCGATTCTTTATACAATAATAGGCCCTCCGGCCGCATGGATTGAAACCGACCGATCTGGGCAATCCCCGTCTCGAGTACACGCCCCTGCCGGCCAGCCCAATAGCCATAGCGATCCTAATCATCACGCTCGTTGTGGCCGCGGTCGGTTTACCCCTCTGGAGCCTTGCGAGAGGAAACCTCGACCTCTGGTGGCTCTGGGTAATCCCACCTCTGCTGATCATTGGCTTCATTGTACTGTCGAGGCCCACACCCCTCCGAATCTACGACCTTGGCCTGGAACTCCCGCTCCCCCTCTGGATGGGACTGATAGGGATTCGCCGCGTCTATGGCTATGGCGAAGTAATCAACCTCTACCCAAGGCTGTACTACGTGTCCGGGGCCCTGCTCTCACCGTTCGCGGCTTCCACCGGGACGGTGGAGCACCTTGGCCTTGGGCTCGAGCTAAAGGGGGGAAGAGAGGCGCTGTTGCGGTTCACTCCTAGCGTCCCCCAGTTTGCCAGAGGCGAGGAGGAAAGCTACAGGATGGTCGCCGACGAACTCAGAGGCGTCTTCGCCGCCCTCGGAAGGCCCTGGGTGACCCAGGTTCAGGAGTACTCAGAACAGGATTTGCGCAGGATGAAGAGGATGGCTGCCCGGCCCCTCATGCCCTTTCACCTAATCTCAATCGCATTCCTCTCACCCCTTGCTGTCCTCCCGATTCTCTACCTCGGCCTGGCATCCTGGGGTATCGGGTTGACCTCAGCCACGCTGGCACTCATCGTTCTCGGGGGGATCTCTCCTATGGTATCGATGCTGCTCATTTCTTGGAGACGGAGCAGACGCCGCCACCATTACCTTCGAGAGATTTCGAAGTTCACCGAATGGACACGCAGCTAGGGAGGCCACCTGATGAAGCCCACACCTCCCGCCTTCTCAGGATCAGGGTGAAGGATCAGAAGTGAATGAGTCCTGCCCTCCTCTATCTCAACGAGAAAGTAGTCGCCCTGGTTCAGGATCCCGTCCTTGTTGTCGTCTAAGAACGAGACGAGTCCGTCCATGCCTTGGGGTAGCGGCCCGAACACGTGTTCCTCAGAATCCACCACCAGGAGGACCTTGAATGCTCCCAGTTCGCGGGGGAAGGACGCCCCAATGATCTCAATCCGGAGCTGTGAGCCGTGTGGCACGGCGGCAAGCTGATAGTGCGGGTCCTTGGGGGCCTGCTCGTACTGGAGAAGAACCGGGAGGAACACGACCCCGAGAACAGCCGCTAGTCCCAGGGAGGATAGGACAGAAATCATCATCAGCCTAGTGGCCTGCCGAGAAGGGGGTCTCCTCCTCCTAAAGGGTCTAGCTTCGTCGTTGTCTGCCATCTAGATCCAGCCCTTATTCGACGTAGATGGCGGGCCTCCAAGGGAGGGACTGGCTTGCCTTCGATGCGGGATCATAGACCCCGTCCTCTTCCTCTTCGAAGAATTCGACCTCCGCTCCGAGCTCGGCCTGGAGAAAGGCTGCCGACTCCTCCAAGAACTCACGCTCATCGAAGGTCCACGACAGGACCTCCAACTCCTTGGGGCCCCGATCGGCCAATGCTTTCACCATCCGCTTGCTGAAGGCAGGCAACTCGCTCGCACGATTCTTGGCCTCGGGTGTGGTGCGCCCCTGTTTCACGAGACCTCCGACGTCTAGCCTGTCCTTCAGCTTGAGCTCCACCGCTGTCTCATAGATCTTCCGCTTCCAGGCGGGGGACGTGTAGAAGACAACCCGGGACGGTTTCACGTTGATGGCCTTGACTATCTGCCGCACATCGTCCACCACATTTCGAAGGTAGGCCTCCAACAGCTCAGAGCGGGTATCCAAGGCGTCTGCGGCGGACTCTGGATAAGTTGCGGTCACTACGAGACCCTCACCACCAATGGCATGCCACATCTCCTCAGCAAGGTGAGGGACGATCGGCGCCAGAAGCTTGGTCTGAACCTCGAGGAACTCGCGGAGCAGGTTCCGGTTGGCCGTTTCACCACACCGGCGCAGGTACCACGCCCAGCTACGCTGCAGGTCGAAGAAACCATGTTTCAGGGCCGTCCTGTGGTTGAGGCTGTCCATCGCCTCCGTCGTTTCGGCTATGGCCTTGTGGAGGACGGAACGGAACCAGGAGTCCACCGTTCTCCACTCCTCCGTGGTCTCCCATCTCCTCAACGCAGCGTCGAGGAGGGACGCGAGCTTCTTCCCCACGGTTTCGGCAAAATCCTGGTCAAAAGTCGGATCGTCGAGACCCTCGCCACCCTGGGCAAGGGTAATCCGTGTCGCGTCCGATCCCCACATCGCGATGGCGTCCTTGAGGTAGAGGGCTCCACCCTTGGACTTGGACATCTTTCGCCCTTTGATTGCAAGGTAGCCGTTGACGCCAAAGGCTTGGGGCCAGTGCTCCCGCGGGAAAATGGCCACGTGGTTGAACAAACAGAAGGTGAGGTGGTTCGGGACCAGGTCCTTTCCCGAGTGTCGGAGGTCTACGGGGTACCAATATGTGAACTCCCTCCGCATCTCCTCTACCTTCTTGAGCTCAAGGCCACTGGCGCTAGCCGCTCTCTCGCTATCTCCCTTCCCAAGGAAGATGTAGTCAAAGAGCTCGTCGGTCAACTTGCTCGGATCCACGGCGCCGCCCTGCAGGATGTGGGAGACGGTGTAATAGGCCATGTAGATAGTCGAGTCGGAGAGAGACTCGATGACCCAGGTCTTGTCCCACGGGAGCTTGGAACCGAGACCTTTGTGATGGGTGGCAGCCCAGTCCCGTAACCAGTCCACGACGTATTCGAACTGCGTTCGGATGGCATCCGGATACAGATTCATGGAGTTCAGAGCCTCGTGCACCTGGGACTTCCACTCAGGGTCACCGTAGGCGAGGAACCACTGATCCTCCACGACCTTGACGATGGCTCTCGTGAGGCATCTGCAGACCACAGGGCCGCTCGGCTCATACATGGTGTCAGCCACGCCTTCCTTGAGCATCCGGGCCTTGACCCTCTCCTTGGCCTCATCGACCCGTAGTCCGGCGAAGTCCCCGCACCGGTCGTTCATCGTGCCGGCATAGTACTCCGCTCTGTACACCTCCTCCTTGGCCCTTTCCAGCTTGTCCCTCTCGAGCTGGCCTTTGATGCCCATCTCCCGCACCACGTCCTCAGCCGGCAGGGGTCCAAAGCCCTCCACCCGGATGATGGAGATGGGGTCCAGGGACCTCACGAAGGCGACGTCAAGCTCGAACCGCTCCATACTCTCCTCATCTCCTTGGAGCTCCCGAAGGGCCACGAGATCGTCTGGAGCATCTGAGGGAACACTGCTGACGATGCCGGTGCCGATGCTCTGATCGATGAAGCGACTGGGAAGGATGGGCACCGGGTCGCCAACGAGGGGGACAACGCAGCTCTGACCCACGATATGGGCTCCCTGAACGGAGCCGACAACCACCACCTCTCTTCCCTGATCCCTCAGCTTCTCTGCGGCGCCCTCGTTTATGAGCCAGCGCTCCCCGCCCACGAGGGCCTCCACGTACTCCTCGTCAGGATCCACCCAGACGTTGGTCGTCCCAAAGACAGTCTCCGGCCGGAGAGTGGCAGTCACCAAGAACCTCTCCTTGAGCCCGAACTTCATCAGGGTAAACTCCAGAGGGACCTCTCCCTCGCCCTCGTAGCGGTCGTGGTCCCCGATGGGGATCTCGTCCCTGGGGCACCAGACGACAGGATGCTTTCCGAGCCGGAGGTAGTCACCCTCCTTCAGCTTCCGAAACTGCCACTTGACAAATGCATCGTACGCCGGGTTGTTGTCTGTGGTTATGAAGGTCCGAGACCAGTCGACGCTTGCCCCGAAGGCGGCGAGGTCCGCCTTGGTCTGCTCAGGAAAGGTATGAACCCAGTGCAGCGGGTCCGAGAACCTGGGGATCTCCTCCTCAGGAATACCCATGGCCCGAAGGATTTCCAGCTGTATCTCCTCGCCTTCCTTGACCCTGACCGCTGCTCCCAAGATAGGAAGGCCCGTACAATGGAAGGCCTGGGGGAAGAGGACGTTGTAGCCCTTCATCCTCTTGTACCGGGCCACGATATCCGCGTGCAAGAAGGTCACACCAAAGCCAACGTGCTGAAGGCTGTTCATGTAGGGGTACGGCACGTTGACGAAGTACTTCGGTCTCGACTCGTCGGCTGTCGCCCGGAAGACCTGGGCGTCCTCCCACCGCCTCTGCCACCTACCCTCTACGGCCTTCCAGTCATAGCCCTGGCCGGGCATCCTCAGAGCCTACGTCAGTGATTTATTAAACCTTTTTGCGACGGGTCTGGACAACACGACAGCGTAGGACGATGAAGGACAGCAGGGGCCCCATCGTCATACATCGTATGACCTTTGTCATAACAATTATATAGGCTTCGGCACATGTCCCCCCGCGCGCCGAGACACAAGAGATGAAACCCGTCGACTGCGGCATCCACGGTGTGGGTACATGGACACAAGCGACCGAATCACCATCCGCCTTGAGCCAGAAATTTTGGCCCGAATGGATGCCCTTCTTCGGCGTGGGCCCACGTTCGGCAGCCGATCACAGCTATGTCGGGTTGCAGTAAGTCAGTTCCTCGAGGCGACTGAAGGTTTCAGCAACAAGGTCTCCGTGGAGATTCCGGCGGCCTACCTAGAGTTCATCGACGCATTGGTGGAAAGCGGGTACTTCCTGAGTCGCGAAGACGCTGTGCAACGCCTCTTGACGGAAGGACTTACAGCGGAGAGAGTCAAGAACATCCTGGAACACCAGGAGAGTATGGGACGCGCATCGGGGAAGATCTTCCCCGTCGAACTGGAAAAGAGAGACTCAGTGAAGAAATGAAACTCGGCGGCGCGCTAATGAACAGGGGAGTCTGCGAATCAACAGCCAGAGGGTAGTGTCGCGAGGCACTTGTCAGAAGGGATGGGATGCACCACTAGCCAGACTTCCCTGTTCCTCTCTACCAAGCGGAGTCGGGTAGGATGGAAACCCCGGAGGTCAGTCACAATCTTCTGACCCTCCTGCCGACGCAGCTTGACGGACCCACGTTCAGTGTCATGGGCGTCGGTGGTGCCGGCATAAATGTCCTCAACATGGTGGGAGGGGAGACCCCTCTGCGGCGGATCGCGGCCGATACGGACCAGTACTTCCTGGCCCTTTGTCGTCACGAGGACCAATTGGACCTCGGCCTGCCGGTGTTGGAAGGGAGAGGAACTCGTGGAAGCGTCGAATTGGGAAGGTCGTGTGCTCTGGCCCATGAAAGCAGAGTCTTGGACGTCCTGGAAGGTGACATCATCCTTCTCGTTGCGGGCTTGGGGAGGGGCACTGGGACCGGCGCCACCCCTGTCATCGCCTCCCTCGCTCGGAGAAAAGGGCTTTCCGTCCTCTCATTCCTGGTTTGGCCCTTCACGGAGGAGGGGTTGACCGATACGGCGGAGGCAGGGCTTGCCTCGCTTAGGGAACACTGCGACGCGTTGATGATTCTGGACAACGATGCGGCCCTGGAAGTCTGTGACAGAGAAGATCGCCGGGATGCCGCAATGGTCGTCAATGACATGATAGCCCAGATGATCGAGAGGCTCGTTGGGAAGGTTGGAGAAGCCTTCCCCTTCTCCGTTCACGACGAGATCGTGGACTTTGTTGAAAACCTCCCGTCGGCCAACGAAGAGCTTCCTCTGAGGGCGGCGGAACTGGCCATTGACCCCCTGACCTTCGAGCCCATCGCCATGGATGGCCGGGGCAGGATTGACCTGAAGTAGCCCATAATCCTCATATCGAGAAGCGTAGTTGGCGTCTCCTGCATGACGAACTATGCTGAGACGATAGAGTTGGACACGAAGGGCGAGGTGGAAATCCACGACCTCACTCGACAAGTTG
This sequence comes from uncultured Methanomassiliicoccales archaeon, assembly GCA_964347795.1. Classification (GTDB taxonomy): domain Archaea; phylum Thermoplasmatota; class Thermoplasmata; order RBG-16-68-12; family JAJISG01; genus JAJISG01. Next base: position 19,182 of record CAYFZX010000014.1, read on the forward strand.
AGAACGCCATCCGGCACTCTGGCCTCAAGGGCGGCATCGCCTGCGTTTTCTCCTCAAGTTCCACCAGCGCCATAACGACTCTCGAGTACGAGCCTGGTCTCCTTGAAGACCTGCCGAGGGCCCTGGAACGCCTGTTCCCCAAGGACATCCGGTATGGGCATGAGGAGAGATGGCACGACGGAAATGGCCACTCGCATGTTCGGGCGGCCTGCCTCGGCCCAAGCCTTTCAATCCCTTTTCAAGATGGTCGTCCCAACCTGGGAACGTGGCAGCAAGTTGTCTTCGTAGAACTCGACAACAAACCTCGCCGTCGCAAGGTTATGGTGCAGCTCGTCGGGGAGTAGCCAACCGCGTCGGAGGTGATGCTGGGAGGAGAGAGGAGACCCTATATACTGCCTGTATATCTGCACATACGTGCAATTGTTGGCGGGGGAAAGAGGCCAAACCCGCAGGACCATCCTCTCTCTTGCATGGCCCGTCATCCTGGCAAACCTTTTCCAGACCTTGGCCACGACCATTGACCTCATCATGGTCGGGCGGCTGCCCGATCCAGCAGTCGCGCTGGCCTCCGTGGGGTTCGGTGGTCAAATCGTATTCTTCACCTTCACCGTGATGATCGCCATCACCGCCGGGACCGTCGCCCTGGTCGCAAGGGCCATAGGGGCGAAGGATCGGGAACAGGCGAGTCACGTCCTGGGACAGAGCCTTCTGATTGGGCTCATTCTGTCTGTTCCCGTGGCCACCGTTGGCATCCTCTTCGGGGAGAACATCGTAGCGTTGTTCGGAGCGGAGCCAGAGGTCGTCGCAGCTGGGGGCGGCTACATCAGCACCATATTTCTTGCCGCTCCGTTCCTGTTCATCATCTTCATCGCCATCTCCGCCCTTCGCGGTGCCGGCGATACTGTCACCCCCCTGTGGGTCGGGGTCCTCATTAACATCCTCAACTTCGTGCTGAACTTCCATCTTATCTTCGGCGCGACCTACAGTTTGGGCGGGCTGACCCTCTCCATCCCTTCTCTGGGAGTCCAAGGGGCCGCAATCGGTACCGCCCTCTCCTTCACCACGGGCGCCGCTGTCTACTTGTTCATCTTCCGCCGAGGTCGCCTCCGCCTTCGCCTCGTTCGAACCTCTCCCCTTTGGGACGGGGGGACTATCCGTCGCATCCTTCGCATCGGTTACCCCGCCGCCCTGGAGCAGATAGCCTTCCAGATCGGCATCCTCATCTGGATCGGCATGGTGGTGTCCTTCGGGACCGCGTCTTTCGCCGCCCACAACGTCGGCCTGCGGATACAATCCTTCGCCTTTATGCCTGGACTTGGATTCAGCATCGCCGCGGCGGCTTTGGTGGGCCAGAACCTAGGGGCGGAGGATCCCAAGGAAGCGGAGCGCAGCGGTCTGGAATCCACCAAGATGGCCCTGTTGGTCATGGGCGTTGTCGCGGCCATCAACTTCGTCGCCGCCCCGTGGATCGCTCTCGTCTTCACCTCGGAGCCCGAGGTGGTGGAGCTCACGGTTACCTTCATCCGTGTTCATGCTCTGAGCATTCCCGCCGTCGGCCTCTTTTTCAGCCTAGCCGGCGCACTCCGCGGGGCAGGAGATACGCGGTGGCCTTTCTATGCAACCCTCCTCGGCATCTACGCCCTTCGTCTTCCCATGAGCTACGTCCTGGGCTACAGTCTGGGTTGGGGAGTCCTAGGCATCTGGCTGACGCTGCCGTTGGAGTACTATTTGCGCTCCATCGTAGTGGGCCAACGCTTCCATACCGGTGCTTGGAAGGCCGTCGCGGTCTAATCTTCGAGCTCAGAGAATTCGCTCAAGGGCAGATTCTATCTGGTCGCGAAAGGCACGATCCTTTCGCTCCTTGATGAGGAGCATAAGCATCTCCATCCGCCACAGGGTGTGGAACTCGAGAGGCTCCCGGGCCTTGGCCTGTTCCAGTTCGCTCCGCAGGGAGTCGTCTATGCGGAGCATCAGACGCCGAGATTGACGGATCATCTCATCGGTCACGTCGTCCAGGTAGCCCATTTCTTCGAGGATGCGGAGCATCCGACCCACCTCCTCCTCTCCGTAGAGGCGACCGAGATCCACGTCCTCCAAATCGGTGGACAGATCCGGCGCCACGAGGAAGATCCTTGCTGTCCTACCGTACAGCTTCTCAGGGATGTGATGGGTCTTCCTCTCCCTTGTGGGCACCACCAATCCTGCATCCTGAAGCTTCTCCAAGTGTCGGTATATCGTGGACTGGTCCTTCTCGAGGATCTCCGCCAGCTCAGCGGCGGTCATCTCTTTGACCCGGAGAAGGCCCAAGATTTCGCGACGTGTCTGATCTGAGACAATCCGAATGGCGTTCGGGTCTCTGATGAGGCTGATCTCTTCCAACGTCTAACAGATAGCGCCAACGGCTTTATAATTACTGCACATATGCACATTCGTGCAGACATCGTTGGGCTTGGCATGGCGGACGCCACCCCCGGGGGATCCGACACGTCTGAAGGGGTGATTGCTTACCGAGGCTGCAACGTAGAAACCTGGCCTTCCTTTCCCTCCTTGGGTTCCTCGTCAGCTTGGGATTTGGGATCATTGCCCCAATCATGCCCTTCTACCTGGAGATTCTCGGTGGCACGGCCTTCGAGCTGGGCATTCTACTCTCCTCCTTCATGATCACCCGCGCCCTTCTCTCCCGCTACTTCGGGAGGCTTTCGGACGTCGTCGGCCGAAAGCGGCTGATTGTCTTGGGTGCCGCAGTCTACTCCCTCCTGGGTTACCTCTTCACGATTCCCGGTCACTGGTCGGGTCTCATCTTCGTTCGCGGTCTGCAGGGAGTCGCGTCGGCAATGGTTTGGCCCGTGGGCGAAGCCCTGATTGTCGACTCCTCTCCTGAAGAGGTCAGGGGAAGGGCCATGTCCGTGTACGTCCTTGCCTCAAACCTCGGCTTTGCCGCGGGGCCCTTTGCCGGGGGTGGGCTCCTATGGATGGCCCGGAACCCTCTGGGGTTGGACCCAGTGGCCAGCTTTCACTTCCCCTTCTACTTCCTGGCCCTCTTCTCGGGCTCCGCTACCCTCCTAGCCCTCGCCTTCGTGAGAGACGTCTTGCCCACTGAAGAAAGGGGGCGTCTAAGACGACCGCTCTTCGAACGACTACGTCCGTCAAGGCTCCCGACCGTTGCGCGACCCACCGTCGATGACCTGCCAAAGGATACACGCAAGCAGGTCAACGTCCTCTTGGTCAACGCTCTGGGCAATGGCTTCTCCTTTAGCCTCATCAGCTTCCTCCCCATATTCTACATGAAAGACTTCCTCGGTCTCGACGAGGTGGTCGCCGGAACCGTCCTCGGACTGGCCATGAGCGTGGGGATTGCCATGAACCTTCCAGCGGGCTACGTCGCAGACCGATTCGGCCGAAAGCCACTCGTAGTCTTGGGCGGCTACGCCTCGCGGGCCTCCTCAACGTTCATCCCGTTCACCGCCACAGTGTACCAGATTGCAGGTCTCTTGGTCTTCCGGTCCCTGGCCTTCCAGGTGTCCCAGCCGGCTATGAAGGCCCTTCAGGCGGACCTCTTCCCCGAACGAGTCAGGGGCAAGCTAATTGGCACCGTGGCGACCCTCTTCAATGTCGGGGCCATCTTCGGTGCACCCCTGGGAGGTGTCCTCTACGACCTCTTGAACGGCGTGTCGTCTCTGCCCCTGCTTCCCCTGCCTGGCGTCGCGGCACCCTTCCTCATATCCGCCCTTTTGGGTTTCATCACGGTGACCCTTGTCCTCCTGTACGTGGAGGAGACCATGCAGGAGTCCCTTGCCAAAAAGGTGGCCCCGACGGAACTGTGATCCGTCACCGGGAAGCCATATTCTCCACTTCGCGGCCTTGGCATCTGCTGTTCGCTAGGGTTAAAAGGAAGCCTCTCGTTAGCGAGGGGGGTGTGAACATCGACCTAGACGTCCAGAATAGGCCCGCAGAACTCCGGTTCAGACTGACACGAGTCGGTGTCACAGGAGTCAAGAAGCCCGTTCGCGTCAGACGTCCGAATACGACGACGACATTGACAACAGAATTCGACATCTACGTGGACCTGCCTTCGACCATGAAGGGGTCGCACCTATCCCGCAACCTGGAAGTCGTCAGTGAGATTGTGGAAGAGGGAGTGCGGGAGCCGGTAGAGAGCCTTGAGGCCTTGAGCTCCGACATCGCCCGAAGGCTCCTGGACAGGCACGAATACGCCAACTGTAGTGAGGTCCGGAGTCGGGCGGACTACTTCCTGGAACGCAAGACACCCATGGGGAAGAGGACCACGGAGCGTTACCACCTCATCGCCCATGCCCAGGCTCAGAGAGATAGCCCCATGACCGTCACCAAGTCCATCGGGGTGGAGGTCGTGGGCATGACGGCGTGTCCATGTGCCATGGAGACGATCAAGCATCAACTGGACGCGGATGGGAGGTTGCAGGGCTCCGAGATCCCCATCATCACCCACAACCAGCGCAACCTCACGCGGCTGCTGCTGGAGGTGCCCGAAGCTCTCGATGTGGAAGCCGATGACCTCATCGACATGGTGGAAGACAGCCTGAGCGCCCCCACCTACGAGATCCTAAAGAGAGGCGATGAGGCCGAACTCGTCGAGAGGGCCCACGCTCAGCCCCGTTTCGTGGAGGACGTGGTCAGGGAGATACTTGCCCGGCTCATGAAGAGATACGGGGATTTCCCGGACGAAACGCGGGTTCACGTGACGAGTGAGAGCGAAGAGTCCATCCACAAGCACAATGCTCTAGCCGAGCGGGTGACGACCTTCGGCGAACTCAGGAAGTAGGCAGCGACCCCACATGCTTTCTTATCCTATTCGCCACGGCCTCTAACTCCCCCAGGGCGGCCTCTCGGCGAGTGGGCCACTTTCCGTCCGGAGAGTCTCGCCTGTATCTGGGGATGATGTGAACATGGACATGGAAGACGATTTGGTTGGCCGCACGTCCGCTGTTCTGGCCAACGTTGAAGCCATCGGCTCCCAGGGCGTCCCTTACGGCGGCAGCGATGTGGGCCGCCCGGGTGAAGAGGGGTCCTACTTCTCCCAAGGGCATGTCGAGGAGAGTGGGGTGGTGGTCCTTCGGCAGGACGAGGACGTGACCGGGGTTGATAGGCGCCTTGTCCATGAAGGCGATGTGGGTGCTGTCCTCGTAGACTAGAGAGGCTTCCGCATCCCCGGCAACAATGTCGCAGAAAACGCAGCCTGCCTCCCGATTGGTACTCACGGCGTCGGAATGGCCGTTGACGCATTTGAGCGTTCGGATGAAGCGAGACGCCATTCTCGACGGGCGGCTAGGATTAAATAGGGTTGCACACCAATAGTCATGGGATGATCGGGATCTGCTCCCTCTGTGGATCCCCAGCGGCAAACACCTGCCGACTCTGCGGGCGCACGGTCTGCAAGTCACATTATGACGGCACAGGCGTCTGCACAGAGTGCCTCCGAGGCCGGCGGGCCACTCCAAGTTGACTCAGCCGCGAAGGAACTCCAGCGCCTGCTTCTTGTCCATCCCCAGAGCCTTCAGAACATAGTCCAGCGACTTCTTCGCTACGAGCCGACGAGTAGTGTCGTCCATGTAGCGTCCCATGACGATGGGTGCTTTGCGGAAGTAGTTGATCGCGAAATCCACGAAGTAGAAGGGTGCGTTCTCCTCATCCATCTCAGCCGCCCGGTTGAACGCCTCCTCCGCTTCCTTGAAGTGACCGATGTCGAGACAGAAGGACGCATAGCCATCCAAGTACTGTGGGTTCTTGGGGTCGAGATCGAGGGCCTTCTTATACAGGTTGGCAATCTCCTCGGCCTCCAGCCGTTCGAGGCCCAAGGATGCTTCCGCTTTGCAGAAGTAGGCGTGTGCGTTCTTGGGATCTTCGTCGATGGCGGCCTCGAAGTGCTTGAAGGCACCCTCATAGTCCAGCCGGTTCAGGCACCTTTCTCCCTCGGTGATCTCCTCGGAGGCGTCGGCCATGGGCATCCCCCGTCCATCGGTGCGGGCGGATTTATCTTTTGCTCACAGCACAGGTCCCGAGTCCCTGAGCCACTCCAAGTCGTTCCAGACGAGCGTCCTGATGTCCGAGAGACCTTCAAGGACCATTACCAGCCTCTCCAGGCCCAGTCCCCAAGCCAGGACGGGAGCCGTGATGCCAAAGGGGGCCGTCACCTCGGGTCGAAATATGCCCGATCCACCGAGCTCGATCCACTGGCCCTTCAGGAGGGCCTCCGGTTCGACGCTGGGCTCTGTGTATGGGAAGTAGCCAGGCCTGAACCTGACCTCCTCGAAGCCCATCTTCCGATAGAACTCTCTGAGGGTCCCCATCAGCATCGACAGGGAAGCCCCCTCTTCCATGACGACGCCTTCTATCTGGTGGAACTCCCCCGGAAGGTGAGTGGCATCGGGCGCGTCTGTCCTGAAGACCTTCCCCACGATGAAGACCTTCTGGGGCGGCTCTGGATGCTCCGCAAGATAGTGGATAGTCTGAGCGGTCGTGTGGGGCCTCAACATGGGCCGCTTCGCTTCCTTCAGATCCCACTCATAGCCCCAGCCAGTGGAACCGATATCCCCGCCGCGCTCGTGCATCGCGGCGACTCGTTGGATGACTGCCTTCGCGGGGAGGTCGAAGGAAATCCCCTCCTCGACGTAGAACGTGTCGAGCATGTCCCGAGC
>CAYFZX010000015.1:0-19310 GCA_964347795.1 uncultured Methanomassiliicoccales archaeon
GAACCAGCCACCAGAGGGCATTGAAGGTCCGGAGGGTCCAGTAGAGGGCCTCGACAGCGACGAGGGCGAACAGCACGCCGAGGGCCAAAGACTTGGTTTGGTCGAGTGCCCACGAAGCCCATGATTGCCGCGTCAACCCATACCGTATTGCCGACAGCCGCCCAGCAACGCGCAAGGGAAAGGCGAGGAGGCTCAGCGCGAGGTAGGCGGCCAAGACATACACCGCTATCTGAACCCAGGGACTTGCGCTCAGCGTGGAGGCCCATGTCTCCAGGTTCAGGGAGACTCCAGTCGCCATTACCACGCAAACGACGACGATGAAAAGGACGATCCCCAGGCTGCTGAGGAGCATGGCCTCGCGCCGACGCGCCTTTGCCAGCCGTTGCCTTTCCTCATCGAAGTCAAGGAGGGGAGGACCCGCTGTTTTCACCGCCCCAACTATGATTCTAAGGCTTTTCCCCTTTGCCCGCAGCCACCCCACTCTAGTCCCGTCCACCGTTTGGGTCCACGTAAGGTTTAAGTCGCCTCCAAAGTTAGGACAGCCGCCCATGGCTCTGAAGCTGGAGGCCCTCGAGAAAGTCAGGGAGGCAGAGCGACACGTCAAGGACTTGAAGGCCAAAGCCGAGGAGCAGAAAGAGCGCCGACTCCGGAAGGCGAAGGGAGAGGCGCTGACTCTAGAAGATGAACTCCGGCAACAGGGAGACGAGAGATATCAGGAGGTTCTTGAGGCCGCCGCGGTGACCACGGAGGCTGAGCGCAGGAAGATCCTCGACAGAGGCAACGAAGAGGCCGAGAAGATCAAGGCCGCAGCATCGAGCGAGGTTGACCGGGCCATTGAGCTTCTCCTCAGGAGGTTCGAGGAGGCAGTTCGTGCTGAGACCTAAGGAGATGGTCCGGGCCCTCATCGTTGGGCCTCGAGACCTGCTCCCTCAAACCATAAATGTCCTTTACGATCTCCAGGTCCTTCATATTGTCGACTTTGAGGATCCAGACGAGACCTTCGAGCTAGGACAGCCTCTCGACACTGCCTCCGAAGTGTCCGAGACCCTTTTGAAGCTGAGATCCATCGCCGGTGTCCTCGACCTGGACACACTCAAGGTCACCGCGCGAGAGAAGATTGGCCCTGAGGCCCAGCAGAAGCTCCTCACCCTTGAACTCAACATCCGCGAGGAGGACGAGACGCGGAAGGGCATCGAGGAGATGCTAGCCGACCTAAATCCTCGCATTGAGGCCCTCAGACCCTTTGCTGATCTGGGCCTAGAACTGTCTGAGTATTTTGGTTATGAGAGCCTCGAAGCCTTCGTGGGGACTCTCCCGCGAGACCTAGGAGCCCTGGAGGAGATGACGGAGAGGTTCGAAGTCCTCCAAGAAGGGGATGTCCTTGCCCTGTTCGTGGCGACGGACGTAGCCGCTGAGGTCAGGGAACATCTCTCGAAACTTGGCTTTGTCCCACTCGAGGTCCCAGGCAAGGAGGGTGATCCGAGGGCCCTGCTCGGAGACCTGCTGGAAGAGAAGCGTAAGCTGGAATCGAAGCTGGAGGCGGTTCGAGGACGACTTTCCACCCTTCGAGAGCGGTTTGCCTCCTTCGTCATCTCCGCGGAGGACTTCTTCACGCGGGAAGTGGAGAAGGCTGAGGCCCCGCTACGGTTCGCTGCCAGCGAGCACTCCTTTGTGGCGGAGGGTTGGATTCCCGAGGAGCGGTGGGAGGAGGTCCGAGACGGGCTTTCAAATCTCGGAAGTCTCTACGTGGAACGGCTCGACAGCGATGTAGAGGAGTCCCCAGTACTTCTCGACAATCCGGAACCGATCCGGTCCTTCGAGCTCCTCACTCACCTGTTCTCGACCCCCCATCCAAAGGAGCTGGACCCGACGTTGGCGCTCTTCGTCATCTTCCCGATCTTCTTTGGCATCATGGTCGGGGACCTCGGATACGGGATCGTCCTGGCGCTCATCGGCCTCTTCGGCGTACTGAAGGTCAAGGGCAGTCTGGACATGCGCCGATTCCTCGCCATCATCTTCGTTGCGGGCGTCGTGACCGCACTCTTTGGGACCTTCCTCTACGCCGATGCCTTTGGCATCCCCTTCAAAACGCCGGAAGCCCATCACGAGCCAGGAACCCCGGTGGAGGTCAGCTGGGAGTTGCTACTGGGGGTCGAGGTCCCCCTCCAACCCGTGGTTCGCAAGCTTGTCGACATCGAGGACCTGCTCGTCCTCTCCGTCGTCGCTGCCTTCCTTCATCTGGGCCTTGGCTTCATCATCGGGTTCTACAACGAGATCCGGCACGACAAACGTCATGCAATCGCAAAGGTGGGCTGGTTCTTCGTCCTCCTTGGGCTGTTCATGACCATCATCTTTCGGGTTCAGTGGAATCGAGTTGCAGGGTGGGTGTGGGGCAATCTGTTCTCGTGGGCTCCAGCCGGAAGTCTAGAGATATTTGGCTTCCAAATACCCTGGATCGCCTTCGGTTTCCTCTTAGGCGGGGCTGTCTTGATGGCGCTCATGGAGTTCATGACCATCGGGAACCCCGTAGCCATCCTGGAGGTGGCAGGCCTTCTGGCCAACATGATCTCGTACACTCGGTTGGCCGGAATCGCCGTCGCAAAGGCGGCCATTGCGGAGTCCCTGAACGTCGCAATCTTCAACGGGCTGATCTTCGACCAGGGTATCCTCCTGGTTGCCGCCGGTCTATTCCTCTTGATTCTAGCTCAATTGATGGTCATGCTATTGGGAGGACTGAGCTCTGGGATTCAGGCGCTCAGGCTTAACTACGTCGAGTTCTTCATGAAGTTCTTCAAAGGGAACGGAGTGCCCTTCAAGCCCTTCGGGGCGCAGACTACACAAGCTGTGTGAAACGAGGTGAAAAAGAATGGTGTTCGAGATAGAGATGCTGGCGTTGAGTGCGACCCTGACTATCGTCGGCGCCGCCTTCGCCACCGCTTGGGCGGAGAAGGTGATCGGAGGCGCGGCGGTCGGTGCCATGGCGGAGAAGCCGGAGCTGTTCATCCGGGGACTGGTGTTGATGGTCATTCCTGAGACCATCATCATCTTCGGCCTCGTCGTGGCCATCATCATGGTCGGGAAAATTCCGACTCTCGCGGGCTAGGCGCCAGGACGAGATGTCACTGGACGAGGTCGTCGAGGAGATCCTCGACCGAGGGAAGCGCGAGGCGGACGCAATCCTGGCATCAGCGGATGAAGAGCGCAAGCGCATGCTCTCCGAGGCCAAGGCCAAGGGAGAGGAGCTGAACCAGGAGAAGGAGAAACAAGCCACGTTAGAGGCATCAAGGCGGAACCAGAGGGAGACGGCCCGGGCCGAGCTGGAGGCCCGAAGAATCGCGCTGCAAGCTCAGAAGGAGGTTCTGGATGACATCCTCTCCCGCGCTTCAGAACACCTCCGACAGCGTGAATCCGATAGGGCTCTCCTGGTGGCGCTGGTGCAGAGGCATCAGAAGGCCCTCTCCGAGGGCGTCGTCCGAACCAACGAGCGCGATGCAGTGGTCCTTAGACGGCTGGTCAAGACCGAAGTCAGGGATGACCTCGATTGCATCGGCGGCTTCGTCATTGAGAGCTTGGACGGTCGCCGTCGCATCGATCTCACCTACGAAACGTTCCTCGAGGACCTGTGGGAGGACGTCATCAAGGAGGTCGCGGACCTCCTGTGGAGGGAGAGCTGATGGCGGTCCCCAGGTTTCGGCCCTTTGCGAAGAGGATTCGGGATCGGCTCCCGGTCGACCTGGGCAACTACCCCTACGTCACCGCCCGAGTCAAGGCCAAGAAGGCCCTCCTCCTCTCCAAGACCACGTACGATAGGCTACTGAAGATGTCGATCCCGGAGATCGCCCGCGTCCTGGGGGAGGGTCAGTACAACGAGGAGATCAGAGAACTGGCCACTCGTTACTCCGGTGTGGATTTGGTCGAGATGGCAACGCGAAACAACCTGGCCAAGGTCTTCACCCAGATCCTCGGCTTCTCCGAAGGCCCTCTCAAGGAGATGATCGCCGCCTTCCTGGACCGCTGGGACGTCTGGAACATCAAGACAGTCCTCCGAGGCCGGTTCTACGGCGCCACCGACGACGAGATCCTCGAGGACATGATACCCGCCGGCAGCTTCCCTTTGGAGTTTCTTCGGAATCTGGTCGCCTTGGAGGCCCTTGAGGAGGTTGTAGGGGCCCTTGAGCCCACCATCTACGGGCAAGTCTTGATGGGCCTTCCACCGACGGCCTCCGAGCTCACGAGTCTGGCGGCGTACGAAGACCTGGTGGACAAGATCTTCTACGAGCACCTCCTGGAGTCCGTACCGCCGACGCCGGAGCCGAGCAGGCTCTTCCACAACTTCATCAGGAGGGAGATCGACGTCGTCAACCTCCAGACCCTTCTGAGAGTTCGAGGCATCGAAGAAGACCTGGAGAGGCAGGTCTTCATCGACGGAGGGCTGACCTTCTCCAAGGAGGAGTTGACGAACATGATGGGGATGGAGCTCCCGGCTGTCGTGGAGCAGCTCAGAGGGGCTCCCTTCCATGGGGTTCTCGCCCCCGTGCCCACGGGGGAGACGCCGCGGATTGCCGACGGCATCCGGGCCATGGAGAAGTGGCACTTGAAGCAGGCGGCTACAGGCGCGAACCTACACCCTCTTTCCGTCTTGCCTGTCCTGGACTACCTCGTGGCGAAGACGAACGAGGTAGAAAACATCCGGATCATCGCGCGGGGCAAGGCCAGTGGCCTGGATGAGAGCACAATCCGAGACATGTTGGTGATCTGAGTGGAAATCGCGGTTGTGGGTAGTGATGAGTTCGTCATCGGTTTCAGGCTGGCGGGGATCCGAAAGACCCATCCGACCTCCCGAGAGGAGATCGAACGAGTCGTTGAGGAGACGCTGGATGACGAGGAGGTCGGCATCCTCATCCTCAAGAGCGACGAGATGTCCAACCTATCCCTCGGCATGAGGAGGAGGCTTCGAGGGCTTCCACGGCCCGTCGTCATCGCCGTGGGGGGCGAGGAGGAGGAGGACCTCCGGGAGAAGGTGAAGCGGGCCATTGGCATTGATCTCTTCAAGACTTGATAGGTGGTATGATGGCAGCAGCGGTGAAGGCAGAAGATGCCCAGGCGGGAAAGACGGGCGCGATTCATCGGGTCGCAGGTCCCGTCATCACTGCGACGGGTATCCGACCGCGGATGTACGACGTCATCCTCGTCGGGGAGGAGCAGCTCATGGGCGAGGTCATTGGCCTCGCGGGAGACAAGACGATCATTCAGGTCTACGAGGACTCCAGCGGTGTCCGGCCGGGAGAGAAGGTCCTGGACACGGGGGAGCCCCTCTTGGTGGAACTGGGGCCGGGTCTCTTGGGGAGTATCTTGGATGGGGTCCAACGCCCCCTGCCTGTCCTGAAAGACCGCATGGGGGACTACATCCTCCGCGGGGTCCGGGCCAACGCCTTGGATCGGGACGTCAACTGGGACTTCCAGCCGCGGGTGAAGGTGGGCGACGAGCTGAAGGGCGGGGAAGTCATCGGTCTCGTCCAAGAAGCGAAGTACGTCGAACACAAAGTGCTCGCGCCTCCCACCCTAACGGGGACTGTGAAGGGCGTTCAGGAAGGCACGGTCAAGGTCGAGGACCCGGTTCTGACTCTGAAGGACGGAAAGAAGGCGTCTCTGATGCAGACGTGGCCGGTTCGCCGCCCTCGGCCTGTGAAGGAGCGCCTGATGCCCACCGTCCCCCTCCTCACGGGGCAGCGGGTCTTCGACTTCTTCTTCCCCCTGGCGAAGGGAGGCACGGCCGCCATCCCAGGGGGCTTCGGGACCGGAAAGACGGTGTCAGGTCACCAGCTCACCAAATGGTGTGACGCTCAAATCGTCATCTACATCGGCTGCGGCGAGCGAGGAAACGAGATGACGGAGATGCTGACGATGCTTCCCGAGACGGTGGATCCAAAGACCGGGGAGCCTCTCATGGACCGGACCATCATGGTGGCCAACACGAGCAACATGCCGGTGGCGGCCCGGGAGGCGTCGGTGTACACGGGAATGACCATGGCGGAGTACTACCGGGACATGGGGTACCACGTCTACCTTACGGCCGACAGCACGAGCCGTTGGGCCGAGGCCATGCGGGAGATCTCTTCCCGGCTGGAGGAGATGCCGGGGGAGGAGGGCTTTCCGGCCTACCTATCCGCCCGGTTGTCAGAGTTCTATGAGCGGGCGGGTCGCGTCACCACGCTCAACGGACAGGAAGGGAGCGTCTCTGTCGTGGGCGCTGTCTCCCCGTCGGGCGGTGACTTCTCGGAGCCCGTTACCCAGGGGACCCTGCGAATCGCCAAGGTCTTCTGGGCCCTCGACACGAAGCTGCGGGAGCGGCGGCATTTCCCCGCGATCAACTGGCTCACCTCCTACAGCCTCTACTCTCCCACGCTGAGAGAGTGGTTCCAGGAGCAGGTGCACGAGAATTGGCCCTCCCTCCGAGAATGGGCCCAGCGGATTCTCCAGGAGGAGGCCGAGCTGGAGGAGATCGTCCGCCTGGTGGGCGCCGACGCGCTCCCCGAGGACCAGCAGCTCACCCTCGAGGTCGCCCGCATGATTCGGGAGTACTTCCTGCAGCAGAACGCCTTCCATCCGGTGGACACCTACTGCACGTTGGAGAATCAGCTCGCCCTCATCGAGGCCATCAAGAGATTCGATGAGATGGCGCGGCGGGCGCTCACCTTGGAGGCTCCCTTGGCAGAGATTGTGAACCTCCCGTCCCGCGGGCGGCTGTCGCGAGTGAAGTACGAGGAGAATCTGGAGACAGAGCTGAAGGAGACCCTGACCCAGATGGAGGAGGAGTTCCGGAAGCTGGAGGCTAGCTGATGGTGAAGGAGTATCGCACCATTACCGAAATCGCGGGGCCCCTCATCTTCGTGGAGAAGACAGATCCCGTCGGGTACGCGGAACTAGTCGAGGTGACCCTCCCTGACGGCGAGAAGCGTCGGGGCCAGGTTCTGGACACGTCCCACGAGATGGTTGTGGTTCAGATATTCGAAGGCACCCGAGGCATCGACCGCTCGTCCAGCGTGAAGTTCCTGGGCGAGACCATCCGCCTCAGCGTCTCGCAGGATATGTTGGGCCGGGTACTCTCCGGCAGCGGCGATCCGATCGATGGCGGGCCAAGAATCCTTCCGGAGGACCGTCGAGAGGTCGTCGGGTCGGCCATGAACCCGTACTCCCGCGCCCATCCCAGCGAGTTCATCCAGACGGGCATCTCCACCATTGACGGGCTGAACACCCTGGTTCGCGGCCAGAAGCTCCCCCTGTTCTCAGGGGCTGGATTGCCTCACAACGAGGTCTCGCTTCAGATCGCGCGCCAGGCCAAGGTGCCGGGAGCCGTCGAGCCCTTCGCCGTCGTCTTTGCCGCCATGGGCATCACCAATGAGGAGGCCCGCCTCTTCATGAACGACTTCGAGAGGACGGGGGCGCTGAAGCGGGCCGTGCTCTTCCTCAACTTAGCCGATGATCCGGCGGTGGAGCGCCTCATCACGCCACGCATGGCCTTGACGGCGGCGGAGTTCCTGGCCTTTGACTTGGACATGCACGTCCTCGTCATCCTGACCGACATGACCAACTACGCGGAGGCGCTCCGACAGATCGGCGCCGCGCGAGAGGAAGTGCCCGGACGTCGTGGCTATCCTGGGTACATGTACACCGACCTGGCGACAAACTACGAACGAGCCGGCCGCATCAAGGGCAAGAAGGGAAGCATCACCCAGATACCGATCATGGCCATTCCAGACGACGACTGGACGCATCCTATTGCCGATCTGACCGGCTACATCACCGAAGGGCAGATCGGCGTGGCCAGGGAACTCCATCGGAAGGGCATCTACCCGCCCATCGATCCCCTGCCCTCCCTCTCTCGGCTGATGGACGCGGGCATTGGGACCGGGAGGACGCGCGAGGACCACAAGCAAGTGTCCGACCAACTCTACGCCGCCTACGCGGAGGGGAAGGACGCTCGGGGCCTAGTCGCCATCGTGGGGAAAGAAGCCTTATCGGAGAGGGACCGCCGCCTGTTGGACTTCGCGGACCGGTTCGAGAATGAATTCATTCGGCAAGGCGCGGAGGAGGACAGAGACATCGACACGACCCTGGAAACCGGCTGGGACCTCCTTGCCAGCCTCGATGAATCCTGGTTGACGAAGATCGACCGGAAGACCATGGAGGAATACCACCCCGCCCATCGGAAGGCTGCGTGAATGGTGCTGGAGGACTACAAGCCCACCCGCTCTCAGCTTCTCCAGGTCCGGCGGACCCGCCGTATGGCGGAACGCGGTCACCGCCTGCTCAAGCTGAAGCGCGACGCCCTCATCGTCGAGTTCTTCAAGGTTCTCGATCGGGCCAAGGAGGTCCGCTCCAACCTGGCAGACCGGTTCCGGGTAGCGGAGGAGAAGATTGCCATTGCCACGGCCGAGAGGGGGAAGGTGGAGGTGAAGTCCTCCGCCTACGCGCTGGTGGACGTGCCACAGCTCGAGCTCACGACCCGGAATGTCATGGGGATTGTGGTCCCGAAGATCGAGTCCAGGAGCGTGCTGAAGACGATACTGCAGAGAGGGTACGGCATCATCGGCACCTCGGCCCGGATCGACGAGGCGGCTGATGCCTACGAAGCCCTCATCGAGGACGTCATTGTGGCCGCTGAGATAGAGACGACCATGCGTCGCCTGATCGAGGAGATCGAGAAGGTGAAGCGGCGGGTGAACGCGCTGGAACATCGGGTCATCCCCGAGCTGGCGGACACGGAGAACTTCATCCGTCAGCGGTTGGAAGAGATGGAGAGGGAGAACATCTTCCGGCTCAAAAGATTCAAGGCGAGGGCATGATTCGGCGCCTCTCAGCCTGGCTGGCGGACGGCGAGAAGCGGGCGAGACTCTTCCGCTGGATTTGGATCCTCTCGTTGGTCGTTCTCGGGCTGGGCTACGCCATCATCGTCTGGAGGCTCCTCAACCCCTAGGGGCCCAACTGGATGATATCGGCCGAGAGGTTCTTCCGGACAATGTCCTCGGCCAAGCTCTGGAACGATATCTGTACATTGACCCCTGTCTTGGCGCTTGTGTAGAAGTGAGGCGCATCGAAGGCCTGCGTCGCCATGCCCACCTCCCTTTCATCGAAGAGCACCATCACCTCGTCCTTCAGGTCGACCTTGTTGACCGCGTAGACGACTGAGATCTCGCCCACGACGTTGTAGACCGACTGCACCCAGTCGTCCAACTCCCTCAGGGTGGAGTAGCGCGTGATGTCGCACACGGCCAGGATGCCTTGGGCTCCTTGGAAGAAAGCCTCCTTAAGCAGGTCCCGGACCCCCTTCTCCCCCATGATGTCCCAGATGACCATGTCCATCTGGATGATCAGGTCCTTCTCGGGGACTTCAACCTGGATCTCCTTCTTGGACACCTTCGCGCCGAGGGTCGTGACGTATTTGTCGTCGAAGGCGTCCTTCACGAAACGACGGATGAGGCTGGTCTTGCCGACGGCGGCCTCGCCCACCAGGCATACCTTGCTCTTCATCTGATACTCTGAGACCATGACCCACCAGTATCTTCACTTGGGACAACACGTACATAAAACTAGTGAGATGGTTCTCACTACCTGGCAGTCTTGGAAAGCCTTTTGGAGGGCGCGACGTTAACCTGGTAGATGAGGCGTAAGACGGGGCTCATCGTCGCCTTGGACATGTCCGAGGCGCGAAGGGCCCTGGAGGTGACTGAGGAGACCTCCGGATATTGCGACGCCTTCAAGGTCAACTACCCGCTCGTTCTCTCCGCGGGGCTGGAGGTTGTAGATGACCTGTCGGCCTATGGTCCCGTTCTCTGCGACTTCAAAGTGGCGGACATCCCAGAGATTGACCGCCTCATCGTGGACTTGGCGTTCGATCACGCGGCCGCTGGCGTCATCGTCCACGGCTTCCCCGGGGAGGATTCCCTGAGGGCGTGTGTGGAGGCCGCCAAAGGGGACGTCTTTGTTGTGACTGCCATGAGCCACCCAGGGGCGAGTAGGTTCCTCCTTCCAGCTTCGGAGGAGATGGCCATCATGGCGCGGGAGACGGGTGCCTCGGGCATTGTGGCGGGAGCGACCCGCCCGGCGATGATCGCCACCCTCCGTGCCCTCGTCGGCCCGCTGCAGATCCTATCTCCGGGCATCGGTCCACAGGGCGGGGATCCGATGGAGGCGATCCGACGAGGAGCGGACTTCCTCATCGTCGGCCGGAGAATTGCCGCCGCCAAGAGGCCTGCGCAGGCCGCCGCCGAGGTTGTGGCCGAGATACGGACCGCGAAGGAAAGCCTTTAATCAGGCCTCTCGTATCGGGGCGCGAGGGGATGGAACGTCGCGGGGCCGAGTCTCATTCCAACTGACTCCAGACGAAATGCCCCGGGCCTGGTACAACATCCTTCCGGACCTGCCGGAACCCCTCCCTCCTCCAACCGATCCCGACGAGGGGCAGACGCGTCTCAAGCGGCTGGAACGGGTCATCTTGGAGCACTGCCGCAGGCAGGAGAGTTCCGAGGCACGTTGGATAGACATCCCTGAGGGCATCCTCGAGCTCTACGAACAGGCCGGCAGGCCAAGGCCCCTGATTAGAGCCCGGCGCCTGGAGGAAAGGTTGAAGACCCCAGCCAGGCTGTACTACAAAGCCGAATTCTACTCTCCCACGGGTAGCCACAAGGTCAACACCGCCCTCGCCCAGACGTACTACGCCCAGGAGGAGGGATATGAGAGGCTGTCCACGGAGACTGGTGCCGGTCAGTGGGGCACCGCCCTGGCGTATGCAGCGAGCCTGGCCGGCCTCGACTTAGTCATCTACTGGGTCCGAGCCGTGTACCAATGGAAGCACGAGCGGCGCGGGTTCATGAAGACCTACAACGCGGACGTCAGGGCCTCCCCGAGCAAGGACACGAAGGTCGGCAGGGGGTTGCTGCGCGAGAATCCTGAACATCCCGGGTCCCTGGGGATAGCCGTTTCCGAAGGTCTGGAGGAAGCCGAGGGGGACTCCAAGACCATCTACTGCCTCGGCTCCGTCCTCAACCACGTGCTGCTGCACCAGACAGTCATTGGGTTGGAGACCAAGAAGCAGTTCGAGATGGCTGACGACTACCCCGACGTCATGATTTCCTGTCTCGGCGGTGGCAGCAACTTTGGCGGCTTCGTGATCCCCTTCGCGGCCGAGGCGATCAAGGGCCGGAAGGTTCAACTCATCGCAACTCAGAGCGAGGCGGCGCCCAACCTGCAGGGCGAGTACAAGTATGACTTCGCGGACCATGCGGAGCTGACGCCCATGCTCAAGATGTACACTCTTGGTCACAAGAAGGAAATGGTCCCCATCAAAGGCGACGGACTCAGGTACCACGGTGCCGCCCCGATCCTCAGCCTGCTCCGCCACCATGGGTACATCGACACGATCGCGTATCCTGCGGACGAGAAGTACGTCTTCGAGAGGGCACACCAATTCATCACGGCGGAGGGATTCCTCCCTGCCCCGGAGTCTGCCTACAGTGTCACGGGGGCCATTGACGAGGCGATGCGCTGCAAAGAGACGGGGGAAGAGAAGGTGATCGCCTTCAACATCAGCGGTCACGGGCTATTGGACATCGCGGCCTACCGAGAGAAGCTGGGCATCTAATCGCTTTATACTGAAACCGCCATAGTTGACCGTGTCCCTCTCACGTGATGAGCTGGAGAAGTTGCGGATCTGGCTCGACCATGATCCCGTGGGTAACGCCTGGGTGATCCATAGGGTATACCACAGTGATCAGGTCCCCAAGGTTCTCGCCGACGACCTCGACAACCCGCGGGCTGTCGTGGCCTTCGATTCAGAACATGAAAGACTGGTACTGACTGCCGAGGATCCGGACCGGTTACGAGAACTTCTCGACAGGCTTCCGACAGGAGCCTACCACTTCTCCGCCGTGGACCTTGACCTCATTCCAGCCATGCAGGCTGTCATGGACGTCGAGATTGAGGAACCGACGTGGCTCTTCAACATGAAGCGGGAGGACTTTCGACCGACCAGTGTGACGGAGACGGACCCCGTTAGACCGGAACACGCGGAGATGATCGCCCAACGATGGCTCGACACAGAAGCCACGGACTACGTGCAATCCAGAATCGATACCGGCATGACGGCAGGCATATACGTCGAAGGGGAGTTGGTCGCATGGGACATGACACACCTCGAGACCGATGACGTCGTAATGTTGGGGTTCCTTCACGTCCGGACGCCCTACCGTGGACGGGGCTATGCCAAGACCGTGGCCACGGCAATGCTGAAGGAGGTCTTCGCGTCGGGCAAGATGCCTATCTGCCACGTCTTCCAGGATAACGAAGGTTCCATCAACCTCAGCGAGAAGATGGGATTCCGCAAAGTCAAGAAGCAGGTCTGGGGGACGGCGAAGAAGGTCTAATCCCCCCCGAAACCTATTTATCCACTGGGCCGCATCCCGCGGCTCAAGGGCATGGGGTGCACTTGAGTCTACTCAACGGGCTGAAGGCAATCTTTCGCCGCGTTCCAGGTCCGTGGAGGCCCAAGTACGACCTTTTGCGCGGCGAGGAGATCAGGGCCGAGCTGACGCCCCATCCCCTCTCCTTCCTGGATTACCATATGCCCTTCCTCTTCCTCCTCGGCGTCGGGATCGGGTTCGCCTATCTCTTCAACGCCGTCACTGGGTGGGTCTCCTTCGAGGACTTCCTGGGCTACCAGGCGGGCGTCACAGCTGTCCGTCTCCTCGTCTGGTCCCTTGCCCTCATGGTGTTTGCCATAGGCGCCTCGGTCATCCTGATTCGATGGACCTTTCTGGCGACCTTCGGACTCATCGTCGCCGGCGCCCTCTTCATTACGATTCAGGCCCCTGATGCAGGGGGCAACCCCTTCTTCCTCCCCGTCTACTCCGCTGTCATGGCCCTCATCGGAATGGGCCTCGTGGACATCTACAGAAGGAGCCACGACTACGTCGTGACCGATCTTCGGCTAATTCTCAAGGCCGGCATCTTCCGCAAGCGGGAGAGGACGGTGAGGTACGAGAACGTCGTGGACCTGGAGACGAGCCAGGGCATCCTCGGCAGAATCTTCGGATACGGCACCATTACGCCAGTGACCGCGTCAGGCATCGGTACGGGAGCCGATGAGGCCTTTGCCGGTGGGGGAGCGGGAGCGACGACTCAGGAGGGTCAAGTCGGTGGCGGTCTCTTCGCTGGTGGCTCCCGAGGCGTGACCGTGGCGCGGGCCCGAAGCCACTCGGAACTCCACGGAGTATATCCCTTCCGAACTGTACGAGTTCTGGTCGCTCAACTGTTGCAGGAGAGTTCCATGGTGCACTACGCCAAAGAGCAGCGAGATCTTCTCCGGGAGATGCGGGACATCATGGTCAGCCGGGAGGACCCTGACTACTATTACGCCTATGAGCAGCCCTGATATCTACGCCCAGCGTGAGGGTGCTCAGAATCTAGCCCAGACTGAAGGTGGCAGCTAAGAGCTGCAGGCCCCAATCATTGATTAGGATGTCACCACGCCGAGGACAGCCCATCGACGGGACCAGAGGTACCCGAGCAGGAAGGTTCCGAAGACCAGGCTGAAGGCGTTGATTATGGCCTCCAACAAGACCGCCGACGTGCCCAGGCCGTAGATCCCCTGCTGAAGACCGAAGAGGACATCCATCAGACCAAGGAAAATGAGCGCGCTGCCCGCCGCGAGGCCAAAAAGAAGTGCCAGGGGGCTCTTCCGGAGCAGCGTCACGCCAGCGACGAAGCTAACCGAGGCCATCCAGGCGTCGGCCGCGGGGAATGCCCTTTCGAAGGCCAGGTAAACCTCCGTATCCAATATCCGGACTCCTCCAACCAGAAAGAAGTCCAGCCAGAAGTAGAGGGTGAATAGGGCGGTCAGGAAGAGCAGGCCGGCGATGATCAGCCTCTGGTACGAACCCAGACCTTCAGCCTTTCCCGATGATGTTGTGCTTTGCATAGTCTCCCTCAAATTCCGTCGGTATTGACCTGAGTATCTCCACCCACCTCATGGTGGAATCACTTGTCTTCAGAAGTCGCATCATGCTACCTCGAACGCGGAGCTTGCGCGTGAGAAACGCCCTCGTAGGTCCGAGCTTCCCTCGTAGGATGTCGACCCAGATGCCGTAGCGCCCGCTCAGCACGAAATCCGTCTTTCTCTCTCCGCTCCAGATTTCCGCAATCTCCCCCCCGTCAACCTGGAAGCCCACGACCACGTCCTCCGGCACGCCCTTCTTCGGCTCCCCCAGCAGGACCATCGTGTAGGACTCGTGCTCATCCTGCGCAAGCCTTCGGTACTCCCCATCTTCGTTGGTTCTACTCTGAACCTCCTCCAAGTACTCCTTGCCTCCCAATCTCACGAAGAGACCTCCACAACGACTTTGATGTCGTCAGAGCCACGATTCAGTGGCTCGAACCCCCCAACCACGATGTCCTCGAGGGCTATGATACTCGAGATGAGGGGATCGGCGTCAACACGGCCCTCCGCAAGCGCTTGCAGGGCCGATGGATACTCGTTATACCCACAGTAGCTGCCCTTTATTGTGAGCTCGTTCAGCACGACGGTGAAGAAATCCGCCTCAACGGATTCTTCGCAAACGCCTAACACCACTATCTCCCCAGCTTTCCTCACCAGTGTGGGGTCTACCGCCAGAGTCTGGGGGACGCCCGAACAGTCAAATACCAGGTCCGGGCCCTCCCCTCCCTCTCTCTCGAGAAACACCTCGACGCTTGTATCGAGGGGATTGATGGCCGCGTCCGCTCCCAGGCGTTCTGCCATTTTCAGCCGTGCAGGATTGACCTCCGTGACCCACACCTTCACCGCTCCGGCATCATGCACCGCCTGCAGGGTCAGGAGGCCTATGGGACCAGCCCCTTGGATCAAGACCGAGTCTCCATCCTTTAGGGAAGACAGGCTCACACCTCTGAGGACATTGGCTAGCGGGTCCACCATCGTAGCCTGCCGGAAGGTTAGGCTGCCAGGCATTCTGTAGACCACGCCCTCTGGCAATTTGATGTAGTCGGCAAAGGCGCCATCGATGGTGACCCCCGTCATCTCCAGCTCATCGCAGAGGCTCGGCCGACCCTTCCTACAGTAGCTGCACCTTCCACAGGCGAGCACGCCGTTTCCCACCACCTTGTCCCCTGGGACTACGGAGGTCACCGCCCTCCCGACCTCCTCCACAACACCAGAGAACTCGTGCCCGATGACCACGCCGGGTTCGTAGTTGCCTGTCTTGTATGCCGCCAGGTCAGAGCCACATATCCCGCAATCGCGCACCCCAATGAGGACATCCTCCGGGCCACACTCCGGGACAGGCCTCTCTTCGACGACGATGTGCTCCTTTCCCATGAAGACCGCCGCTCTCATAAGAGGGCCTCCACCGCCTTCGCGATGCTCCTGGCATCCGGAATTACGGCAGCCTCCAGGCTCTCAGCGAAGGGAACGGGGATGCCCGGGTTCCCGAGCCTCACCACCGGTGCCCTCAGTACAGAGGGATCCTCCTCGGCCACGGCAGCGACGACCTCTCCGCTGACTCCGAAAGGCGTGTAGTCCTCGTCGACGACCACCAATCTTCCCGTCCTCTTCACGGAGCCAAGGACGGTGTCGGTGTCAAGCGGGACCACGCTCCTCAGGTCCACCACCTCCGCCTCAACACCTCTTTCGGAAAGCTCATCCGAGGCCTCCAAAGCCCTGTGGAGCATGAGGGCCAGGGCGACAATGGTCACGTCCTTTCCTTCCCGGACAACCTTGGCCTGGCCAAGGGGCACCTCATAGGGTTCTTCGGGGACCGGACCGGTCACGCCAAAGATCATATACGGGAGATCATAGAGGAGCTTGTGTTCCAGGAAGACGACTGGGTTCTCGTCCTTGATGGAGGCAAGGAGGAGGCCCTTGGCGTCGTGTGGTGTGGCAGGCACCGCGACCTTCATGCCAGGGAAGTGGGCGAAAGCCCCGTAGGGACACTGGGAGTGTTGCGCGGCGTCGCCATAGCCCCCGCCGATAGGGCCTCGCAACACGATGGGGACCGCGACCTTACCCCCGGACATGTAATGGATTTTCGCCATATGGTTGTAGATCTGGTCGAAACACACGCCGAAGAAGTCCGCGAATTGCAGCTCGACAATGGGGCGCCAGCCAGCCATGGCCAAGCCGATGGCCGTCCCTAAGAAGGCGGTCTCCGAGATCGGGGTGTCCCGGACCCGCTCTGGCCCGAAAGCCTCTAGAAGCCCCTGGGTGACCGTGAAGGCCCCCCCGAAGGACCCGATGTCCTCCCCCATGAGGAGGACCTTTTCATCGGCCTCCATGGCCTGAGTCAACCCCTCGCGAAGGGCCTCCACAAAGCTCAGCTCTCTATCGGAAGACATGCAGCGCGACCTCTGATGGATCTGGAGTGGGGGAGTTCGCGGCGAACTCCAATGCCTCCTCCACTTGTTTGTCGGAATCGGCCCTTACTCCGGTAAAGTCCACTGGGACCCCCATGTCCCCCAGTACCGCCTCCATTCGAGGGATTGGATCTTCGTCCGACCACTCCTCCTTTACTCCCTCTGCGAGGTAGTCCTCAAGGTCCACCAGCTCGAGGTGGGGGGCAAGACGGTACGTGAGTGCTTCGATCAGCCCAGGTCCCTTTCCTCTCCTAGCCCCCTCGATCGCATCCTTCGCGACACGATAGACCTCCACGGCGTCGTTTCCATCCACATGGTGGCCTGGGATGCCATAGGCAGCGGCCCGAGAGGCGATGGAGGCTCCCGCTGTAGATTCGGACGCCAGGGTTGACATTGCCAGCTGGTTGTTCTCACAGACGAAAACAACGGGGAGGTCCCAGACGGCCGCCAGGTTCAGAGCTTCGTGGAAGCTCCCTTGATTCGCGGCGCCGTCTCCAAAGAACGCCACGGCAACCTTCCTGGATTCCTCAAGCTTGGAAGCCAACGCGAAGCCCAGGGCGATGGGAAGGCCCGCCCCGACGATCCCTGTCGCCATGAAGTTCTTCTCGCCATCGGTGATGTGCATATGTCCCCCCCTGCCACCACACACACCCGTTGACCTCCCGAAGATCTCAGCGGCCAGTGCCTTGAGGTCCAGTCCCTTGGCGATGGCGTGCCCGTGGCATCGATGCGTGGATAGGACGGCGTCTTCTGGCCCAAGGGGAAGGCAAACCCCTGCGGCAACGGCCTCTTGGCCGATGCAGAGGTGCATCTCGCCACGGATCTGGAGGTCCCAGTACCGCTTCCGCACCCCCTCTTCGAATGCCCGAATGAGAAGCATCAGGCGATAGAGGGCAATGGCCTCGTCCTCACTTACACCGCTGCTTGGCGGCAGGCTTGCTCCCCTCCCGAATGGTGTCCCATTCATGCCCAGAGCTTAATGCTTTCTGAAGGGTAGCCAAGGAGAACGCCGGACTAGAGAAAAGGCCATAACCCCACTGATGTTTGCCCGGACGATGGCGCTCAGCACCTATCTCCTAGCCCTTCTGCCCGCAGCCCTTATGGGCCTCTACTTTGAGCCAAAGCCGACTGGAAAGGGGTGGAGCTTCCCATGGAGTCGCCTCGTTGGGGCCATAGTCTTCGTGGAGGTCGTGGCGGCAGCCATATTGCTGACGTACGGGTTCTATATCGGTTCGCCACTGGCCCTCCTGACGTGGTGCGCGCTCGCCCTACTGGCCGGTCTCCTCCTCGACGTTGCACTGGATCATAAATGGCTGCCGTTCCTTTTGTTCCGCGGGTTCGGCTCGTGGGCCACCTTGTCGGGGGTCTTCTTCTACCTCCTCGCTCCGGAACTAGTCCCAGCCGGCCCAGATGGAGTGGGGCTTCTCATCTGGCTCGCCGCTATGGCCGTCTCTGCCCTCGCAATCGCGGGCGTCTCTGCTCACCGGAAAGTGCGGATGGAGTTTCGGAAATCTCTGCCCTGGGCTACGCCCTCCCGGATCTTCACCCTTCTCCTCGGCCTGTCTATCCTTGCGGGCCCCCTGGCAAGCCTGGCTACGTTGCCACAAGGTGCCACAGCGGCCCCCATCCCCACGTCCCTCTCTCAGAACACAGTGGAGGGAAACCCGAGCTTCTACGTCACCAACACGAGCCACATCCGGGTGGTGTCATGGGACCTGGCCACCCAGTATCTGAGACGGGCCTACGGAAGCCACGCCAGCGCCTTTGAGGACGATCTGGACATCCTCTTCCGCTACACTCATCCTACCATCGTACGAGGGGACTTCGTGTGGGTCAACGCCCCCACCTACGAGACCCTCAAGTGGCTGGGCAACCCTCATGTGCCCTTCTACGTCCTTCTCAAAAACCTCCCCGAGAACATGACCCGCCAGGAACCGCAAGTGGTGCAGGTCGTGGAGAAGCCCCTCGAGATCCACGAGGAACGCATCCCCTGGGAGCGGAGGTTGATTAAGAAGGTGAATGAGATGTTCTCCGGGGAACTCTACGTCTTCCAGGTCCGCTTTGATGTCGACGACGACCTCAACCCCTACTGGATTCTGTACATGGCCGAGAACATGAACATGCAGAATCGGGGTGTCCTCCGGAAGGTGGTCATCGTCGACGCCGAGTCAGGTGATCTCGCCGTCCATGACGTGGGCGATTCGGCCATTCCCGCCTGGCTCGAGGTGGTCATTCCGGACGAGTACGTGTACGACTGGACCTCCTGGTGGGGTTCTCATCGGTTCGGGCTGACCTACGGGCTGGTGAATAAACTCCATCTGTATGACCCGGACGATGTAGCATCCCGCTTCCTCGTCGTGGGTGGGACGTCCTACTGGCAAGTCCCCCTCGTGCAACAGGCGAGCCGCGTCCTCGGCGGCGTCGTCAACATCAACACGAGGACCGGGGAAGCCTTCTTCTTCAACCTGGAGGGGTTGAGCGTGGTGGACTTGGACACGGTGATCCTCCAGGTCAGCAACTACCTCCAGAGCGGGGCCATCGGATTCCAGCAGTTGAGAATCGACGAAGCCTACCTCTACCCGTTCCGGATGGTGGGGGGACAGGTCAGGTATGCCTACGTGGTTCCCCTGTACGCCGGCTTCACGGTCCAGAAGTACGCCATCGTGGATGGCGAGGAGTACACCGCTCCGCCCGTGATTGACAGCAACCTCCAGAGAGCGGTGGACTCCTATCGGGCGAAGACCTTTGGCCAGCCAACCGCCATCCAGGCGCGATGGGAGAACCATACGGTTGAGAACGCCTTCATGGGGAACGCCCCCGGCGGAGCGGGGTTTGAGGTCGTCATCACCATCAACGGGACCACCCACGTCGTGACGGAAAACCAGCTGGGCGTCGTGACGGGCGACTCT
>CAYFZX010000015.1:19410-23946 GCA_964347795.1 uncultured Methanomassiliicoccales archaeon
CGGGACCACCCACGTCGTGACGGAAAACCAGCTGGGCGTCGTGACGGGCGACTCTCAAGCGTCGTGGAGAACCCTCGAGCTGGCCGTTTCCGCATGGCAGCGCGGGGAGGACGTCACCATCGCCGTCGTCATCTTGGAGGGAGCCATCGTCGACGTCTACTGGTCTGGATCCACCCTCGTTCCTTCGCCCTGGGGCTAGGATGGTCACCGCGACTCCCAGCTGACTGGCCCGCCTGAGTCGTGTTAAATAGTCCGTTCCCGTTCCATTCAACGAGTAGGATGGCAGAATTCCCTTCGCAGGAGTGGATCGAGGGCTTTATGGAGGTCCTGAACGAGAACGAAGCGTACGAGGACGCCGCCAAGGATTGGGAGGGAGACTTCCTTTTCGTCTGCACGCCAGAGGGCAACTTGAAGGAAGAGGCCCGGTTCTACGTGGACCTCTGGCATGGCAAGTGCCGGGAAGCCCGTATGGTCGAGCCGGGGGAGGAGGTGGAAGTGGCCTTCACGTACACGGGCCCCTACGGCAACTGGATCAAGCTCATCAACAAGGAAATCGACCCCATCCGTGGCCTCCTCACGGGGAAGTTCAAGCTCAAGGGGAGCATGATGAAGGTGATGCGCTACACCAAGGCGGCCAAGCTTCTTGTGGCGACAGCGGGCCAGGTACCCACCGAGTTCGTGTGATGCCTCATCGAATCTTCACGACGGCCCGGGCGACCCTCCCCCTCTCCAGATCGGCGTAGGCCTCGTTCACGGCCTCCAGGGTGTAGTAGCGGCTCACTATGGAACCAGGGTCCAGCCGGTTCGCTGCCACGAGGTTCACGAGCTGCGGGAGGTCCCTTCGGGGGCTGTAGCCCAGGCACGCCGTCAGCGAGAGATTGTAGAGGGAGAAGCCCATGATGTCCATAGGGATCTTGGATCCCATTGGGTGGAGACCCATGATGACGACACGACCGCCTCTCCGGACCACCTCCAAGGAACTCACGAGATCGGGCTCCGGCTGGGCTTCCATAGCTAGGTCCACACCCCGCTGATGCGTCGCCTCGAGGATTCGGCCAATCGGGTCCTCTCGGGAGGCGTCAACCACAAAGTTGGCCCCGACTTCCTGGGCCCACGGGAGCTTCTCCTCGAGGATGTCAACACCCACGATGAGGGAGGCTCCGAAGATCGTCCCAAGCTGGATGGTAGCCAGGCCAAGCCCGCCACATCCAAAGACGGCCATACTCTCGCCGCCCCGCAAGTGCCCTCTGTTGCGCAGGGCATTGAAAGCCGTCCCATAGGCGCAGGAGAGGACGCTCGCGTCCTCCAAGGGAATCGTCTCTGGAAAGGGAATGACGACATGTTCTGGAACAGCCACCAGTTCGGCGAGGCCTCCCGGCCGACCGGGGGTCAGCCCCGGCATTTCCAGGTATCTGCAGAGGTTCTCCTCTCCTCG
Source organism: uncultured Methanomassiliicoccales archaeon (assembly GCA_964347795.1). GTDB lineage: Archaea > Thermoplasmatota > Thermoplasmata > RBG-16-68-12 > JAJISG01 > JAJISG01. The sequence goes on from CAYFZX010000015.1 coordinate 20,846, forward strand.
CCGACACTCAGCGCAAGCCCCGCAGGAAGCGATCCAGGAGACGATGACAGGGTCGCCTTCGCGCAGATCGTAGGGATTCTTGCAGTGAGGGCCCAACCGCTCCACTCGGCCCGAGACCTCATGACCGGGGATGTGGCCTTCATCCAAGGGGACGAAATGATCCATCATGGCGTGCAAGTCGCTGTGGCAGGCACCGCACGCCTGCACTCTCACAACGATGTCGCCTGGCTCTGGATCAGGGTCCGCTACATCCTCCACCGTGAGCGGCTTGTTTGGGCCATGAAACACGGCAGCCTTCAACGCGTTTCCCCAGCCCACATGGAGGGACGAAAGTATAAGCATGGCGTCTCCTTGAGCGAGGTGCCATGCAATCTAAGATGCTAGTCGACGGAGAGTGGACGGAGGCTTCCTCTGGAGGCACCACTCAAGTCATTGACCCATCCACGGAGGGGGTGCTGACCGAGGTCCCCAAGGCGACTGTAGAGGATGCCAGAGCCGCCATAGATGCCGCCCGACGAGCGTTCGACGACGGACCCTGGCCTCGCCTGTCGCCCCGCCAACGGGGTGCGGTACTCGACGGGTTGGTGCAGCTCTTGGAAGTCCGCGCCGAGGAATTCGCCACGCTCGAAGCACGGAACGGTGGAAAACCCATCCGACAGACCAGTTTCGCCGACATTCCCATGGCAATCGAGCATACCCGCCACTTCGCGCAGTTGGCAAGGACCCTCCAAGACGAAATCGTGGAGCTTCCTGACCTCGGCGTCAAGACGCGCGTCGTGAGGGAACCGGCGGGAGTGTACGCGGGCATCATCCCCTGGAACTTCCCGTTGCTGATGACCGTTTGGAAGGTGGCCCCAGCCCTTGCTGCGGGGAACACCGTCGTGCTGAAACCTGCGAGCTATACCCCCCTCACGGCCTTGGAGTACGCCAAGTTGGCGATGAAGGCCGGCGTTCCGAAAGGCGTGCTGAACGTCCTGACGGGCCCGGGTCTAGGCGTCGGCGAAGAGCTGGTGTCCAACCCAAAGGTCGACAGGGTGGCCTTTTCCGGCTCCACGGAGGTCGGGCGGAAGATTATGATGATGGCCGCACCCACGGTGAAGAAGGTGACCCTCGAGCTGGGGGGCAAGGCGCCCATGGTCATTTTGGAGGATGTCGATAAGAAGGATGCGCTCAAAGGGACGCTCTTTGGGGCCTACCTCCACCAAGGCCAGGTCTGCCTGTCAGGCACCCGCCTCATCCTGCCAACTAGCCTCCACGACGAGTTTCTGAACGAATTGGTGAAGATGGCCCAATCCATGCAGTTGGGATCGACGACTTCGTGGGATACCGACATGGGGCCCCTCATCTCCGAGACCCAGAGGGAGAGGGTGGAAGGTTTCATCGAGAGCGGGCTGGAGGAGGGGGCGGATCTGGTCCTTGGGGGCAGGAGGCCCAAGGGAATGGAGAGGGGGTTCTTCCTCGAGCCCACCATATTCGACGGCGTCTCCAACGACATGACCATTGCCCAAGAGGAGATCTTTGGACCCGTCCTGTCCGTCCTCACCTACGACTCCTACGAGGAAGCCGTCGAGTTGGCGAATGGGACCTCGTACGGCCTGGCCGCGTCCGTGTGGTCGCGAGACCTCCGCGCCGCCGAACAGCTTGCTCGGCGGGTCAGGGCCGGGACCGTGTGGATCAACCATCATCACCTGCTCAGCTGCGCGGCGCCCCATGGGGGGTACAAGCAATCAGGCGTCGGAAGGGAGCTGGGCATATGGGGTCTCCACGAGGTTACCGAACTCAAACACCTCTTCCTCGATGAGACCGGAGAGGTCATGAAGGAAGCGTTTGGCTTGGTGCTGGCGAAGTGAGACGGGGCGAATGGCACCCCACCTGGCGTCCATCCCGGGCCCTTCGCTACGCGCTGAGATAGGACTCCAAGGCCTCGAGAGAGATCTGTGCCTCCACGCCCTGCCGGTACAGTCGGTAGCCCATCCTCTCGTTGATAGAGAGCATGGCCTCGTTGGTTGTCGCGTTGCCCGTTTTGACGACCTTCACCTGAGGGAAATTCTCCCGGACTCGGAGCAGCATGGCCGCCTTCAACCACTTGCCCAGGCCCCTGCCCCGGTAGATGTCCTTGACTCCGGTCATCCACTGGGTAATGTGGGTCTCCTCTCCGGGAAGATAGCCCATGGTCGTGAGACCACTCAGGTCGCCATTCTCCTCCTGGGTCACCGCCCTGAGGATCGTTCCTCCGGATTCGAGGAAGCTGTCCACGCGCTCCTTCAGGATCTCCGGTGTCAGGAACTCATCGCCAATGTCGAGATCACCGCGCGGTTCCTGGTTGGAAACGTCCTGCAGCAGTTCGCAATACTTCTCGACGACAGAGGCCTCGGGGTAGTTTGTGTAGAATCGGAGGGTGGAGGTGGGAGACCGCTCCTTCCCCTCGCGTACCCACTCCTCCATCATCGGCCAATCGACCTTGTCCAAATAGAGACGGCTCTCCCGCCACCGCTGGGCGACCTGGGCCCCGATGGCCTCGATGAAGGCCATGCCAGAAGCCTCGTCACTCCCGCCTATGAGAAGGGACCGACCTCGTTCCTTGGCTATCTCAGCAACTCTGGCTAGCATGAGCTTGCCGAGGCCTGCCCTGCGTTCGGAGGCAAGGACCTCCATCTCTACCCACGCCATATGTCCGTTCGTCTCGTGGGCGAGGGAGCCTTTCCGGGTCATGCCGACCTCGAGCCATCCCGACAGCTTTTCCGCCGGCTCCACATCCTCGATAGCGGTGAAGTAGAGCTCTTCCCACTCCGGATCTTGTCGTTTCATCAGCTTCTCCGTCGCACGATCGTCGAGGAGTGGATCGTCTGGGTCCCTTTCTTCGTGACGGAGGCGACGGAATTGGTGGTGGAGTGCCCACTCACCTCGCGCGGCCGTAGTGGGATCAAAGGAGCGGATCCGAATCGTCACTCCGCATCGAAGCACTCGTGTGCTATCTAAGGTTTCGCTCCGTGTGTTGCCTTTTCAAGGACTACAGAAAAGCCAATATACGGGCTCAAGGTACGTTGGCTAGTCGCTCCCGTGGTGTAGTCCGGTCAAGCATCGGGGCCTCTCGCGGCTCC
>CAYFZX010000016.1:0-23820 GCA_964347795.1 uncultured Methanomassiliicoccales archaeon
CAGTTCGCCCACGACGAGCTCGGGCCGGAGACGCCCATCCACTTCCTCAGGTTCCATCCTGACTACCGAATGATGGACCTACCGTCTACCCCGGTGGAGACCTTGGTGAAGCACCATGCCGTGGCCAAGGAAGTCGGCCTGAAGTATGCCTACATCGGGAACGTCCCCGGACACCCCTTGGAGAACACGTATTGCCCTGGCTGCGACAGGGAGGTCATCAAGCGGTATGGCTTCGATATCCTCAAGTGGCGCCTCGACGAGAACAATAGGTGCAAACACTGCGGTTACAAGCAGGCTATCGTCGGAGGTCTACAGGACACCTGGCGGGAGTCTCGGTACCGGCCTGTCATGTGACTACGCCAGCCTTCCCCGCTCCAGGACGGCGGCTTCGTCAGCTTCCAAATTAACCCATTTGAGAACCGCGTCCACGTGGACCCCACAGCTCACCTCCCCGCCCAGGACAGTGTTGTCACCGAACCCGACGTGCAGGACCCCGAGGGCCTTTGTTGCCTCTAGGGGCGTGGAACTCAAACTGGCTTGGGGGTTGAAGCCGATGCCGATTCGGGAGAGGTGCCTCCCGTCGTGGCCGCCGGCATCCATGGCCTTCTCCGCCTCAACCGCCCCCGTCACCCGGACGGCGTACCCCTCCCGTACGGTCGCTTCGGCGGGAGCTTTCAGGAATTGATGGTACAGGACATCCACGGCGAGGGTGCCGTCGGCAGACCCCTCCAAAGGAGCCACCAAGAGCTCGCCGGCCGGAAACGTCGAAAAAGAACCCCGATGGCGGCATAGGCCAGTGTCCTCCGTGATCCAGTCCCTGCCCTTCACTTGGAGGGTCAGGTCCGTCCCCTGGGTCGTGGTCAACCGCAGGACCTCGGCCTTTCTGAGGCGCTTGTAGACCTGGACCATCAACTCCTCCACCTCGCCGTGGTCCGCCGTGAGACACCCGGACGCCATCATCTCCTCGGTGATGCCCGGAATGGACACGACCCGGGTACCCCCTCTCGTCGCCTGTCTCCGCGCCTTCGTGTGGCTCAGTGACTTCTGCGTCGCCATGATCGCGGCGTCGCACTCCTGCAGCGCCGCGGCCACGGGCTCCGGCGGCTCCGTCCCGCTGGAAGGAATGTCCACGACCGTCATGAAGGCGGTGGCGCCAACATCCTTGCAGGCCTTGAGAAAGGCGGCGCCCATGGGGATGGTAGCCTCCTCCGCCAGGATCATTACGAGCTCCCCCTCCTTCGTACCCAGGGAGGTCTCCACAATCGATTTGGCGCCGGGGAGGAGGTCCACGGCCGGGAAGAGCGGGCACGCCTTAAGACCTTCGTGCTGTTGATAATGTCCTCAAAACCTTTATTTCGCTGGGACTGAAGGTGGGTCGGCGATGGTGACCCCGGAAGCGTTAGAGAGGGTGCTCAGGGACTTCAACTTCACCTATGATACGCAGATCTCCGGCATCCTTACGAAGACGGGGCTGCCTCTCGCAATTCAGACCAACGAGCGCATGGAGGAGGACCATTTCGCCACCATGGCGGCCACTCTCATCGGTTCTACGGAGGTTCTCCACCGTGGCATCGGTTTGGCCCCTCCGGGGGATATCGTCGTCCACTCCAAGGACGGCGTGATGTTGGTCCTCAACCTGGAGAGGAACATCTTCTTCGTGGCTGTGGGAGGAGAGGACTGCAAGCTGAAGGCAGGGGCCGAGGAGGCCGCCGAGGCCCTTTTCAAGGTCCTGGAGCCGCTGAAACCCCTGGAGAAGTTCGCACGCTAAAGGACCATCGGGGCTTTCGCCTTTTTAGGCCCCTGGGGATTTAACGGGCCCAGATGGACCTTCAGGCCGTCAACGAGCACCTCCGGGAGACCTTGGGCGGCAAGGAGTGGTGGAGAGCGGGCGGTCCCCTGGAGGTAATGGTGGGGGCCGTTCTCACCCAGCAGACCACGTGGAACAGCGTAGAGGTCGCCATGGAGCGACTCAAGGAGAAGGGCTTGCTGAGCTTGAACAACCTGGCGGCTGCCCCTCCGGCAGTATTGGAGGAGTGCGTGAGACCCACGAGATTTGGTCGCGTCAAGGCCAGAAGGCTACGGGCCATGGCGACCCGCATTCTGAAGGACTGCGGCAGCCTCCGGGAATTGTTCTCGAAGGACTCGGTCGAGCTGCGGCAGTACCTCCTGAGGCTTCGAGGGATAGGGTTCGAGACTGCGGACTCGATTCTGCTCTACGCCGCTGGCAGACCCTTCATGGTGGTGGATTCCTACACTCGGCGAATCGTGGGCCGCCTCGGAATGGCTCTACCATCCGACTATGAGGAGGCCAGGCTCCTGCTGCAGCGGGAACTACCGCGGAGTGTGGAGGGGTACAGGGAGTTCCACGCCTCGCTGGTGGAACTCGGGAAGAGATACTGCCGCCGGAACCCGCACTGCAACCGCTGCCCCCTTCAGGATCGCTGTCCTCATGGCAGCAAGGTGATCATAGGCATCAACGGCAGCTAGTCGGAGCCCACCCCGCAGGACACTCACGTCGACGAAAGTGTGGTCCCTCCAGGGAGGCGCCCGCTGTCCCGTCATCTTTTTCGGGACCTGTCCGAAAGCAACACTTATGTAGAAAAATCCTGTTCGCCCCCAAGGGGGAGGGTGTGCCGAAGCTTACAGTCGCACAGAGGATTCTGCTCCACCTTTCGGCGTACGCAAGGTATCGAGAGGAGTTCGAGTGTCCAGAGGCCGTGACCCAGAAGGGCATCTCCGGCATCTTGGAGCTCAGTAGGTCTCACGTGGCGCTGGAACTCAAGAAACTCATTGATGGGGGTGAGGTGGAGGTCCATCTCGCTCATGTGCGAGGCGCGAAGAGTCGGCGCAAGGTGTACTTCCTCGCCTATGGCGCAGAGAGGAAGGCAGCCTCCATGAAGGAAAAGGCTCGAACCTCTCAGGCCCGCTGGATCGATGTCGACGGGGAGCTGCACGAAGGGGAAGGCTCCGAGCTGATTCGCACTGCCCGCCGCGCTGGGAGGCCGTCGACGCGAATCTGCGAGGGCATACTCCAAGGAGAGGTGGTGGATCTACGGGAAGCTCCCGCTGAGGCGGCTCCCGTTCCAGCTCTGGACCTGGTGGGGAGGACAAAGGAACTGGAGGAGATTAGGGCGTGGATGGAGCACGGTCCGCCGTTCCTGGTCCTCATGGGCATTGCTGGCATCGGCAAGACGACCCTCGCCCGCGCCCTGTACCGAGAGACGACGAAGGGGGTGTGGATCCGCCTTTACCCGTTCCACAGTGCTGCCTCTCTGCTGGCCTCGATGGCCCGGGGCCTCGCTTCCCACGGCCGATCACGGCTCCTCTCCCATACGAGCAACAAACCGCCAGACTACGCCGAGGCCGCCGTCCTTCTCACTAGGGAGGCCGTGGGACTGCACCTCTTCATCGACGATGTCTCTGCCTCGTCTTCCGCAGCCCAACTCCTCCGCCTATTGCTGGAGTCCCCTCCTCCAGGGTGCAAGGTCCTGATGACCGCCAGACGCCGACCGGACTTCCTCAAGGCGGCCGACTTCTTCGATGGAAAGGTGCGGGTGATGACGCTGAAGGGGCTTTCCCTCGAGGGGACTCGTGAGCTTCTCCGACGGCAGGGGAGGTCTGTGGCACCCGCCAAGGGAATGCACGAGATGACGGGTGGTCACCCCCTGATCCTAAAGATGTCCACCACCACGAACTCAACCCCGAGGAGCGCGGACGTCACTGCCTTCTTCCTGGACGAGGTTCTCCGCGACCTGAATAGCGCAGAGGAAGAGGCCCTGATCAAGGCTTCGGTCTTTCGGAGGCCTGTCCCGAGGGGTGCCCTGGGCGATACGGCGTCTCGCACGATTCGATCACTAGTGACCGCGGGGATTCTGACGAAAGGCGATGGCACCTACGAGGTTCACGACGCCATTGCACCTCTCGTACGGGAGCACGGAGGGGAAGATATCCAGCAGGCCCACGAGCAAGCTGCACGGTTCTGCGCCACAGAGGAGAACTGGCTGGAGGCCGCATACCATCACCAGGCAGCCGGCCAAATTGAGATAGCCCTCGACCTGGCCGAAGAGAGACTCGATGCCATACTTGAGGCGGGACAGGCCGACGAACTGCTGGACCTGGTGAAGGCTGGGCCCGGTCCCAAGACTCCCACCGTCGACTACATCGAAGCCCGCGCCTTGGATTACGCAGGGAGGTGGGCCAAGGCCCTGCTCGTCCTAGAGAGAGGACTCTCCCAAGTTGAGGTCGGCCTCCGGATCCCCATGCTGTTGTTGAGGGGCAGGATTCACAGCAAGCGGGGGGAGGCGGACGAGGCTCAGGCGGCCTTCCAAGAGGCCGTGACGCTGGCAAAGAGGGAAGGCAGGGAGATGGACCTCGGGAGGGCCTTGTACGGACTTGGGATCGTCGAACGCAAGGTAGGTCGCCTTGACAAGGCCCTGGGCCTGATGCGACAGGCCCTAGAACTCTTCGAGAGGGGAGAGGCCGAAGCGGAGAGAGGACGCGCCCGTATGGAAATTGGCGTCATCGAGCTGCAAGCAGAGAGGCTGAAGGAAGCTGTAAGGTGGTTCCGCGATTCCACGCCTCTTCTCGCCGCAAGCAGGGTTGACTCCGCCTACCTTTACAACAACCTCGGGATTGTGTATAGCAAGCTCGCGAAGCCTCAGGAGGCTCTGGATGCCTTCGAGGAGAGTTTGCGGCTGGCTGAGGAAGCTGGGATGGTCCGAGCCGAGGGATACGCGTTGTCCAACGCCTCTGATCTCTACACGGAGCGTGGCCAGGTTGACAGAGCTCTCGATTACTGCAACCGATCGCTTCAGATCTTCGAACGTCTGGAGGATCCCGTGATGGTGTCCGCCTGTAAGGCGAACCAGGCCAAGGCGGAGAGGTCGCGGGGGAACCTTGAGGAGGCGGAGGCCTTGTATCACGACAGCCTGCGCGCCCTCGAGGGGATCCGGGCGCCCTACAGTCTAGCGACCCGCTGGCTGGAGTTCAGTGACCTCTACGAGGAGCTGGGGGAGAGTTCCAAGTCCCGGGAGCTCCGCTCTCGAGCCTTGGCGTTGATGAAGGAGAACGGCGCGACCCTGCCAGGGGACTAGGCCAGGACCTCCGCCACACGCTTGAAGGCCTCCTGAATGTTCTCCCGAGATGCCGCGAAGGAGAGGCGGAAGTGGTTCTCCCCCTTGTCTCCGAAGGCGATTCCGGGAGTGACAGCCACCTTGGCCTCCTTGAGGAGTGTCTCTGCGAAATCGAGGGAACTCCGGGGGTCGTCGTACCGAATCCAGGCGTAGAAGGTACCCCGTGGCTTCTTGAACGTGAAGGCAGGGATCTCCGCAACCCCCTGGGCGACGATCTCCCTCCTCTTCTCGAACTCCTGCACCATCTTCTCAACGGGGCCCTTCGGACCGGTCAGGGCAGCCACACCACCCTTCTGGGCGAAGGATGTGGCGCACGTCGTGGAGTGTTGCTGGATCTTGTTGATCGATCCCAGCAGGTCGCGAGGGGCGACGGCCCAGCCCAGCCGCCATCCGGTCATGGAATAGGTCTTGGAGAAACCATGGACGGTGATGGTGTTATCGAAGGCTCCCGGGAAGGCAGCGATGGAATGGTGTTCCCCATTGAAGACGATCTTCTCGTAGATTTCGTCCGTGACGATGACCAGGTTATGGTCCTCCGCCAGATCGGCGAGTCCGCGGAGGGCCTCGGGGTCGTAGACGCTCCCCGTCGGGTTGTTGGGGGAGTTGACGATAATCATCCTGCTTGCCGGCGTGATCAATTCAGCCGTGGCCTCCGGAGTCATCTGGAACTCCCCCTCGCAGGGGACCGGGACCGGTTTGGCGCTGGCGAGCCTCACCATCGGCAGGTAGGAAACCCAGCCCGGGTCAGGCAGTAGGACCTCATCACCGGGCCCAGCGAAGGCCAGGACGGAGGCGAAGAGCGCGTGCTTGGTCGGGATCACAATGACATCCTCGGGTCCGCAAGGGATGCCGTTCTCCGCTCTGCTCTTCTCCGCGATGGCCTCCCTCAGCTCCGGGATCCCCTTCGATGGCGTGTACTTCGTGAACCCCTCGTCCAGAGCTTGCTTCGCTGCTTCCACTATATGACTTGGCGTCGGGAAATCGGGCTCTCCGACACCCAAGGAGATGACGTCCTCGCCCTTCGCCCTCAGCTCAGACACGAGGCCAGACAGCCGGACGGTGGGCGACTCCCCCACGCCGAGCATCCTCTCCGCGACCATGAAATCGAAGAGGTAACTCACCGTAGCTAAATAACTGTCAGGAGGATCAGCGGTGAGCGAAGAAGAACTCAGGCAGCTCGCCTGCCTTGCGGAGGCGCGCGAACCCAAACCGCTCGAACTGAACCATGGTCCCCTCGACCAAGTCCCTGAGGGCCGCCTCTCCGATGCCTTCGACCCACGCACCATCCGGCATCAGGACTCTCGTGGTGACGCCTCCCGACAACCACTGGATTTTTGGCACGTCCTTCACCTTCCACGACCTGAACTGGGCCCTTCCATCCAGCAGGACATTGCACCAGTCCTTCAGTCGGACCTCATGGCCTGAATAGGTTGCCAGGTCCTCTCGCGCCACGAGAATGTCTCTTGATCCGGGGATGGTACGCGTTCCACGCTCGGGGAAGTCCGGATGCAGCAGTGGATGGGCCTCTCGCGGCTCTGGCAAACCCTCGATGGTCACCGGCCTAGAGTCTGGGACGAAGAAGTAGCGGTTCGCGTCAGCGTCGATGAGCCGCCGGTTCTCCGTGTAGAGGGTCTCCGCCGGCACCTCGATGTCGGTCAGGCTGAGTCCAAAGCCAAGGATGAAGCTTCGTAGGGCTTCCGGCTGAATGCCGCGTCCTTCCAGGCTCTGCAGGCTCCAAGTCCGGGGGTCGTCGATTCCTACGAGCTTTCCAGCCTCAATGAGCCGCCTCTGGGCACTCTTGCTAAGCTCCGCGTCCTTCAGACGGAGGACCCCGTAGTGGATGAAGCCGGGGCCCTCGACCCCGAGATAGTCCCAGATGGCCTTCTCCATCTCGTCCTCCATCATGAGGTCCTTGCCTCGAAGCACGTGCGTGATGCCGAGGAGGTGGTCGTCCACCGCCCAGGAGAACTCCAAGAGGGGCCAGATGTGGTATCGCGTCCCGACGCGCGGGTGTTCACGGTGGCTGATGCGGAAGAGGACCCGATCCCGAAAGGCGGGGTTGGGGTGGGCCATGTCCGTCTTCAAGCGAACGGTGGCCTCACCTTCCTGGTACTCCCCGGCAAGCATCCCATCCCACCTCTCCAAGTTTTCCTCCAGGCCGTAGGAGCGGTGCTCACATGAACGCCCTGCCTCCCGATTTCTCCTCAAATTGCCGGGGGAGCAGAGGCACACGTACGCGCCCCCGGTCTCCAGCAGGCGCCGACCCCACTCGTAGAAGGTGTCCAATCTGTCGGACTTGTAGAGGACGTCGTGATACTCGACGCCGAGCCACTGCAGGCCCTCTTCCACCAGGCCGTAGGCCTCGGCTACGGGCAGCTTCTCCTCGGAGCCAATCGTGTCGTCGTGGACCAGCAAAAGGCGGCCACCGTACCGCTTCACGTAGGCGTCATTCAGGAGGACCATGCGGGCATTCCCGATGTGGAGGGGGCCCGATGGATAGGGAGCGAGACGCATCACTACCTCGCCAGTCACGTCCGGAAGGGCACCAAGTTCCGCAGGCCGAGGCTCCCGCTCCCACTCCAGCAGCTCAGGAGCGAGATCCTCCAGGAGTCGACGTTGCTCCTCAACGGAGAGGCGGTTCACATCGGCCACGACGGATTCGGCGACTTGGGAGACCTCCTTCGCCCGGGCCCGGAGGTCCGGCTTCTCGGCGAGGACCTTCCCCACCACTGCCTTCACCTGGGCCTCGCCGCCATACTGGAGGGCGTTATGAAGGGCGTACTTGCGGACCGAATCCTCGAGCACGAGGGCATTCAACTGGAAGGAGGCTATTTAACGCTTGGTGGGCGTCACAGAGTATTTACGGGCCTGGGCCCTTTTGCGCTCGATTCCGTGTCCCTCCGAGAGTCCCTGAGCCTCTTTCCGGACGCGACGGTCATCGAGAAGAGGGTCGGTCTGGATCTTGAGGTCACTCAGCTGCTGAAGGAGGACAGCCACATCGTCCACCTCGAAGACCTCGCCGGATTCGAGGCCGTGGGGAATCTCTGGGCCACCAGGGAGAGGGTGTGTCAGGCCCTGGGCATCTCACGAGAGAAACTCCCCTTCGCCATCTTGGACGCGATGCACCGCCCGAAAGAGGAGAACCTTGGGAAGAGGGCGGATTTCCTAGAGGGGGAGGTGAAGGGGTTTGACCTCCGGAAGGACCTCCCCGCTCCGAGGTGGTATCCCAAAGAGCCCGGACACTATCTTACCTCTGCCATCGTCGCGGCAGAGTGGGAGGGGAAGAGGAACCTGTCCTACCACAGGATGCTCATCCTGGACAAGAGAAGGCTGACCGCTCGTCTAGTGCCCCGCCACCTGAGGTCCATGGTGGATGCAGCCTTGACCCAGGAGGTCGATCTACCCGTTGCCATCTTCATCGGAGCGCCGCTTCCCGTCCTCCTGGCGGGGGCAATGTCAATGGAATACGAATCGGACGAGCTCAGGGTCGCTGCCGCGTTGTCCGACGCCTTGGGCAGGCCCTTGGAGGCCGTCAAGCTACCTAACGGCGTCACCGTCCCCGCTGACTGTGAATACGTGATGGAGGCCCGCTTCACCGGCGAGGTGCACGAGGAGGGCCCCTTCGTGGACGGAACCGGTACCTACGACCAGGTTCGCATGGAGCCCGTCCTGGCGGTGGATCGCCTCTACCGCCGCCCCGAGGCCCTCTACCACCTCATCCTGTCGGGGGGCCAGGAACATCATCTACTCATGGGCATGCCTCGGGAGCCCATGATCTATGAAGCGGTCACACGCGTGGTCCCTCACGTGGCCGGGGTCCGCCTGACGGAGGGAGGCAGCGCCTGGCTTCACGGCGTGGTGGGAATCCGGAAGCAGCATGAGGGAGACGGAAAGAATGCCATAATGGCGGCCTTCAGTGGTCACCCCTCCATGAAACGGGTCATCGTCGTCGACGAGGACATCGACATCTACGATGATCAGGATGTGGAGTGGGCCGTGGCCACTCGCTTCCAGGCGGAAAGGGACCTTATCGTCGTCGAGGGAGCCAAAGGGAGCTCCATCGACCCCAGCGCCGGGGAGACGACCTCCAAGATGGGGCTGGATGCCACGAAGCCCCTGGGCCAGACGGAGTTCGACAAGCCCACGCTCTAGCCACAATTATCACCGGATGAGAAGGGGCTCCACACTTTCATATAACGGTGCGGTCATGAATGACGTTGGATGCGCTGGGCCCTGCTTCTGACACCTGTCCTATTTCTGGGATTCGTCCACATCCCCCTGGTTGCTGAGGCCTCCGATCCGGGACCGAAAGTCGTCGTTGGCCCTCTGCTGACACCTCCAGCCCCCAGCGTCTACTCCACCTTCCCCTACATCCTCCAGCCCACCGGGCAGATGGTTTCGATAACCCCGGCGCTCTCCCAGGAAGACCTCGTCGCCCTCATGATTGAGTTCCCAGACCCACCCGGCAGTCCCACGCGGTCGGCCCAGTATTTCGACGATCTCCTCTTCGACAGCTCCCCCGGAGCCAGCAGCGTTAGCAACTTCTACGTGGAGAACAGCTACGACCAGACCTCCATCGGAGGCGAGGTCTCCAACCAGTGGTACATGAGCACCCAGACAATGCAGTACTACGGGGAGGACGGCGACGGAATCGATGATGCCAATGGACCCGTCTATTGTCTCACCGTCGAGGCCGTCGTGCAGGCCGACCCCTTCATTGACTTCTCCCAGTTCGACGCCGATGGGGATGGTGTGGTGGATCACCTGGTCGTGATCCACGAAGGCCTGGGCCAGGAGAAGGCGGCGAACACCGATCTCATCTGGTCGCATCGCTGGGCGGTCATCAATGCCCAAAATTGTGGCCTCCCCACACGCAACCTTGTCAGAGACGGGGTGCAGATCTACGGATACTATATGGCCTCCGAGTCCTCCCCGATGGGCGTCTTTGCCCACGAGCTGGGTCACGACTTCGGGCTCCCAGACCTTTACGACACGACGGGGGCCACCCTAGGCATCGGCATATGGGGTGTCATGGGCACGGGTTCCTGGAACGGCAACCCGGAGGGAACATCTCCTGCCCACTTCACCGCCTGGACGAAGGCAAAGCTGGGGTGGCTCGACCTGACTGTGGTCACCTCAGCCCTCATCGATGCGAGCATCCCTCAGATGGAGACCCCCGGGGCCGAAGCCTACAAGCTCCCCGTCAAGACATCCCCTGGCGGCGATGAGGAGTACTTCATCGTGGAGAACCGCCAACAAGTGGGCTTCGACGCGGCCCTTCCCAGCAGCGGCCTCCTCATCTGGCACGTGGACGAGACCCGAGAGAACAACGACGTGGCCAATTTCCGCCTGGTGGACCTGGAAGAGGCGGACGACGGCCGAGGAGTTTTCTACGCCGACCAACCCACACAGCCCACTGACCCCTGGAGGGACGAGCCGGAGGGTTTCCACTCCAATTCCACTCCAGGGAGCAACGACAACAGCGGTGCCGAGACGGGCTGGAAGGTGACGGACATCGGACCCTCGGGGACCACAATGATCGCCAACATCAGCAAGGGCATCGCCGTGGACATCGCCATTCTGGAAATCGAGAAGAGGGACTTCGTGGAGTTGAACCGCAGCGCGGACTTCGAGGTGGCCCTCCTCAACAAGGGCTTGACAGAGGTAGAGAATGCCACCCTCTCCCTGAATGTCTACTACGAGACCTACGAAGAGGGTTCGAGGGTCTACAATGATGAGGGCTCCCTCCCCACCATGGCGGAGGGCGACGCGACTACGGTGCCCTTCTCTTACACCCCCACCCAGGCGGGCCGCTACCTGATCGAAGCCTTCGTGGAAGTCGAAGGGGACGGCGTCCCCGTGGACAACTACAGGATTGTCCACGTCATCGCGGGAAACCACCTGCTCATAGAGGATGTTGAAGGGAGTGTAGCTGGATGGAGCACGCCGACGAACCCGGGCTCGCTATACAGATGGGAGGTGGTGGAGAACGGAGATGGTTACGGCGAAGCCCACAGCCCGGTGCGGGCCTGGAGGTTTGGCTACTTCGGTCCCCAGGGCCCGGTGGTGAGCTACGAATACCACTATCTAGAAAGCCCCACGCTCACCCTCCAGGGCGAGGACCTAGGCCTGGTCTTCTACCAGAGGTTTGAGTTGACGAGAAGAACGGGGGGCTCCGAGCTACAGCCCTTGGAGTCCGATATGGCTGCCGTCGAGGCCTCCTTCGACGGCGGTCCGTGGGTTCGCCTTACCTCTTTCGAGGGCATCCAGCTGGACTGGCAGAGAGCGTATGTGAACCTGACCCCCTATGCGGACGGGGCCAGCGAAATGAGGATACGGTTCAACGCCACGGGAGAGGCTATGCCCGACGAAGGAGGATGGTGGATCGATGATCTAGTGGTCGTGACACAACCCCTAGTCCCTGCGGCGTTGGTCAGACCCTTGGAGAATCAGGGATCGGTGACACCGGGAGGTAGCGTCCAGTTCGAGTTCATTCTGGTGAACATCGGTGACGTCTTCGAGGAGTTCCACTTCGACGTGAATGGGTTGCCCAGCGACTGGGGCGCCCTGATAGGCATCAACGAGACCTCCGCCGTGGCAGTGGAGGACTATAACGTCAGCCTCGACGTGGACGAGCAACTCTTCCTCAACCTCATCGTGCAAGCCCCCCTCCTGGCCGAGAGGGGCGTCTCCCTGGATGGTATCCTGGTGGTTACCACCGCGGACGCCGACGCGGACGCCAGCTTCGTTTTCACCGTTGAGGTACCCGTAACCTTCGGCTTCAACCTGGGAGGGAGGACCCTCGTAATCACACTGATCATCGCCGGCGTTATGCTGGCCCTCGCCGTGGTGCTCACGGCCTTGAGGAAGAGAGAGCGCTACTAACCATTAAGAGGACTGCTGGCCTTTCTCTCACGTGCTTCTGGACAATCCCCTTCTAGTCCCTGCCAAGCTTGAGGAAAGGGCGTATCAGATCAACATCGCCGACTCCTGTTTGAAGAGAAGCACTCTCGTCGTCCTTCCCACCGGGATGGGAAAGACCGTGGTCGCCCTCTTGGTCATCGCCCAAGTGTTGCGGGAGGGCAAGGGCAAGGTCCTCTTCATGGCCCCAACGAAGCCCCTCGTGGAACAGCATGCCGCCTTCCTAAAGGAGCACGTCCGAGCACGTGTCGGTCTCATGACGGGGGAGGTGTCCCCAGCGGAGAGGGAGTTGATATGGCTCGAGGAGGAGGTGGTCGTCTCTACTCCTCAGGTTGTCAAGAACGACCTGAGACACGAGAGGACCTCTCTGGAACGGGTCTCCCTGGTGGTCTTTGACGAGGCCCACCGCGCAGTGGGCGACTACGCCTACGTAGACGTGGGAGGGGCGTACAAGGAGGACGGGGGGCTGGTCATGGGGATGACTGCTTCCCCCGGCAGCGACCCCGAGAGAATCCTAGAGGTCTGTCGTCACCTCGGAATAGAGGGCGTGGAGATACGGACTGAGTTCGACCCGGACGTCGTCCCGTATATCCACGATGTGAAGATGGAGCGCATTCGTGTCGACCTGCCCGAAAGCACCCGGAGGATCCGCGACCTCCTGCGATCCGCCTACGAGGAGGTCGCCCAGAGCCTTCAGGAGAAGGGCTTCCTGCAGGAGAGGCGACGACCTACCGTCAAGGAGATCCTGGCTGCCCAGAAGACTGTCCAGGGTCGACTGGCCCGTGGCGAGAAGAATTACCACCTCTACCAAGCCGCGTCGGCGGCGGCGGTAGCCCTGAAGCTGAATCACGCAATCGAACTCGTGGAAACCCAGGGGCTCGTTGCCCTCAGAACCTACGCGAAGAAGCTGGCCGAGGAGGCGGAAGAGGAGGGAAGTTCCAAGGCATCCAAGACCCTCATCAAGATGCCCAGAGTCCACGAGGCCCTCAAGCTAGCCCGCGTCACCCAGCCTGAGGATCCGAAGGCGCCCGAGGTCGTGGCGGTTCTGGAGCGACAGTTCTCCAGGAAGCCTGATTCGAAGGTCATCGTCTTCACTCACTACAGGGACACGGCGGAGCTGATGGTGAAGGAGTTGGAGGCGAAGCCCTGGGCCCGCCCATTCCGATTTGTCGGTCAAGCCGACCGAGGGGAGGATCTGGGACTCAGCCAGAAGGAGCAGGTGGAACTGATTCGTAAGTTCAAGTCTGGTGAACGCAACGTCATGGTGGCCACCTCCGTTGCTGAGGAAGGATTGGACATCCCTTCCACCGATCTTGTGATCTTCTACGAGCCCATTCCGTCGGAGATCAGGACCATCCAGCGCCGAGGCCGTACGGGCCGCAACAGGCCAGGACGGGTCGTGGTGCTGGTGACCCGGGACAGTCGGGACGAGGCCTACCTCTACTCCGCCCGGCGCAAGGAGCGGAGGATGCACGAAGAGCTTGACAGGCTTAGAGAGCTGCTCAAGCAGCGGATCCTCGTCGGCAAACCTGGCGGGGGCTTCTTCATGGCGCCCAGGCTCTCGGATGATAGCTCCCGATTCCTTGTGGCCGGTGACAACACCGAGGCACCCCGACGAGGACCTTCCCGAAAGAAGCAGGCTTCCCTCTCGGACTATGAGGAGAGGTGACAGCCCGGTAGCGCGACTCCCTGCTCTTCCGGACTCGTGAATCCCCCATTTATAAATCCCCGGACCTTCAGGGCCCCATGGAAAGGGTCCTGTGGTATCTCATCGCGGGGACCCGGGGGGGCTACAACAGGGCTCGCCTCTTGAAACTCCTAGCCCAAAAGCCGAGGAACGCTCATCAGGTGGCGGAAGGTCTGGGCTTGAACTACAAGACTGTAATCCATCATCTGGAGATTCTTCAGCGCCATCAGCTCGTCGTGAAGGCTGTGGAGGACGCCTATGGCTCTCCATATTTCCTCTCAAAGCAGATGGAACACTACATGCCTGCACTGGAGAAGATTATCGAGGAGGAATGGAAGGAATGATAGGCCATTGGTGCCCGATTCTGGCAAAAGTAGATATGATGCTGCGCCGACGGAGGACGCGCCCATGAGCCTGCTCATGTACGGAAGCGTCGCTGGGGCGGCCGTCAACCTGGTCCTCATCGGCACGCTCCTCTACGTGTATGGCTCCACCTATCGGAAGATGAGAACCAGCTTCACGCTGGGCCTGCTGATTTTCGCTGCCCTTTTCATGCTTCAGAACGGAATCGTCATCTACTCCTACGTCACCATGATGTCCTACTACGCAGCCGGGGTGGACCTGCACGTCGCTCTCTTCACGTGGGCCCAAACGGCGGGTCTAGGCATCCTGGTCATTACCACGTGGAAGTAGGCCAATTCTGGCATAACTGGGGAGAGAGTTGGGCATAAGGCCTTATCGACGCTTCCATCCATCACTCCCAATGTCCCACGGAGGACGCGCCGAGGAGGGGCGCGGGGAATTCCCAGGGCCCCGTCAGTGGGAGGAGGTGAATCAATGCGAAACAAGCCTATGACTCTCCTCGGCTTTGCCCTCGTGTTTGGCTTGGCGTTGGCCAGCCTGCCGACCGTCGCGGCGGGGGGGGCGACCCCTGTCCACGACGGCGTCATCTGGGTGGACGGGGTGCTCTATGGCACGGTCATCACGCCCACGGAACTCCCAGACAAAGCCCCGGCCAAGTCCTTCGACGCTCTCTACAACTTCGACACCTCGGGTCTCAGTGGCCAGCGGTCCGTGGCCGAAGCCGCCCCCGGAGATCGGGACTACAACGGCGGCCGGTGGATGGTCTTCGCCGTGTCCTTCACGGAGGCGGGCCGAGCCGCCCATGATCCCGACGGCAACGGAGAGGTGAACTTCGAGCTGACGAGTGAGGAAGCCGTTCTCGCTCACGTGGGTCTCGGGCACCTCGTAATCTCTGAGGAGCCTGTAGTCCGCTTCGTGTGCCCCTTAATCCCGGCTCGATGAACGGTCCGTTAGGGAGCGGGGCTAGCCCCTCTCCTTTCTCCATTTCTTTCTCTGGATTGCCGTGGCCCCCTGTTCGCCGCTTCAGGAGGGCGTTGCCATGACTTCTGGACTAGCATTATATAGTCCCCAGGTGTAGGACGAGGGAACAATGGCCCGAGGCTTGCACGCTGCCCGCACCCTGAAGAAGCTTCGCAAGCGGTTTCGCTGGAGCGACCGGCACTACAAACGGCGCATGCTCAAGCTTCGGGAGAAGAGCGATCCGTTGGAGGGTGCGGCGCAGGCAAGGGGCATCGTCATCGAGAAAGTAGGCATAGAGGCCAAGCAGCCCAACTCCGCCATCCGGAAGTGTGTGAAGATTCAGCTCATCAAGAACGGCCGGCCCATTACCGCCTTCACTCCGGGAGACGGGGCGATCAACTACATTGATGAACATGACGAGGTGCTCGTGGAAGGCATAGGGGGACGAATGGGCCGTTCTTACGGAGACATACCTGGCGTGCGGTACAAGGTGATCCAAGTCAACAACGTCGCGCTTGACGAGCTCGTTCGTGGCCGGAAGGAGAAGCCCGTGAGGTAGACTCGTGCCGGCGAAGAAGGAGGCCGCGTCGAAGAAGGCGAAAACGTCCAAGGCCAAGGCAACGAAGGCGAAGGCAGTCCCCAAGAAGCCGGTCAAGAAGGAGAAGGCCGCTGAGAAAGAGGTGCCAAAGGCCAAGGCGCCAGCCAAGGTGCCCAAAAAGGCCCCTGCCAAGAGAGCTCCCGCCAAAAAGGCTGCGAAGAGACCCGCCGAGAAACCTGCGAAGGAGGCGGCGAAAAGACCCGCCAAGAAACCTGCAAAGAAACCAGCGGCGAAGCCAAAAAAGAAGGTGGCCCCGGCTGAGAAGGAGGGGGTGGCTGAGGAGAAGGGAAAGAAACCTGCCAAGAAGAGGGCCCCCAAGAAGAAAGAGCCAAAGGAGCCCGAGCCCGGTAGATTCCTCCTCTTTGGCCGCTGGGACCTCTCTGGGGTCGTGATGAAGGACCCGGGCCTGGCCCGTCACATCAACCTCTCGCCAACCTTTCTTCCCCACACGGGGGGCCGTTGGGCGAACAGGCCTTTCACCAAGCAGCGGGTCAACCTCGTGGAGCGACTCACCAACAGCATGATGCGGACGGAGAAGTACACGGGGAAAAAGGGCAAGACGATTCAGGTGGTCAAAGGTGCCTTCGAGACCATCGAGAAGAGGGCTAAGAAAAATCCCGTGCAGGTCCTTGTTGAGGCGCTGGAGAACGCGGCACCCAGGGAGGAGATCACCCGGCTGCGATTTGGGGGCATTTCCGTTCCTAGGGCGGTGGACGTGGCCCCCGAGCGGCGACTGGACCTTGCCCTTCGTCACATCTGCAAGGGCGCTGTCAGCGCGACCTACAAGAACAAGAAACCTATCCACGAGTGTCTGGCTGACGAGACGCTCATGGCGGCAGGCGGCGACATCAACTCCTACGCCATCGGGAAGAAGGAAGAGATGGAGCGAGTGGCGGCCTCTGCAAGGTAGAGGTCGCACCGCGAATTCGGAACCCGCTCAGGGTAGGTTACCGTGACTCTGCTTCAGGATATGGCACGCGAGGCGGTCCTAGCGAAGATCGGTCAGCGTGTAAGACCGTTGTCCCGAGACTACATCGAACGGTGGATTCGAGGGGAATTCTCGCTGGTCGACCGCGTGGTCAAGAAACACGGGATGGAGATCCGTGCATGGAGAGACGTGGTTCTGCGGACGATGGAGAGTCTCACCGTCGATGATCTTTTGGAGGCGTGTAGAAAGGCGCGGCCCGACTTCGCAGACTTATGGAAGAGCGACGCCGCCAAGACGCGCCTCGTGGAAGAGTGGGGCAAAGCAAGAACCTATGTTGCGGGACTTTGACACCCCAGCGTTCTGCCCACAAAGGTTTACATAGGCGAGATTTCTGTTTGGCCTATCAACGCCGAGCTGTTAAATCATGGGACGGAAAGAGGACAATATCAGGAAGGCACAAGCCATAATTCACAACAAGAAGAACATCAGAAACATCGGCACCGTTGCACACATCGACCACGGGAAGACCACACTTTCTGATAGCCTGATCGCTGGCGCGGGCATGATGTCCGAGGAACTCGCTGGTCAGCAGCTCGAGCTCGACTTCGACGAGCAGGAACAGGCCCGAGGCATAACCATCAACGCAGCGATTGCCTCCATGGTCCACGCGTTCGAGGGAGAGGACTATCTCATCAACCTCATCGATACGCCAGGACACGTGGACTTTGGAGGGGACGTCACTCGCGCGATGCGGGCCATCGACGGCGTCATCCTCGTGGTGGACGCGGTGGAAGGCGTCATGCCTCAGACCGAGACCGTCATCCGCCAGGCCCTCAAGGAACGGGTGAAGCCCGTCCTCTTCATCAACAAGGTGGACCGCCTGATCAACGAGCTGAAGATCGGCCCCGATGAGATGCAGCAGCGTTTCCTCAAGATCATCACCGAGGTCAACCGGCGCATCACCGAGATGCTGGGCGACGACCGGAAGAAGGAGTGGCAGGTCAAGGTGGACGACGGAAGCGTCGCCTTCGGCTCCGCCGTCTACAAGTGGGCCATCTCCGTCCCCTACATGCAGGAGACGGGCCTCACATTCAAAGACATCTACGACTACCACAAGGACGAGAAGGTCCCGGATCTCTCCAAGAGGGCGCCGCTGCACCAGATCGTTCTCAACATGATCATTCGTCACCTCCCCGACCCTGTTGCCGCCCAGAAGCTCCGAATTCCCATAATCTGGAAGGGACCTGAGGACTCCGAACTCGGCGTGGCCATGGAGACGTGTGACGAGAAGGGGCCCGTGGCCTTCGTGGTCACCAAGATCATCATGGACCCCCACGCGGGAGAGGTAGCAGCTGGCCGCATCTTCAGTGGCACTATCAAGAAAGGCCAGGAAGTCTGGGTTGTCGGCATGCCCAAACCGGAGCGGGTCCAGACGGTCAGCATGGTCGTCGGCCCTGACCGCATCCCCGTGGAGGAGATTACGGCCGGTAACGTCGTTGCTTGCGTGGGGCTGAAGACAGCCATCGCAGGCAGCACGGTGGCCGGTGATGAGGGGATAATTCCCTTCGAGCGGATCGTTCACTACTCCGATCCCGTGGTCACCGTGGCCATTGAAGCTAGACACACGAAGGACCTACCCCGCCTTGTGGACGTCTTGAGAACCATCGCCAAGGCGGATCCCTCGATTCAGGTGGAGATCAACCAAGAGACCGGCGAGCACTTGATGTCCGGTATGGGAGAGCTGCACCTGGAGATCACCCAGTGGCGGATTGTCAACGAACATAAGGTGGACATCGTCGCCTCAGAGCCCATCGTCGTCTACCGGGAATCCGTCAAACGCGGCGCAGGGCCCTTCGAGGGAAAGTCCCCCAACAAGCACAACCGCTTCTACCTGGAGGTGGAACCCCTGGAGCCCGGCGTCGTGGAGGCGGCTCAGAAGGGTGAGGTTCCCATAAACCAACGCATCAAGGACCGAACCGGAGTGGCGAGAAACCTCCAGGATCTCGGGATGTCGAAGATAGAGGCCAGGAACGTAGTCTGGTTCCAGAATTACAACCTCTTCGCCGAGGTCACCAAAGGTATCCAGTATCTCCACGAGACCATTGAACTCTGCCGGGAGGCCTACATCGAGGCCATGAACATCGGGCCGCTGGCGGCGGAGAAGTGCATGGGAGTCAAGGTGAGGTTGGTGGACGCCAAGCTTCATGAGGATAGCATCCATCGCGGTCCGGCCCAGGTCATCCCGGCCGTCCGGTCGGCCATCTATGGCGCGATGTGCGACGCGGAACGGATTCTGCTGGAACCGAAGCAGAAGGTGGTCCTCAACCTGCCCCAGGAGGTCATGGGCGCTTCAATCGCCGAGTTGCAGTCTCGCCGCGCGGTCATAGAGGACATCTCCCAAGAAGGCGACCAGGTGACCATCACCTCCAAGGCGCCCGTCGCGGAGATGTTCGGGTTCGCCACCGCCATCCGCTCGGCCACGGCGGGTCGCGTGCTGTGGTCCTATGAGAACGCCGGGTTCGAGCCGGTGCCCAGAGACCTACAGGATGAGGTCGTCACCCAGATCCGAAGTCGGAAGGGGCTCAAGCCGGAGCCCTACGACTCCAGCTACTATGCCGCCTGATGGATGGCCAGACTTCACTTGAAAGGATTAAATATGCCATTCCGCTATGGACATCGAATATTGGAGGATATCCTATGCCAGAGAAGCCTCACCTGAACATGGTCTTCATCGGCCATGTGGATCACGGTAAGTCCACCCTTATTGGACGGCTGCTCCTGGACACGGGGCACATCGAGCCCCACGTCATCGAGAAGTTCAAGAAGGAAGCCCAGGAGAAGGGGAAGCCCACGTTCGAGTTTGCCTGGGTCATGGATCACCTTAAGGAAGAGAGAGAACGCGGCCTGACGATCGACGTGGCCCACCGCCGGTTTGAGACCGACAAGAACTACTTCACCATCATCGACGCCCCGGGCCACCGGGACTTCGTCAAGAACATGATCACAGGCACGAGCCAGGCGGACGCCGCCGTCCTCGTGGTGGGCGCCCCCGAAGGCCGCCAGGCCCAGACCAATGAACACGTCTTCCTGGCTAGGACCTTGGGCGTGCAACAGCTGGTCGTAGTCATCAACAAGATGGATGCCACGAAACCGGCCTACGACAAGGGACGCTACGAGAGCGTGAAGGGAGAGGTCGAGAAGCTCCTCCAGTCCGTGGGCTACAAGCCAGCAGACATTCCCATCATGCCGATTTCTGCCTTCGTTGGCGACAACGTGGTTGAGAAATCTGACAAGATGGACTGGTACGACGGTACCACTCTCCTAGAGACCATTGACAAACTCAGCCCGCCGGAGAAGCCGACGGAGAAGCCCCTGCGGATCCCCGTTCAGGATGTCTACACCATCACCGGCATCGGGACCGTTCCCGTCGGTCGCGTTGAAACCGGTGTCCTGAAACCGGACACCAAAGTGGTGTTCCAACCCTCCGACAAGGAGGGAGAGGTGAAGTCCATTGAGATGCACCACGAGAACATCGCCCAGGCTGAGCCTGGGGATAACGTGGGGTTCAACGTTCGAGGCATTGCCAGGGACGAGATCCGTCGCGGGGATGTTTGCGGTCCCACGGCCAACGCCCCCACGGTGGCTCGATCCTTCACGGCCCGCATCGTCGTCCTTAACCATCCAAGCGTCCTCACCGTGGGCTACACCCCCGTGTTCCACGCCCACACGGCTCAGGTGGCATGCCGGTTCGAGGAGCTGACCCAGAAGCTCGACCCCAAGACGGGCGCTGTGAAGGAGGAGAACCCGCAGTTCCTCAAGACGGGGGACGCAGCCATGGTGAAGATCGTGCCCACGAAGCCGATGTCTGTGGAGACCTTTGCCGACTTCCCGCAGTTGGGTCGCTTCGCCATCAGAGACATGGGCCAGACCGTCGCCGCAGGACAGGTCATCGCAATCGAGAAGAGGTAAGGTTTTTATCCCCGCCTGGCTCCTCTAGAGAGGAATGGCTCAGAAGGCCCGCATATCGCTGAGCGGCACGGATCCCCAGAAAGTCGACAGCGTGTGCTCCCAGATAAAGACCATCAGCGAGCGTACCGGGGTGAACATGCGGGGGCCGATCCCGCTCCCCACGAAGAAGCTGGTGGTCCCGGTCCGAAAGAGCCCTGACGGCGAGGGGTCCGAGACATGGGACCGGTGGGAGATGCGGGTCCATAAGCGCCTGATCGACATCGACGCCGACGAGAGGGCCCTGCGACAGCTGATGCGCATCCAAGTGCCCGACGGCGTGAACATCGAGATAGTACTGCGTGGGTAGCGTCCTACTTCTCCTCGATCTCCTCGAGCCGGTAGCTCCCAGGCTCCACCTTTGGCCGCTTGGTGAAGAAGTAGTAGGGGACTAGGATGATCGAGAGGATGATGAAAACCGCGATAGCGGCGACGATCAGCAGGAAGAGGGCCAGCCCCAAGAGCAGGAGGATCGGGAGGAGAAGGCCGAGGACGGAGAGCAGGAAGATCCCGACGACTATGATACCGAGGGTGGCGAGGGCCCCGATGATTTGTCTAACCGTCAAGATTAGCCAACCCTGAAGCTGAAACCGCCGGAGCCACTGGTCTGCGAGGGCAAGAACGGGACCAGGGCGTTGGCCAGCCTCGGCAGGGTGAGGGACTGGAGGACGACCTTCCCGGGGCCGCGGAGCGTGGTCACGAAGAGTCCCTCCCCGGCGAAGAGGGCGGTCTTGATGCCCCCAACGGTCTGAATGTCATAGGCAACGGAGTCTTCCCAACCCACGGCGTTGCCGGTGCTGACCTTAATCACCTGGTCGGGCTTCAGCTCCATCTCCACAATATCGCCCGGCGCGTGGACAAAGACCTGGCCATGCCCCCAGACTTTCTCGAGAATGAAGCCCTCACCTCCAAAGAAAGCCCCACCCAGTCGGCGTTGGAAGGCGATGTCCATGTTCACCCCCTCCTCGGCACAGAGGAACGCGTCCTTCTGGAGAAACCAGCTCTTTCCATCCCGAAGGTCAATGGCCATGATCTTCCCGGGGACGTTCCCCCCGAAAGCCGCCACCCCGGAGCCTCCCTCGGCGATGAACTCCGTGACGAAAAAGGTCTCGCGGGCAAGCTTCCGCTTAATCCCCTTCCAGATCCCGCCACGAGCCTTGGCGCGCATCACCATGTTTCCCGACATATAGGCCATGGCTCCCGCCTCGGCCCATACCTTCTCCCCGGGTGACAGCTGCAGGTGAACGAACTGCAGGTTATCCCCCGTGATTTTGTGTTCCATCACATCCCTCCAGGTCTTTTGGCAGAGGGAGTGGATCCAGCCACTTAACGCTTCGGGGGGGCCCTTGTTCCCCACCCTACTCCGCCCGCCAGGTCAATGACCAGGCAGACAAGATGAAGAAGACAACGGCGAGGACGGCAACGATGCCGAGGTTCACCAACGCGCCCGGAATGTTTCCGAAGATGAGGGTATCCCTCAGTCCCTCGTTGAAGTACGCGAGAGGCAGGAACCGGGAGACCGTCTGCATGAAGTCCGGCATCAACTCCAATGGGAAGAACGTGCCCGTCAGGAACATCATCGGGAAGTAGATGACGTTGGCGATCGCACTTGCGGCGTCGGCGCTCTTGGCGAAGTTACCGATGGCCACTCCGACGGATATGAACAGCACGGATCCGGCCGCAATCAAGGCCACGGAAACGAGGTCGAGCATATACAGGGTGCCGAAGACTGCGCGCGCCACCAGGATTAGCAGAAACGTGGAGAGGAAGATGATCCCCACCATCCATCCGGTCCTGGCCAGCAGGTACTCGCTCTTCCGGAGCGGGGTCGTGGCCAGCAACTTGAAGTACTGCCTCTCCCGGTACTCCGCCGCCATTGCCGACGTGAAGAAGATGGGGGTGAGGACGGCGATCCCGATGACGCCCGGGACGTAGAAGTCGAGCCCGGAGACAAACCCTTCCCCGCCGCCATCCCCGAGTCCCTGCGTTTCCACCCCGACGATCGGCGTTGCCCCGTACAGCTGGAAGTTAAGTCCTGTCACGGCCCCCCACACGGCGCCCTCGACCGCCTGGAAGGCGGAACTGGTCGTGTCTCCGTGAAGCATCACCACAGGGTGTGCCGACGAGTTCCCGGCCAAGGCCAGGTTTACCTCGGCTTCGAACCCTGCAGGAATCTGAAGGGCAACGGGAATCGACTGGTCACGGACGAAGGCCGTGAGGTTTTCGCTCGACGAGATCGTCATCACAGAGACCCCGGTCTGGTTGACGGCCTCAATCAGCGCACTGCTCATCACAGAGTCGTCAAGGTCTTGGACGTGGACCTGAAGACGGATCTCCGCAGGATTCCCAAAGACCGCCCCGAAGACGAGAATGAGCACGATGGGGAAGAACAGGGTGAAGAAGGCCGCGGTAGGGGACCGGAACATCTGCTTTGCATAGGCAATCAGGTCGGCGAAGACTCTCCTCATGGCTTCAGCTCCCCCTCCTCGATGCGCGCCCCGACGATCTTGAGGAAGACGTCCTCGAGGCTTGGCCTCGAGGTGACGACGTCCCGAAACGCGACCCCTGACTGTGCTATCCGGGCAAAGACCTGGCCGAGGCTATCCTCGACCTTGGTCCTGACAACGAGAACCTCGCCCTCACGCAAGACGTCGAGGTCTTTCGCCTGCAGCTCATCGAACGCCTCTGAACTCGCCCCCAGGAGGCGGATGTCTCGCGTATCCGTGTGAGCAGACACGAGGTCGTCTGGCGAGCCAGAAGCCACGATTCGCCCTCGCACCATGATGGAGACGTCGTCGGCGAGGGCTTCGGCCTCCTCGATGTAGTGGGTCGTCAACACCACGGTTCGACCACCCTTCCGCAACCCTCGGACAACCCCCCAGAGGTCACGTCTCGCGGCCGGATCGAGGCCCGTGGTGGGCTCGTCGAGAAACACCAACCGGGGGTCCCCCACCAAGGCCAGGCCGATCCCCAGCTTCCTCTTCTCACCTCCCGAGAGCTTCCGGGCCTGCAGAGTGGCCCTGTCCATGAGGCCGACCATCAACAGAATCCGGGCAATCTCCTCTGGGTCGGCGGCCTTGCCGAAGAGTCGAGCGAAGTAGCGCAGGTGTTCCCTTGGAGTCAACCGGTCGAAGGGCTCGAAATCCTGGGGGAGAATGCCAACCGACTCCCGGATCGCATCGTAAGACCGCCGGATGTCCTGGCCCAAGACCCGGGCGGACCCAGC